>JAIEOO010000108.1 GCA_019750475.1 Acetobacteraceae bacterium | reverse complement strand
GGCGGCGGGGGCGAGGGCGAGCGGCAGGAGGAGGGCCAGGGCCAGCGGCAGGGCGACGAGGGCGAGCAGCGCCGGCTCCGCCCCCAGCAGCAGCGCGACCGCCAGCACGACGGCCAGCGCCGCCGCGGCCGGGATGATGGCCCCGAGATAGAGCCGGTCGAGGCTGTCCACGTCGCCCACGATCCGGCCGAGCAGATCGCCCGACCCGGCCCGGCCGATGCCGCCCGGCATGCGTTCGGCGAGGCGGCCGAAGAACCAGACCCGGGTGTCGGCCAGGGCGCGGAAGGCGGCGGCGTGGCTCGCCATGCGCTCCCACCAGCGCATGAAGGGACGGATGACGACGAGGGGCCGGAGCCAGAGGATGGCGGCGACGCCGACGAGCCCGGCCGAGCCCGCGGCCACGCCCGCGGACACCCCCTTGCCGGCCAGCGCCATCAGCGCCACGCCCGACAGGGCCGAGAGCATGGCGACGACCACGCCGCCCAGCAGCGCGGCGTTGCGCGGCTTCCAGAGGGCCAGCACGCGGCGGAGATCGGCCCACATCGCGCTCAGTTCCCCACGGCGCGCATGGCGACGGCGCGGCCGCCCGCGATCTCGACCACGCGCCCGCCCGGCAGGCCGCGCAGCGCCTTGGAATGGGTCGCGATGATGGCCGTCCGTCCGGTGCAGAGACGGGCGATGGCGTCCGTCACCTCGGCCTCGGTGCCCGGGTCGAGCGAGGCGGTCGGCTCGTCCAGCAGGACGAGCGGCGCGTCGCGCAGGAAGGCGCGCGCCAGCGCGACGCGCTGCGCCTGCCCGCCGGAGAGGCCGTAGCCTCCCTCGCCCACCCGCGTCTCGAGCCCATCGGGCAGCGCGTCGGTGAAGGCGGTGACGCGCGCGGCCTCGGCGGCGCGCCGCACCTGCTCCGCCGTCGCGCCCTCCCGCGCCAGGGCGATGTTCTCCGAAATCGTGCCGGCGAACAGATGGGCGCGCTGCCCGACATAGGAGGACAGGCGCCGCAGCTCGGACGGCTTCAGGCGCGTCGCGTCCTGCCCGTTGATGGCCAGCCGCCCGGCGTCGGGCCGCGCGAAGCCCATCAGCAGCTTCAGCACCGAGGATTTTCCGGCCCCCGAGGGTCCGACCAGCAGCACCGTCTCCCCCGGTGCCGCGGCGAAGGTGAGGCCGTCGAGCGCCGGCGGGCGGGACGGGTCGTAGGTCAGCCGCACCTCGGTGAGCGCCACCGCGACGCGCGGCGGCACCTCCTCGAGCAGGAGGCCCTCATCGGCCGGCGCGGCCAGCAGGGGCGCGAGTTCGGCCGCCGCCCCCCGCGCCGAGAGCGCCTCGTGATAGGCCTGAGAGAAGCTGCGGAGCGGCGCGAAGAAGACCGGCACCAGCAGGATGCAGAACAGGGCGAGCGTCGGGTTGGGATGGGCCGCGCCCAGCAGCGTGCCGTGGCGCCAGGCCAGGTAGGCGAGCGCGCCGGCCGCCAGCAGTTCGAGTGCCGCCGTCGAGATGAAGGCGACGCGCAGCACCTTCATGGTGCGCGCGCGGAACTCCTCGGCGGCCGCGCCCAGCGCCCGGGCCTCGTCGCCCGCGCGGTTGAACTGGACGAGGGTGGAGAGGCCCCGCAGCCGGTCCACGAAGCGGCCGGACAGGCGCCCCAGCACCTCCATCTGGCGGCGGCTTTCCAGCGCGGCGCCGATGCCGGTCAGCGCCATCGCCACGGGCACGAGCAACCCCATGACCAGCAGCACCAGCGCGCTGACCCAGTCGGCCATGGCGGCGACGCCGATGATGAGGGCGGGCGAGAGGATGGCGAGGGCGACCGCCGGGACCCAGCGGGCGAAGAACCCGTCCAGCGCCTCGATCCGGTCAACGAGAATCGAAGCCTTCTCGCCCACCGGGCGCCCGTCGGGGCGCAGCAGCCGGGCGAAGGCCGCCTGGCGGAGCTTGGCGCGCGCCGCCTCCCCCGCCGCGACCTGCGCGCGGTCCTGCGCCGTGCCGAGCCAGGCGGAGATCAGGGCGAAGGCGGCGGCCAGCGCCAGATCGCCCCAGCCGCCACCGGCGAAGCCCAGCAGGGTCGCGAGCAGCCGCGCGACGAGGAAGGCCTGGGCGACGGCGAGGGCCGTCTGCGCGAGGCCGAGCGCGATGGGCAGCAGGGCGCGGCCCCGCAGGGCGCGCGCCTCCCGAATGAGCCAGCCGCGCGCGGCCGTGCCTTCCTTCGCCCTTGCCTTGGACATCCCCTCTTCCCTACGGCATCCCCCGCCCCGTTGGAATGCCCGAGGACTCGCCCCCCATGCTGATCGGCCATGGCCGCTTCCCCTACCGCCCCTGGACCCGCCGCGCGCGGTACGAGTGGCCGGGCGGCGCGAAGCTCGCCGTCTATCTTGGCGTCAATCTCGAATGCTTCCATTTCGGCGAGGGGCTGGGCGCGGAGCTCTGCCCCGGCGGGCCGCAGCCCGACGTGCTGAACTACGCCTGGCGCGAATACGGCAACCGCGTCGGCGGCTTCCGCCTCGTCCAGCTGCTCGACGAGCTGGCGCTGCCCTGCACCGTGCTGCTGAACAGCGCGATGTACGACCACGCGCCGGATCTCGTGGCAGCGCATCGCGCCCGCGGCGACGAGATGGCGGGGCATGGCCGCACCAACAGCGAGCGGCAATCGGTGCTGGACGAAGCCGCCGAGCGCGCGCTGATCGCCGAAGCGACCGGGGCGATGCGCGCCGCCGAGGGCACCGCCCCGCGCGGCTGGCTCTCGCCCTGGATCGCCGAGAGCCGCGCGACGCCCGACCTCCTGGCCGAGGCCGGGTATCGCTACACGCTGAACTGGTGCCACGACGACCAGCCCTGCTGGATGGCGACGAAAGGCGGGCGCCTCCTCGCCATTCCCTACCCGCAGGAGGCGAACGACATCCCCTCAATCGTCGGGCGGAAGGACGGGGCGCAGCAATTCGCGGACATCGTCCTCGGGGATTTCGAGGAGCGGCTGCGCCAGATCGCCGCGGACGGCGTTCCGCAGGTGATGGGCATCGCGTTGCACCCCTACCTCGTCGGCCAACCCTACCGGCTGCGGGCCCTGCGCCGGGCCCTCGCGGCCATCGCCGCGGAGCGCGACCGCGTCTGGATCACGACGGCGGGCGGCGTCTTCGACCACTGCCTGACCCTGCCCGAGGAGTGCATCCCATGATCCGCGCCGGTCTCCTCTCGCTCCTGCTGCTCGCCGGCTGCGCGTCGGTCCCTGACAACCCGCCGCGCACGGTCGAGCGCGTGGACCTCGAACGCTACGCCGGCACCTGGTACGAGGTGGCGCGCTTCCCGGTCCGCTTCCAGGACGGTCCCGGCCTCCGCTGCGAGGACGTGACGGCGACCTACGCGCTGTGCCCCGACGGGCAGGTCGGCGTCCGCAACGCCTGCCGCAACGGCCTCGCGGAAGGGCGGCCCGAGCGCGTGGCGAACGGCACGGCCCATGTCGTGGCAGGAAGCCCGAACACGCGGCTGCGCGTGAGCTTCTTCTGGCCCTTCTACGGCGACTACTGGGTGATCGGCCTCGACCCCGATTACCGCTGGGCCGTCGTCGGCGCGCCGCGGCGCGACTATCTCTGGATCCTGTCGCGGACGCCCGAGATGGCGCCGGGCGACTACGTCCGCGCGGTCGCGACCGCGACGCAGGAAGGCTTCGACACGTCGCGCCTTCAACCGACCCGGCAGTCGCCGCGTTGATCGCCATTCCAGCAGCCCGGAGCGGCCACGGCGAAGTTTATCCGGCACTTTAGCTTAACAGCATCATCCTTTCCGCCTGCAACGGCTGCGGCCGAGATGCGTTCCGGGCGAAAAGGAGACTGCTGCCCATGTCCGCCTTCGCCAACCCGACCGCTCTCGGTGCCCTGTCGCTTGTCCAGGGCTTCCGACTCGACGGGCAGCCCGTCGCCCGGCTCGGCGCCTCGGTCGATTTCGTGGGCGACGTGAACGGGGACGGCTACGAAGACCTGCTGGTCGGCGCGCCGACCTCCTCGAATGCGGGCGCCCAGTCGGGCTCCTCCTGGCTGGTCTTCGGCAAGGCGGGCGGCTGGACCAACCTCACGCTCAACAACGCCATCGCGTCCGGCACGGCGATCCGCATCGACGGCCAGGGCGCGGGCGACAACGCCGGCAACTGGGTCTCGGCCGCGGGCGACGTGAATGCCGACGGCTTCGCCGACTTCCTCATCGGCGCGCCCCTCGCGGATGGCGGCGGCACCGATTCCGGCGCGACCTGGCTGATCTTCGGCAAGGCGGCCGGCTGGTCGAACTTCACCCTCGCCGGCGGCCTCTCGACGCTCGTCGGCGTCCGCTTCACCGGGCAGGCCGGCACCCAGTCGGGCTGGAGCGCCGCGGGCACGGGCGACGTCAACGGCGACGGCTTCGCCGACTTCATCGTCGGCGCCCCGTTCGGCTCGGGCGGCGGCGAAGCCTGGCTGATCTTCGGCAAGAACACCGCCTGGGCCAACACGGCCCTCACTCCCGGCCTCGCCCCCTCGGCGGGGATCCGCATCACCGGCTCTGGCACCGCCGATTTCACCGGCTGGTCGGTCAACTCCGCCGGCGACCTCAACGGCGACGGCCTCGCCGACCTGGCGATCGGGGCGCCCTTCTCGGCGGCCGGCGGGAACAATTCCGGCTCGACCTACGTCGTGTTCGGCAAGACCGGGGGCTGGTCCAGCATCGACCTCTCGACGGCGCTGCGCTTCGACGGCGCCGCGGAGAGCCAGAGCGGCCGGTCGGTCGCGTCCGCCGGCGACGTGAACGGCGACGGCTTCATGGACCTGCTGATCGGCGCGCCGAGCGCCGCCGTGGGCTCCAGCACCGGGGCGGGCGTGACCTGGCTCGTCTTCGGCAAGGCGAGCGGCTGGTCGAACCTCAGCCTCCCCAACGCGGCGGCCAGCGACGCGATCTTCATCGCCGGCCCCGCCGCGTCCGCCAATGGCGGCTGGGCCGTGTCCGCCGCCGGCGACGTCAACGGCGACGGCTTCGCCGACCTGGTGACCACCGCGCCGCAGGCCGGCACCAACGCGGGCGCGACCTACGTCATCCTCGGGCGGCCCGGCCCGTGGAGCAGCTTCGGCCTCGCCGGCACGCTGCCCTCGAATGTCGGCATCCGCATCGACGGCGCCGCGGTCAGCGACCAGAGCGGCCGCTCGGTGTCGGCCGGGGACATCAACGGCGATGGCCGGCCCGACCTCGCCATCGGTGCCCCCTTCGCCCAGACCGGCGGCTCGCAATCCGGCGCGGCGTGGCTGCTGCTCAACCAGGGCGTGGGCGGCGTGACCTATGTGGGTACCACCCTGACCGACCGCCTGCTCGGCACGAGCGCGGATGACCGGCTCTTCGGCATGGGCGGCACGGACCGCCTGTTCGGCCAGGCGGGCAACGATCTCCTCGTCGGCGGGGCCGGCAACGACGTCCTCGACGGCGGCATCGGGCGCGACGGGACCGTGTTCGATTACGGCCGGCGCAACACCTCGGTGGGGGCCGAGGCCGGCGGGTCGCGGATCGTGACGGGCGGCGGGCAGGTGGACACCATCGCCTCGATCGAGGTCGCGGCCTTCGTGGACGGGCGCCTCGTCTTCGACCCGCTCGACCCGGCGGCGCAGGTCGTCCGGCTCTACCAGGCGATCCTGAACCGCCAGCCCGACCAGCAGGGCCTGAACGACTGGATCGCCGCCCTCGGGGCCGGGCAGCCGCTCGGCGCGCTGGCCGATGCCTTCCTGGCCGCGCCCGAGTTCTCGGCCCGCTTCGGCGCCAACATCAGCAACGAGCAGCTCGTCACGCAGATGTACCGCTTCGCCCTGGGCCGCGAGCCCGATTCGGGCGGCTTCCAGGCCTGGGTGAGCGGCCTCAACGACGGCACCATCACCCGGACGCAGCTCCTCACCGGCTTTTCCGAGAGCCCGGAGAACGTGCAGCGCACCCTCCCCCTCGTGCAGGCCGGCATCTGGGACCTGAGCGAGACCGCCGCCGCCGTCGCGCGGATGTACGACACGACGCTCCAGCGCCTGCCGGACGTCGCCGGGCTCGACGCGTGGCGCGCGAATCTCGACAGCGGGATGTCGCTCCGCGACCTGGCGGGCGGCTTCATGGGCAGCCCCGAATTCATCGCGAAGTTCGGCGGCCTCGGCAACGCGCCGTTCGTCACCCTGATGTACCAGAGCGCGCTGCGCCGCGAGCCGGACGCCGCCGGCCTCGAGAGCTGGGTGAACGCGCTGAACAACGGGCTCGACCGGCGCGACCTCGTCGTGGGCTTCAGCGAGAGCGCCGAGCACAAGGCCTTCACCCGCGGCAACATCATGAGCGACGTGCCGGGCGATTACGGCATCCTGCTCTCCGACGCGCGCACCTCGAATTTCTACGGCACCGACCGCGACGACGTGCTCGCCGGTTCGAGCGGGCCGGACCGCATCTTCGGCTTCGCCGGCAACGACCTGCTGGTGAGCCGCGGCGGCAACGACCTGCTCGACGGCGCCGCGGGGACCGACACGGCCGTCCTCACCTTCGGGCGGCGCGGCGCCTCGGTCGGGGGGGACAGCGGGACGCGGACCGTCTCCGGGGTCGGCCTGACCGAGACCCTCGCCTCGATCGAGATCGTGTCCTTCGTCGACGGGCGGCTCGTCTTCGACCCGGCGGACCCGGCGTCGCAGGTGACGCGCCTCTACAAGGCGGTGCTGGACCGCGCGCCGGATCAGGGCGGCCTGAACGGCTGGATCGCCGCGCTCCAGGGCGGGCAGGCGCTGGGCAATCTGGCGGACGCGTTCCTGAACTCGGCGGAGTTCGCGCAGCGCTTCGGCGCGAACCTGTCGAACGAGCAGCTCGTCACTCAGATGTACCGCTTCGCCCTGGGCCGCGAGCCGGATTCGGGCGGCCTCTCGGGCTGGGTCAACGCGCTCAACGCCGGCACGATCACGCGCGCGGATCTCCTCGTGCAGTTCTCCGAGAGCGCCGAGAACGTGCAGCGGACCCTTCCCACGGTGCAGGCGGGCATCTGGGACCTCGACGAGCGGGCGGCCATCATCGCCCGCCTCTACGACACCACGCTGCAGCGGGCGCCGGATCTCGGCGGGCTGTCCGGCTGGCGCGACCTCCTCGCCGGCGGGACCGCGCTGAACGACATCGCGCAGGGCTTCATGCAGAGCGCGGAGTTCTTCGGCCGCTTCGGCAGCCTCGACAACCAGCAGTTCGTCACGCTCATGTATCAGTCGGCGCTGCGGCGCGAGCCCGATCCGGGCGGGCTGTCGAGCTGGGTGCAGGCGCTGGAGGGCGGCCTCTCGCGTCGGGACCTCGTCGTCGGCTTCTCCGAGAGCGCGGAGCACATGGCCTTCACCAAGGACGCCATTATGAACGACAACCCGGCGAGCTTCGGGATCCTGTTCGCTTGAGGCCGGGCGGGGTGGCGCGGCGCGTCACCCCAGCTCGAAACTCGTGATGCCGAACACGCGGTCCCGCCGCATCGGCGGCGGCGGGCCCGCATACATCCGCGCCGTCTCGAAGACCTTGGCCATGCAGGAGGCACGGGCGAGAGCCACGGCCTCGGGCCGGTCCTCGGGCACGTCGAGGATCAGTGGGCCCGGCGTCGCGCGGCGTGCCAGCCCGGCGAGGATGCAGGCCGCTTCCTCCGGCCCTTCGGCGAAGAGCGGGCCGACCTTGCAGCCGACGCCGCAGGGACGCACGACGCCGAAGCCGAGCAGCCGCTCGCCCGCATCCACCAGCGCCAGGCCGCAATGCCCGGGCGAGTCCAGCCAGGCCCGCAGGAAGGCCGGGCGGTCGGCGCCGTAGCATTCGGCGTCGAAGGCGCGCAGCGTCTCGAAGGGCACGTTGTGCACCGCGCTCAGCAGCGTGCCGAGCGGCAGCTCGACCGGCGGCGGGCAGGGTTCGCTCGACTGGTAGCGCGCGTTGTTCCAGGCGAATTCGAAGCCCGATTTCCGGTAGTTCGCCTGCTGCGCGACGACGCCGTCGAGCCCCACGGTGCGGCCGGCGAGATGCGCCATGGCGGCGCGCCAGATCGCCATGCCGTGCCCCTGCCCGCGCGCCTCCGGCGCCGCGATGTAGAGCCCGATGAAGCCGAGCGCCGCGCCGCTGCGCACGGCGGAGATCACCGCGACCGGCTTCCCCTCCCGGCGGGCGATCAGGAAGCCCTCGGGATCCGCGGCGCGGAAGCAGGCGGCGTCCCGGAGGCCGGGGTTCCAGCCCTCGGTCGCCGCCCAGGCGAGCGCCATCTCGACCTCGTCCGCGGTCATGACGCTGATCTCGGTCAATGCATGATGTCTCCGCCATTGGGCGACAGCGTCGCGCCGCAGTAGTAGCTCCCGCCCGGGCCGGCGAGCAGCAGCGCCGTCGCCGCCACCTCCTCCACCTGGCCGAGCCGCCGCAGCGGCAGGCGTGCCTCGATCTCGGCCCGCCAGGCGGCGCCGCGGGCGCGCGTCAGCTCGGTCTCGATCGGCCCTGGGGCGATGGCGTTGACCAGCACGCCCCGGGGCCCGGCCTCGTGCGCCAGCGCGCGGGTGAAGCCGATGATCCCGGCCTTCGCCGCGCAATAGGTGACGATGCCGGGCGCGCCCTTCAGGCCGAGCTGCGAGGCGACGTTGATGATGCGCCCGCCGCCCCGCGCGACCATGCCGCGATAGACCGCCTGCGCCATGAAGAACATGCCCTTGAGGTGCACGTCCACGACGCGGTCGTAGTCTTCCTCGGTGATGTCCTCGAAGGGCGCGCGGAGGTTGAGGCCCGCGTTGTTCAGCAGGACGTCGCAGGGCCCGAGCGCGGCCTCGGCGGCGGCGGCGAAGGCGCGGACGGCGCCGGTGTCGCCCATGTCGGCCGCCATCTGGAAGCCGCGCCGCCCGCGCGCCGTCACCGCCTGGACGAGCGTCCGCGCCTCGGCCTCGTCGTCGAGGTGGCAGATGGCGACGTCGGCCCCTGCTTCGGCGAAGGCGATGGCGCAGGCCCGCCCGATGCCGCGGCTGCCGCCCGTCACGATCGCCACCTTTCCCCTCAGCGCAGCGTCCATGCGCGAAGCATGGCGTGGCGCCGGCGCTTGGCGCAACCCGGAGCGCGGGGGACGATGCGCCGTCACGCAAGGAAGGAAGCGACCCGTGCCGATCACTCCCGCCGAGATCCAGGCGATCGCCCATCGCGCCGTGCCACTCGCCGGGGAGTGGGGAATCGAGGTGCTGGAGGCCGGGGCGGGCCGGGCCCTCTGCCTCCTGCCCGCCGCCCCCCGCCTGCTGCGGCCGGGCGGCATCGTCTCGGGCCCCGCCATCATGGGCTTCGCCGACGTCGCCTTCTGGGCCGCGCTGCTCTCGCTGACGGAAGGCCGCGACGAGAGCCTGACGGTCTCGATGAGCGTGAACTTCCTCCGCGCCGCCGGTCCCGGGCCGCTGATCGCGGAGTCGCGGCTCATCAAGCCGAAGGGGCGGCTGCTGTTCGGCGAGGTCTTGATCCGGCGCAAGGACGAGGCGGCGCCGATCGCCCAGGTTACGGCCACATGGATGGCAGTTCAGCCGCCCAAGACCTGAGGAGAAGAATGGATGCTGGCCCGGGACATCATGACGCGCGACCTGGTCACGGTCACGCCGGACGCGCCCATCGCCATGGTGGCGGCGATCATGGCCGAGCGCGGCGTCTCCGGCCTGCCGGTGGTCGCGTCCGATGGCCGGTTGTGCGGACTCGTCACGGAGAGCGACCTGCTGCGGCGCGTGGCCGCGACGCGGGACCGCGCGCCGGGCTGGCTGTCCGGCCTGTTCGGCGACGCGGGGCGCCTGGCGCGCGACTACGCGCGCTCGCACGGGACGCGCGCCCGCGACGTCATGACGGTGCACGTGACCTCGATCCCGCCCGAGGCGGCGGTGGAGGACGCGGCCGCCCTGCTGGAGCGGCTCCGGGTGCGGCGGTTGCCCGTGGTCGAGGACGGGAAGCTCCTCGGCCTCGTGAGCCGCGCCGACATCCTGAAGGCCGTGCTGGAGATGTCCCCGCCCGAACCCGCCAGCGCCGATGACCGCAGCATCCGGGAGGAGCTGCGCCGGCGCCTCGCCGCCCAGCCCTGGGCCGACCGGAACTTCCTGCACGTGGCGGTGCAGGGCGGGGCGGTGAAGCTCTCCGGCTTCGCCCGCAACGACGACGTCGCGCGCGCGATGCGCGTCCTGGCGGAAGGCGTGCCTGGGGTGCGCACCGTCGAACTCGATCTCGCGCCGCCGCCGCCCTTCATGCTGGGCGTCGGCTGAGCGGTCGCAGAGACACGAAATCAGGAGCACAGGATTATGCAGGTCAGCAAGCTGATGAGTCGCGACGTCGTCACCGTCGCCCCCGACATGCCGCTCGCCGCGGCGGCACGCCTCTTCGCCGAGCGGCAGGTCACCGGCGCGCCGGTGGTGGATCCGCAGGGCGCCGTCGTCGGGATCGTGACGGAAACCGACCTGGAGCGGCGCCTGGGCGCGGCGCTCGGGGCCAGGCGGGGCTGGTGGTCCGCCCTCTTCGCCTCGGCCCCGGCCGAGGCGCGTGAATTCGCCAAGACCCACGGGCGCCGGGTCGGCGACGTCATGACCACGCCCGTCGCCACCATCTCGCCCCACGCGACGGTCGAGGAGGCGGCACGGCTGCTCGACGACAAGGGGGTGCGGCGCCTGCCCGTGCTGGAGGGCGAGCGCCTCGTCGGCGTGCTGAGCCGCGCCGACCTGCTGCGCGCGGTGCTCGATCCCGACGCGCCGGCGCCCACCGACGGCGACGACATCGCCATCCGCGCCCGGCTGCACGCGGCGCTCCGCGCCGAGCCGTGGACGCACCCGTACAGCCTGCACTACGCCGTGCATGGCGGCGTGGTGACCTTCTACGGCTTCCCGGCGCCGGGCGACGTGCAGCGGGCCCTGCGCGTCCTCGCCGAAGGTGTCCCGGGGGTGCGCGCCGTGGCCTTCCCCGATCCCGGGTGAGCCGCGGGGGCCGTCAGCGCAGCGCGTCGAGCATCTCGGGGAAGACGCGCTGATAGGCCTCGGCGTGGGTGCATTTGCGGCCGCTGTTGCGCGCCGCCTGCTGCCCGCGGTTGAGCGCCACGCGCTCGTAGTAGTGCCAGAGATGCGTCTGGGCCGGCAGGCAGCGGAAGGCGGCCTGCTTGGTCTCCCACACGGCCGAGATGTCGAGCAGCACATCCGGCCGGAACCGGCACATCTCCGTCTGGTGCGGCTCGAACATGTAGACCTGCGGCGCGCGATAGACGGCGTCGGGCCCCGGCTTGTGGCCCGCCGCCTGGGCGATGATGCGCGCCGCCTGGGCGAAGCGGTTCGCCGTCGGGTGATCGAGGTTGTACGGGTCCTCGTCCGGGTGCGTCAGCACGACGTCGGGCCGCATGGCGCGGAAGGTGTCCACGAGGCGGTCGGTCATCGCGGGCGTGGGCATGAGCGGGTAGTCGCCCGCGTCGTAGAACTCGATCGTCGCGCCGAGCGCCTTCGCCGCCGCCTCGGCCTCGCGGTGGCGGGCGGACTTCACGCCCTCGAGCGTCGCGCCGGGCTTGGCCCACTCGCCCTGGCTCTCGCCGCGCTCGCCGTAGGACATGCAGACGATGTGCACGGCGTCCCCGCGGCTGGCGTGCAGCGCGATCGCGCCGCCCGCGCGCCAGACGAAATCCCCCGGATGCGCCGTGACCACCAGAACGCCCGCCATGATCTTCCCCCCTCGCTCAGGCGGCGCGAAGCTGTCGCGGACGCCGCCCCTTTGCAAGCCGGCCGGCCTGGGCGACCGTTCCGCCATGCAACGCTTCCGCATCGGCTACTGGGGCTTCGTCCCCCACCCCGCCTTCCTCGAGACCTGCGCGGCGGACCCCGCGCTCGAGGTCATCCGCATCCCCGAATCCGCGAGCGAGGCGGAGGCGGTGCAGACCCTCTCCTCCTGCCACGCCTATTACGTGATGGCGGCGCGGGACGAGCTGCCGGGCGCCCTGCACGTGCATCGCGACCTGCTGGCGAGGCTGCCCAACCTGCTGATGGCCGCGAGCTACGGCGCCGGCTACGACACGGCGGACCCGGTGGCCTGCACCGAGGCGGGCGTCCTCCTCGTCAACCAGGCCGGCGGCAACGCCGAAGGCGTCGCCGAGCACGCCGTCGGCCTCATGCTCGCCTGCCTCAAGCGCTTTCCCGAGGCGCATGCGGCGATGAAGGCGGGGGAGGCCCGCGACCGCGCCGCGCTGATGGGGCGCGAGCTGCGCGGCCGGACCGTCGGCCTCGTCGGCTGCGGCCATGTCGGCACCCGCGTCGCCGAGATCCTGCGCGCCGCCTTCGGCTGCCGGGTGCTGGCCTGCGACCCCTACCAGGATGCGGCGCAGCTCGCCGCGCGGGGGGTCGAGAAGGTGACGCTGGACGCGCTGCTGCGGGACGCGGACGTGGTCAGCCTCCATTGCCCTCTCACGCCCGAGACGCGGGGCATGATCGGCGCGGACGCCTTCGCCGCGATGAGGCGCGGCGTCGTGTTCGTCACCACCGCGCGCGGCTCGATCCACGACGAGGCGGCGCTGCTCGCGGCGCTCGGCAGCGGCCAGGTGGCGGGCGCCGGCCTCGACGTGTGGGAGGTGGAGCCGCCGCCCGCGGACCACCCGCTGCTGCACCACCCGGCCGTCGTCGCCTCCCAGCACACGGCGGGCGTCACGCAGGAGAGCCGGGCGAACATCACGCGGATCGCCGCCCTCGCCTTCTCGGAACTGGCCGCCGGCCGCGTCCCGCCGCGGATCGTGAACCCCGAGGTGCTGGGGCGCTGGCGGCCCCGCGCGGAACGGGCGCTCGGGCGCTCCCTCGGCTGAGGCTGCCCCGGCCCTTCCGCCTCAGCCGGCCGGCGGGCCGAGCCTGCGGGCCAGCTCGCGCGGCGTGATGCCGAGATGCGCCGCCGCCTGGGCGGCGTTGCCCTCGCACGCCGCCAGCGCGTGCCGGATCGCCTCGCGTTCCAGCTCGGCGAGCGGGCGGATGCGCAGCCCGGGGTCGCTGGAGGGGCCGGGACGGCGGCGCGGCTTCGCGAGGGGCGGCGCCGCGGGCGGCAGCATCGCGGCCGTCAGCACGGGCGCGTCGTGGACCAGCACGGCGGCGCGGATGGCGTTCTGCAACTCCCGCACGTTGCCGGGCCAGGATCGGGCGAGCAGCGCGGCCTCGGCGTCCTCGCCGAGGCGGACGAAGCGCTTGCCCTCCTCCTGGGCGAAGCGGTCGAGGAAGTGCGCCGCGAGGGCGAGGATGTCGGGCCCACGCTCGCGCAGCGGCGGCAGGCGCAGCGCGACGGCGGCGAGGCGGTGGAACAGCTCGGGCCGCAGCTTCCGCTCGGCCGTCCCGTCGCAGGAGGTGACGAGGCGCAGATCGGCCACGCGCTGCCGGCGCGTGCCGGGCACGGTGTAGCGGCGCCCTTCGAGCAGGCCGAGGAGCGCGGCCTGCACGGCCGGCGTCGCGCAGCCGAGCTGGTCGAGGAAGAGCGTCCCGCCCTCGGCCTCGCGCACCGCGCCGTCCGAACCGTCGTCGCCGAGCAGCGCGCCCAGCTGCTGGGTGCGGTCCAGGGCGGCGAGGTTCACCGGCACGAAGGCGGCGCGGCGCCGGGGCGAGAGGCGATGGACCGCCTCGGCGACCAGCTCCTTCCCCGTACCGGGTTCGCCGACGACGTGGATGGGCGTGTCGGAGCGCGCGGCTTCCTCGATGAGGCGATAGGCCGCCTGCATCGCCGGCGCCCGCCCGACCAGGCCGCAGAAGGCCTCGCGCTCGACCTCGGCCGCGGTGGCGGCGAAGTGCCGGCGAAGGCCCCCCTTCTGGACGGCGAGTTGCACGGCGGCGCGGAGGCGGACGGCCGGGAACGGCTTCACGAGGAAGTCGGCGGCGCCCATCCGCATGGCATCCACGGCCATCTCGACCGTCGCGCGGCTCGTCATGCAGACCACCGGCATGTCGGGCTCGGCCCGGCGGAGCATCCGCAGCAGCGACAGCCCGTTGCCGTCCGGCAGCCGCAGGTCGAGCAGGACGAGGTCCGGCAGTTGCTCGGCCATGGCGGAGAGCGCCGCGTCGAGGCCGGTGACCCGGCTGATGACGTAAGGCTGATCGGCGAGCCAGGCCGAGTACACCTCGGCGAGGCTGTCGGCATCCTCGACGAGGAGAACGCGCGCGACCCGCGTCAGGCTGTCAGGCACCGCGCGACGGATCCTGGCGGCACGCACCCATCCGGCGGTTCAGGCCCAAAGCCGCTCGCGCTGGAGGTTGGTATAGAGATCGGCAACAAATTCCCCGTACCCGTTGAAGAGCCGCGTTGGCACGCGTTCCCCGCTGCCGAGCAGGCGCTCCGTCGCCTGGGACCAGCGCGGGTGCGCCACCTCGGGGTTCACATTGGCCCAGAACCCGTATTCCTGGGGCTGGATGACCGACCAGAAGGTGCGCGGGCGCTCCGCCTGGAAGGTGATGCGCACGACGGACTTGCCGGACTTGAAGCCGTATTTCCAAGGGAACACCACTCTGAACGGACCGCCATTCTGCTGGGGCAAAGGCTTTCCATACATTCCCACCGGCATGAAGGTCAGTTCATTTGCCGCCTCCTCGACCGTGCAGCCCTCGACATGCGGCCAGGGGTACCAGCTCTGGCGCAGCCCCGGCATGACGGCGGGCAGGGTCGCGGTGGTGAAGCTGACGTAACGCGCGCCGGCCTGGGGCTCGACGAGGCGCATCAGCTCGGAGAACTGGAAGCCGGTCCAGGGCACGGTCATGGCCCAGGCCTCGACGCAGCGGAGGCGATAGACCCGTTCCTCGATCGGCATGAGGCGGATCAGGTCGTCCAGCGCGAACTCGCGGGGGTTGGCGACCATGCCGTCCACCCGCAGCGTCCAGGGCCGCACGGGCATCCGCTGCGCCGCCCGCCAGATCCCCTTGTCCGAGCCGAACTCGTAGAAGTTGTTGTAGGTCGTGGCCTCGCGCTCCGGCGTGAGGTCCCGGCCGGGCCGGTAGCGGAGGTTCCGCTGGTGCTCCGGCAGGGGCGGCACGGCGCCCTGGGCCCGGGCGAGGCCCGCGGGGGCGAGGATCGCGCCGGCCCCGGCGAGCAGGGCGCGGCGGTTCAGCACCAGAGGCTCCGCTGTGGCGGCGCTGTCGGGCAGGTTCCAGGGGCGGGAGCGTCGGATGTGCATGGCGGTCTCCAGGGGCAACGCGCGGCCCGGCATGTGGTGACGGGACTTCGTTCGTCAGGGCCCGCGGGTGACGGGGCGGGGCCCGCCACCCCGCGCGCCCACCAGCCCGGGGCCAGCACCCACACCCCGTCGAATTCGGCCACGAAATCCCGCCGCCCGTCCATCCCCGAGAGGGCGAGGGCCAGGCTGGCGTCGTCGCGGAAGACGTAGAGCGTTCCGGCTTCGTGACGGCCGCTTCGCAACTCCTCCGCCGTGCGGGCGCGGAGCGCGGCCTTCGCCTCCTCGTCCGAGCGGGCGAGGTAGACGGCGTCGGTCGCGAGGCCGTGGGTCGCGGCGAAGACCGCCACCTCCTCCCATGGGAAGCCCTGGTTCTGGGCCGGCACGAGGCGGATGCGGACGTAGTGCCGGGCCGCCTCCTCCCAGAAGGGGTGGGCGAGGCGGAGCGGCACCCGCGCCTCGGTGGGCGGGAAGAAGTGGCGCATGCGGGCCTGCCCCGGGCCGAAATCCACCACCTGCACCAGGGCCAGCCCGAGCAGCGCGAAGCCGGCCCGGCGGCCGCCGAGCCGGGCGACGAGCGCCCAGATCGCGGCGATCGCACCGGCATAGGCCAGCGGCCAGACGTAGCGCTCCGAGGCGCGCAGGGCATCGGCGAGGCCGAGCAGCCGCTCCGGCATTCGCACGAGTTCGATCGCGCGGCCGCCGAGGCTCGGCTGGTGGCTGATCGCGAAGGCCAGCATGAGCAGCACCACGAGCACGATCGGCCAATGCCGCCGCAAGGCGGGAGCGATGCGGCCCCAGCCGGCCCAGATCCCGAGCGCCCAGAGCAGCAGCACGCCGAGGCCGGGATAGGAGCCGCCGGTCTCCATGTGTCCGGGGTCCGGCAGGTCCGGCAGGATGGCGCCCCAGGGGCCCGGATCGAAGGGCGCCAGCAGGTCGAGCTGCATGTCGCCGTAGCGCGCGCCCGATCCGCCATGGCCGGCACCGAGCACGAAGAACCCCGCGAGCCAGAGCCCGCCCAGCGCCGCGCCGATCACCGCCGCGCCCTCGGGGGCGAAGCGCCGCGCGTCGAAGCGGGACAGCGCGTCGGCGAGCCAGAAGGCGAGCACCATCGGCAGCAGGTAGGAGTGGATCAGCGACGCGGCGAGCGAGAGCCCGACCCACTTCGCCGCGCGGACCAACCAGGGCTCCGGCGGCCGCAGGCAGAGCCAGAGCCCCATCAGGATGAGGAACTGCGCGCCGAGGGCGAGATGCCCGCCGAGGCGGTTGATCATCATCGGCTGCAGGGCGAAGAGGAAGGCGCCGGCGAAGCGGGCCACGGGGTCCGCCGTGGCGAGGCCGATCAGGCGCCAGGCCATGAAGGCCATCAGCGCGCCGCAGGCCAGGATCCACAGCCCCCAGTACTGGTCCACGAACACGACGCCGCGCAGCGCCTTGAACAGGAAGGCGAGCAGCGGGATCGAATCGGCGTAGAAGATCGAGGACGACAGTTCGAGCCCATAGGCCGGATTCAAGCCCGGGGGCCAATGCCAGTCATCGCCCCGGAAGAACGCCCAGCCCAGCCAGTACTGCACCGGGTCGGGCCCGATCCGGCCCGAGAGCATCCAGCCCGTGTGCGACGGCGGCACCACGCCGGGACCGAAGACCACCAGCATGACGGCGGCGCCGAGCGCCGCGGCGAGGGCACCCTGCAGGACGGTGAGGCTTGGCATCGCGGAGCTTCAACGCGGCAAACAGGGCGGGATGGTGGCAGCGTGCGCTTCGTGCATGATCCGGCGCGATGTCCGACGCCGATGCCGACAGCGCCGCCAGGCGCATTCCGCCGTCCCGCTATCTGACGGAACGCGACGCGCCGTTCCGTGTCCCGGCCCCCGGCCGAGAGGTGGCGGTGCGGGATGGCCGCGGGACCGCCGACCGGATCGTGGCGCGGCCCTGGTCCGACCGGCGAATCGGCGCCACCGGCCTCTCCGGTCCCGGCGCGGCGAGCGACGTCGGGGGCGGCGCGGGGCGTGCGGCGATGAAGGCCGTCGCCCCGCTCCGGGCGGCCCGCGACGCCCGGGCGGATCACGAGCGTGCGGGCGGCCGGGTTCCGCACCGGCTGGCGCCGCTCGATGACGCGCTCATGGCCGCCATGGACCAGGACCGGCGCGACCGGTGGACGCAGGCCGCGGCTTTCGCCGGCCGGGAGCTTCGGGCACCCGCCCCGGTGGATGGGAACATGAAGGGGGCGCTGGCGCCGCGGGCCATCGCCGGGCACGCCGCGAACCTCCGGCTGCCCGACGCGAGGCCGGACCCCGCCTGGCGGACGGGGAAGCCGCCCGGCGATGCCGGCTTCCCGGCGCGGGGGATCGGTCCCTGTGCCATCCGCGCCGGCATCCGTCCCGACCTCGCCGGGGGCGACGCCGCCGCCATCGAGCGGGTGCCGCAGGGGCAGCCGCCGCCGCTCATCCGTCACCGCGCTGGCCGCGGCCTCGACCGGCCGCTGCGGCCCCTTCCGGGAACGACCGCATGAGGCTCTCTCGCCGCGCCGCCTGCGCGCTTCCCGCGCTGGCGCTTCCCGCCCTCGCGCAGACGGCCGCGGCCGGACGCGCCCAGGGCTTTCCCTCGCAGCCGGTGCGCGTGGTGCTGCCGCAATCCACCGGCTCGGCCAATGACACGGTCGCGCGCGTCACGGCCGATGCCTTCGGGCGGGCGCTCGGGCAACCGGTGGTCGTGGACAACCGTCCGGGCGCGAACGGCGCGGTCGCCATCAACTTCCTGCGCCAGCAACGGCCGGACGGGCACACGCTGTTCATGACGGGCGTGTCCGCCCTGTCCTTCAACCCGCACCTGTTCCCCAACCTGCCCTACGACGCGGAGCGCGACTTCACCTACGTCTCCCCGGTCACCGACAGCCCCTTCCTGCTGACGGCGAGCCGCCGGTCCGGCATCACCTCCGCCGCGCAGCTGCTCGAGCGCGCACGGCGCGAACCCGGGCGCGTCACCTACTCCAGCGCCGGGATCGGCAACTCGACGCATCTCTCGGTCGAGATGCTGGCCGACTGCGCGGGGATCGAGCTGCTGCACGTGCCCTATTCCGGCGCCGGCCAGGCCTTCACCGCCGTCGTCGCGGGCGAGGCCGATATCTGCATCATGGTGGCGGCGGTGGCGCTGGGGCCGGTGCAGGCGGGCCTCGTGACGCCGCTCGCCGCCATTTCCCGGCAACGGGTCCCGCAGCTGCCGAACGTGCCGACCCAGGCCGAGGCGGGGGTGGAGGCGCCGATCATGCCCGGCTGGTTCGGGCTGCTCGGCCCGGCCGGCATGCCGGAGGCCGTCGTGAGCCGGGTGAACGCCGCGATGCAGGCGGCGCTGGCCGATGAGGCCACGCAGCGGCGCCTCATGGACAGCCTGCTGATCCCCTATCCGGGCTCGCCGGCCGACCTGCTGACCCGCATGCGCCAGGACAGCGCCGTGTGGGGCGACTTTATCCGCCGTCGCGACCTGCGGCCGGTCTGATGACGCCCCCGACCGGAACCGTCTTCCACGCCGCCCGGGCCCTGCTGCCCTCGGGCTGGGCCCGCGACGTGCTCATCACCTGCGACGCCGCCGGCACGATCACGGCGGCGGTGGCGGGTGCGCCGCCCGGCCATGCCGATCGCTTGCGGGGCCATGTGATCCCCGGCCTCGTCAACCTGCACAGCCACGCCTTCCAGCGCGCCATGGCCGGCCGCGCCGAGCGCCGCAGCCCCGCCGGGCGCGACAGCTTCTGGACCTGGCGGGAGACGATGTACCGCTTCGCCCTCACCCTCTCGCCCGAGGATGCGGAAGCGGTCGCCGCCCAGCTCTACGCCGAGATGCTGGCGCGCGGCTTCACCCATGTCGTGGAGTTCCACTACCTGCACCACGCGCCGGACGGCTCGCCCTATGCCGAGCGCGCGGAGATGGCGCTGCGCCACATGGAAGCGGCGGCCATGACCGGAATCGGCATCACCATGGCGCCGTCGCTCTACCGCCATGGCGGCATCTTCGGGCAGCCGCCGCACGACGGGCAGCGGCGCTTCCTGAACGACCTCGACCCGTTCCTCCGCATCCTCGAGGCCGTGCAGCACCGGGCCGGGACCCAGCCCCAGGCTGCCTGGGCGGTGGCGCCCCACAGCCTGCGCGCCGTGACGCCGGAGATGCTGGTCGCCATGGCGAACCTCGCCTGCCCGATCCACATCCACGCGGCCGAGCAGGAGAAGGAGGTGGAGGAATGCCTCGCCGCCACCGGCCTGCGGCCGGTCGAGTGGCTGCTGCGCCACGTGCCGCTCGATGCGCGCTGGTGCCTGATCCACGCGACCCACATGACCGAGGACGAGACCGTGGCGCTCGCCGGGACGGGGGCCGTGGCAGGGCTCTGCCCCTCGACCGAGGCGTCGCTCGGCGACGGCATCTTCGCGCTGCCGACCTTCCTCGCCGCCGGCGGGCGCCTCGGCCTCGGGACGGACAGCCATGTCGGCCTCTGCCCCGCGGCGGAGATCCGCCAGCTCGAGACGAGCCAGCGGCTCCGCCGGCACGAGCGCAGCGTCGCCACCAGCGAGGCCGCGCCGCACCCGGCGCGCGCCCTCTACGACGCCGCCGCCCGGGGGGGCGCGCGGGCGGCGGGCGTGCGGGTCGGCCGGATCGAGCCCGGCTGGCGCTGCGACCTCGTCGAGCTCGATGACGAGGCGTTCCCGGGCGCCGCCGGCGATGAGCTGCTGGATGCCTGGTGCTTCGGCCCGGTGACCGGCGCGGTGCGCAGCGTGCACGTCGCGGGCCGGCCGCGGGTCATCGGCGGCGCGCATCGCGAGGCCCAGGCGACCGGCCGCCGCTTCGCGGACGCGATGCGGAGGCTCTGGGCATGACGCTGCACGACACGGTCTGGCGCAACGCCCGCCTCGCCACCCTCGCGGGCGACGGGCTCGGCGTGGTGGATGGCGGCGCCGTCGCGGCGAAGGATGGCCGGATCACCTACGCCGGGCCCGAGGCGGGCCTGACCGGCGAGGCGATCCGCAGCGTGGATTGCGCCGGGCGCTGGATCACGCCCGGCCTGATCGACTGCCACACCCACCTCGTCTTCGGCGGCGACCGGGCGCGCGAGTTCGAGATGCGCCTCGACGGCGCGACCTACGAGGAGATCGCCCGCGCCGGCGGCGGCATCGTCTCCTCCGTCCGCGCCACCCGCGCGGCCTCGGAGGCGGAGCTGACCGACAGCGCGCTCCGCCGCCTCGATCACCTGATCGCCGAGGGGGTGACGACCGTCGAGGTGAAGTCGGGCTACGGCCTGGACCTCGAGAGCGAGGCCCGGTGCCTGCGCGTGGCGCGCGGGCTGGAAGCGGCGCGGCCCGTCTCGATCGCCGCCACCTGCCTCGCCGCCCACGCCCTGCCGCCGGAATTCGCCGGCGACAAGGACGGGTACATCGCCGAGGTCTGCGACCGCATCCTGCCCGCCGTCGCGCGCGACGGCCTCGCCGACGCGGTGGACGCCTTCTGCGAGGGCATCGCCTTCAGCCCGGACCAGACCGCGCGGGTGTTCGCGGCGGCGAACCGCCTCGGCCTGCCGGTGAAGCTGCACGCCGACCAGCTCTCCAACCTGCACGGCGCGCGGCTCGCCGCGCGCCACCGCGCGCTCTCGGCCGACCATCTGGAGCACACGGACGAGGAGGGCTGCGCGGCGCTGGCCCGGGCGGGGACGGTCGCGGTGCTGCTGCCCGGCGCCTTCTACGCCCTGCGCGAGACCCAGGCCCCGCCGGTCGCGGAGCTGCGGCGGCACGGGGCGCGCCTCGCGCTCGCCACCGACAGCAATCCGGGGACCTCTCCCCTCACCTCCCTGCTGCTCGCGATGAACATGGGCGCCACGCTGTTCCGCCTGACCGTCGCCGAATGCCTCGCCGGCGTGACGCGCGAGGCCGCCCGCGCCCTCGGCCTGCTGCGGGATCGCGGCACGCTGGAGGCCGGGAAATGGTGCGACCTCGCCATCTGGGAGATCGAGCGGCCGGCGGAACTGGTTTACCGCATCGGCTTCAACCCGCTGCACCAGCGCATCTTCAGGGGGGCGTGATGCTCGTTCCGGGTCAGGCGCCGCTCTCGCTGTGGCGCGACTGCTACCGCGGTTCCGTCCCGCCGCTCGACCTCTCCTGCCGCCCGGCGGTGGAGGCGGGGGCGTCCACGGTCCGCGCCGTGCTCGCGAAGGGCGAGCCGGTCTACGGGATCAACACGGGCTTCGGGAAGCTCGCCAGCGTGCGCATCAACGACGCCGATCTGGCGACGCTCCAGCGCAACATCGTGCTCTCCCACGCCGCGGGCGTGGGCGATCCGCTGCCGGCCGAGGTGGTGCGCCTCGTCATGGCGCTCAAGCTCGGCAGCCTGGCGCAGGGCGCCTCGGGCGTGCGCTGGGAGGTGATCGAGGCGCTGGCCGCCTGCCTGTCGCTCGGCCTGCTGCCCGTGATCCCGACGCAGGGCTCGGTCGGCGCCTCGGGCGACCTCGCGCCCCTCGCCCACATGACGGCGGCGCTGATGGGGGTCGGCGCTTTCATCGGCGCGGGCGATGCCCGGATGGCGCTGCTGCGCGAGGGGCTGCCGCCGCTGGAACTCGGCCCCAAGGAGGGGCTCGCGCTGCTCAACGGCACCCAGGTCAGCACCGCCCTCGCCCTGGCCGGGCTGTTCGAGGCCGAGCGCCTGTTCCAGGCCGCCCTCGTCACCGGAGCGCTCTCGACCGACGCGGCCCGCGGCTCGGACGGCCCGTTCGACCCGCGGATCCACGCCGTGCGCGGCCATCGCGGCCAGGGCGAGGCCGCCGACGCGCTGCGGCGCCTGATGGCGGGCAGCGCGATCCGCGCGAGCCACCGCGTGGACGACCCGCGCGTGCAGGACCCCTACTGCCTGCGCTGCCAGCCCCAGGTGATGGGCGCCTGCCTCGACCTGCTGCGCCAGGCGGCGCACACCCTGGCCATCGAGGCCAATGGCGTCTCCGACAACCCGCTGGTCTTCGCGCAATCGGGCGAGGTGATCTCGGGCGGGAACTTCCACGCCGAACCGGTGGCCTTCGCCGCCGACATGATCGCCCTCGCCATCTGCGAGATCGGCTCCATCGCCGAGCGCCGCATCGCCATGCTGACCGACCCGGCGCTCTCGCAGCTGCCGGCCTTCCTGACGCCGCGCCCGGGGCTGAATTCGGGCTTCATGATCCCGCAGGTGACCGCGGCGGCGCTGGTCGCGGAGAACCGGCAGCGCGCCACGCCCGCGAGCGTGGACAGCATCCCGACCTCGGCCAACCAGGAGGACCACGTCTCCATGGCGACGCATGGCGCGGCGCGCCTCGCCCCCATGGCGCGGAACCTCTCGGCCATCCTGGGCATCGAGCTGCTCTGCGCCGCGCAGGGCTGCGACTTCCACGCCCCGCTCCTCTCCTCCCCGGCGCTGGAGGCGGCCCGCGCCCTGCTGCGCGCCGAGGTGCCGACGCTCGAGGAGGATCGCCACATGGCGCCCGACATCGAGGCCGCGACGGCCCTTGTGGCATCGGGCGCCTTGGCGCAAAGCGTGGGCGTCGCCCTGCCTTCCCTCGATGCATGAGAGTGGACGCATGAACGTCATCCCCAACGCCCGTGTCGTCCGCGCCGCGCGCGGGCTCGAACTCTCGGCGAAGTCCTGGGCGACCGAGGCGCCGCTGCGGATGCTCATGAACAACCTCGACCCCGAGGTGGCGGAGCGTCCCGGCGACCTCGTCGTCTATGGCGGCATCGGCCGCGCCGCGCGCGACTGGGAGAGCTTCGACCGCATCGCGGCCGCGCTGCGCCGGCTGGAGGGCGACCAGACGCTCCTGGTCCAGTCGGGCAAGCCCGTGGGCGTGTTCCGCACCCATGCCGACGCGCCGCGCGTGCTGATCGCCAACAGCAACCTGGTGCCGCGCTGGGCCACCTGGGAGCACTTCCACGAGCTCGATCGCAAGGGGCTCATGATGTACGGCCAGATGACGGCCGGCTCCTGGATCTACATCGGCACCCAGGGCATCGTTCAGGGCACCTACGAGACCTTCGTCGAGATGGGCCGGCGCCACTATGACGGCGACCTGTCGGGCAAGTGGATCCTGACGGCGGGCCTCGGCGGCATGGGCGGCGCGCAGCCGCTCGCCGCCGTCATGGCCGGCGCCTCCTGCCTCGCCATCGAATGCCAGCCCTCGCGCATCGAGATGCGGCTGCGGACGCGCTACCTCGACGTCCAGGCCAAGGACCTCGACGAGGCGCTCTCGATCATCGGGCGCGCCTGCCGCGAGAACAGGCCCATCTCCGTCGGGCTGCTCGGCAACGCCGCGGAGGTGCTGCCGGAGCTGCTGCGCCGCGGCGTGCGGCCGGACGCGCTGACCGACCAGACGAGCGCCCATGACCCGGTGAACGGCTACCTGCCGAAGGGCTGGACGCTGGCGCAATGGGAGGAGCGGCGGGAGCGCGACCCCGAGGGCGTCACGCGCGAGGCGAAGCGGAGCATGGCCGAACACGTGCGCGCGATGCTGGAGTTCCAGAAGCGCGGCGTGCCGACGGTGGATTACGGCAACAACATCCGCCAGATGGCGCTGGAGGAGGGCGTCGCCGACGCCTTCGACTTCCCGGGCTTCGTGCCGGCCTATATCCGCCCGCTCTTCTGCCGCGGGATCGGACCGTTCCGCTGGTGCGCCCTGTCGGGCGACCCGGAGGACATCTTCAGGACCGACGCCAAGGTGAAGGAGCTGCTGCCGGACAACGCCCATCTCCATCGCTGGCTCGACATGGCGAAGGAGCGCATCTCCTTCCAGGGCCTGCCCGCGCGCATCTGCTGGGTGGGGCTGGGCGACCGCCACCGCCTCGGCCTCGCCTTCAACGAGATGGTGGCGCGGGGCGAGATCGGCCCCGTCGTGATCGGGCGCGACCACCTCGACAGCGGCTCCGTCGCCTCCCCCAACCGGGAGACGGAGGGGATGATGGACGGGTCGGACGCCGTCTCCGACTGGCCGCTGCTCAACGCGCTGCTGAACTGCGCCTCGGGCGCCACCTGGGTGTCGCTCCATCACGGCGGCGGCGTGGGCATGGGCTTCTCCCAGCACAGCGGCATGGTGATCCTGGCCGACGGAACGCCGGAGGCGGCGCGGCGGCTCGAGCGCGTGCTCTGGAACGATCCGGCCACGGGCGTGATGCGCCATGCCGATGCAGGCTATGACGAGGCCCGCCAATGCGCGCGGCAGTTCGGTCTCGACCTGCCGTCGCTGTCCTGAGGTGGCGGCTTTACAGGGGGGCGCGCCGCCCCTCCAATCGGGTGAGGAAGGACGAGGGCCCATGAGCGCGACCACCGACGCAGCGATCGTTCCCGACGACGACGTCCGGCGCTTCCAGGAGGATGGCGTCATCCTGCTGCGCGGCGCCTTCGCCCCGTGGGTGGAGGAGCTGCGCGCCGGGACCGAGGCACTGATGGCCGACCCTTCCCCCTATGAGCGCAGCTACACGCCGAAGGACGGCTCGGCCCGCTTCTTCCAGGACCTGTGCAACTGGCAGCGCATCCCGCAATACCGGCGCTTCGTCCTCGAGGGGCCGGGAGGCGCCATCGCCGCGCGGCTCATGGGCAGCCGCACCGGCCGCTTCTTCCACGACCACATCCTGGTGAAGGAGCCCGGCACCTCCATCGTCACGCCCTGGCACCAGGACAGCCCCTATTACTGCACCGACGGGATGCAGAGCGTGAGCTTCTGGATCCCGCTCGACCCGGTGGGGCGCGAGGCGACGCTCGAATGCGTCGCGGGCAGCCATCGCTGGGGCGTCACCCACAAGCCGAAGCGGTTCGACGGCACCGATCTCTACGAGGGCGACGACCGCGTCGAGATGCCGGACATCGACGCCGACCGCGACCGTTACCGCATCCTGGGCTGGGCGATGGAGCCGGGCGACGCCGTCGCCTTCCACTTCAGGACCGTCCACGGCGCCCCGGCCAACACCGGCAGCACGCGGCGGCGCCGCGTCTTCTCGGCCCGCTGGGTGGGCGAAGACGCCGTCTTCGTGGATCGCGGCGGCCGCGGCTCGCCCCCCATGCGGCACCTGACGCTGAAGACGGGCGAGGCGCTGGACGGTCCCGATTTCCCTGTCGTGTTCCGGAACTGAACCCCGAGGAGAGACGCAAGAATGAACCGCCGCAACCTCGCCAAGGCCGCCGCTGCCGGCTCGGTCACCGCCGCCGCGAGCCTTTCCACGCCCGCTCTGGCCCAGGGCCGGATCGAGTGGCGCATGATCACCATCTGGCCGCGCAACCTGCCCGGCCCCGGCGTCGCCGCCCAGCGCTGCGCCGACCGGATCGGCCAGCTCTCGGGCGGGCGGCTCACGGTGCGCCTCTTCGCCGCGGGCGAGGTGGTGCCGGCGCCGGGCGCCTTCGACGCGGTGGCCGCCGGCACGGCCGACCTCTACCACGGCGTGCCCTCCTTCTGGATCTCGAAGTCGCCGGGCATCGGCTTCTTCGGCAGCTTTCCCTTCGGCCTCACCGCCTATGAGCGCCAGGGCTGGATGATGCATGGCGGCGGCCAGGCGCTGTACGACGCCATGTACGCGCGCTTCGGCATCAAGCCCTTCATCGTGGGCGACAGCGGCCCGCAATGGATGGGCTGGTTCCGCCGCGAGATCCGCAGCGTGGACGATTTCCGCGGGCTGCGCTTCCGCACCGCCGGCCTCGGCGGCGAGATGTTCCGCCGCGCCGGCGCCTCGGTGGTGACGCTGCCGGCGGGCGAGATCTTCGCCGCCATGCAGTCCGGCACGATCGACGCGGCCGAGTTCCTCGGCCCCTTCTCGGACGCGCCGCTCGGCCTGCACCAGGTGGCGAAGAACTACTACTTCCCCGGCGTGCAGGAGCCGTCCTCGGCCGAGGAGATCGGCATCAACATGGCGCGCTGGAACGCGCTGCCGGACGACCTCAAGACGGTCGTGCGCGTCGCCGCCATGTCGCTCCACGAGGAGACGACGAGCGAGTACGACACGCGCCACCCGATCGCCCTGCAGGAGCTGGTGACGCGCCACCAGGTCGTCGTGCGGGAGGTTCCGGCGGACCTCGTGCGCGTGTTCGGCAACACCGCGCAGGAAATGATGCAGGAGTTCCGCAGCCACCAGGACGAGATGGTGCGCCGCATCGCCGACAGCTACGCGACCTTCCGCGAGCGCAGCCAGGGCTACATGATGCAGAGCTACGGCGCGATCTTCAACTCGCGGACCGCCGGCATCCGCCGGGGCTGAGGCGTTGCGCCCGCTCCTGCGCCTCGCGGACGGAATCGACGCCGCCTCCGCCGCGCTCGGCCGCGCGGTGAAGTGGCTGGCGGTGCTGCTGGTCGTCGTGCAGTTCGCGGTCGTCGTGCTGCGCTACGCCTTCGGCACCTCCTATCCCTGGGCGCAGGAGAGCGTGGTCTACGTCCACGCCTTCCTGTTCATGCTGGCGATCGGCTACGCCTACATGCTCGACGCCCATGTGCGCGTGGACTTCTTCTGGGCCGGCTGGCCGGAGCGGCGCCGCGCCCTGCTCGAGATCGCGGGCGTCGTGCTGCTGCTCTGGCCGTTCTGCGCCCTCGTGGTCTGGGCGAGCTGGGGCTACGTCCACCGCTCCTTCGCCCTCGGGGAGGGGCCGATGACCCATGGCGGCCTGCCCTTCCAGCCCTGGCTGAAGGCGCTGATCCTGGCGATGGCGGGGCTGTTCGCGTTGCAGGGACTCTCCGTGATCATCCGCGCCGCGGGCGTGCTCGCCGGCCTCGAGCGCACGGTCTTCCCGCGCCGGCAGACGGTGGGCGAGGCCTGATGGAAGGTCCCGGCCTCTGGCTGAACATCGGCATGATGTTCACCCTCTGCTTCGGCATCATGATCGGCCTGCCGGTCATGTTCATCCTGACCGGCTGCGCCATCCTCTTCGGCGGGCTCGGCATCCTCTTCGGCGTGTTCGACGTGTTCCTGCTCGGCGCCCTCGCCCAGCGCGTCTTCGGCACGATGACGAGCGAGACGCTGGTCGCCATCCCGATCTTCATCTTCATGGGGATGATGCTCGAGCGCAGCCGCATCGCGCCCGACCTGCTGGAGGCGATGGGGCGGCTCTTCGGCACGATGCGCGGCGGCCTCGCCATCTCGGTCACCATCGTGGGCGCGCTGCTCGGCGCCTCGGCCGGCGTCGTCGGCGCGACCGTCGTGACCATGGGGCTGATCGCGCTGCCGGCGATGATGCGGTACCGCTACGACGCCGGCTTCGCGACGGGCAGCATCTGCGCCGCCGGGACGCTCGGCCAGATCATCCCGCCCGCCACGGTGATGATCGTCCTCGGCGAGGTGCTGGCCTCGGCCTACCAGCAGGCGCAGCTCGCCCAGGGGCTGTTCAGCATCGACACCATCTCGGTCGGCGACCTCTACGCGGGCTCGCTCATCCCGTCGCTGATCCTGACCGCGATGTACATGATCTGGCAGGCGCTGATCTGCTGGCTGCGCCCCGCGACGGGCCCCGCGGTGCCCGCTGCCGAAGCCGGCCGCGTGAAGCTCGCCGAGCTGATCGAGGTGCTGGTCGCGCCCATCGTGCTGCTCGTCGCCATCCTCGGCTCGACCCTCGCCGGCATCGCGACGCCGACGGAGAGCGCCGCGGTGGGCGCCATCGGCGCCACGCTGCTCGCCGGGCTGCGGGCCGGCAAGGGCAGCCCCGCGCCCATCCACCTCGCGAATGCGGCGGCCCTGCTGCTGGTCGCGCTCGGCATGGCCTTCGACCTGCGCCTCGGGCGGCAGGACGCGCCGCTGGCCGACCGGCTCGCGCTCTGGACCGCGGGGCTTCTGGCGGTGGTCCTGTTCTACGGGATCGCGGTCTCGCTCTGGCGCACCTTCCGCGACGGCATCCTCTCGCCCACCTGCCACAACACCATGAGCGTCACGGCGATGATCTTCGCCACGCTCATCGGCGCGACGCTGTTCTCCCTCGTCTTCCGTGGCCTCGGCGGGGATGACGTGGTCCGCGCCTTCCTCGACGCGATCCCGGGCGGGAAGTACGGCGCCCTGTTCGTCGTCATGCTGATCGTCTTCATCCTCGGCTTCCCGCTCGACTTCGTGGAGATCGTCATCATCGTCGTCCCCATCGTGGGGCCGGTGCTGATGCAGATGGGCATCGACCCGATCTGGCTCGGCGTCCTCATCTCGCTGAACCTGCAGACGAGCTTCCTGACGCCGCCGCTGGGGCCGACGCTGTTCTACATCCAGTCCGTCCTGCCCGAGGGCGTGACGTCGAAGGACGTCTATCGCGGCATCATCCCCTTCGTGGTGATCCAGGTCCTCGCCATCGCGGTGGTCGTCGCCTGGCCGGAACTCGCCACCTGGCTGCCCAAGGCGCTGTTCGGCTGATCCGGCGCACCGCATCCGGCGCCGCCGATTTGCGCGCCGCCCCGCGCGTTCCGCCCGTTTCGTCGGCAGCGCCGCCGCGGCGCCGGTCTTGCACCGCACACCCGCGGCCTTGCGCCGGCGTGACGCCGTCGTCATAGCTGCCGCCATGGATGGCAGCACCCCGCCCCCGGACGCCAGGACGCGCGCCCCCGCACTGGAGGTCGAAGGGCTGTCCATCGCCTTCTCCCAGGGCCGCGCCGCCTTCCGCGCGGTGGATGGCGTGAGCTTCGCCGTGCAGCCGGGCCGGACGCTCGCCATCGTGGGGGAGAGCGGCTGCGGGAAGTCCATCACCTCCCTCGCGATCATGGGGCTGCTCGCGGACAACGCCGTGGTCGGCGGCTCCATCCGCCTCGACGGGGAGGCGCTGACGCCCGAGCGCCAGCGCGCCGCCCGCGGCGGCCGGATGGCGATGATCTTCCAGGAGCCGATGACGAGCCTGAACCCCGCCTTCACCTCGGGCGAACAGGTCGCGGAGGCGCTGCGCGTCCACGAAGGCCTCGACGCCAAGGCCGCCATGGAGCGCGCCGTCGCCATGCTCGAGCGCGTCCGCATCCCGGACGCCGCCCGTCGCGCGCGCCAGTACCCGCACCAGCTCTCGGGCGGGATGCGGCAGCGCGTGATGATCGCCATCGCGCTGGCCTGCCGCCCGCGCCTCCTCATCGCGGACGAGCCGACCACGGCGCTCGACGTGACGGTGCAGGCGCAGATCCTGGCCCTGCTCGACGAGCTGAAGCGCGAAACCGGGGCCGCCGTCCTCCTCATCACCCACGACCTCGGCGTCGTCGCCGACCACGCCGACGAGGTGCTGGTGATGTATGCGGGCCGCGTGGCCGAGCGCGCCCCGGCCGCGACGCTCTTCGCAGCGCCGCAGCACCCCTACACCGTCGGGCTGCTGGCCGCCGCGCCGCGCCTCGCGGGGCCGCGGACGCGCCTCGCCGCCATCGAGGGCACCGTGCCCGATCTGCGCG
>JAIEOO010000201.1 GCA_019750475.1 Acetobacteraceae bacterium | reverse complement strand
GGCCTCGGGCCGGAGGCGGAGCCGAAGCGCGCGGCCGACCCGCAGGTTCGGCCGCGGCGCCGGATGCGCCGCCCGGGCGAAGAGGCCGATCAGCCCGCCGATCGCGGCCCCGCGGGGGAAGGCGGGGCGGGCGGCGATCCCGCCGAGGGTGGCACGCCGGGGCGGAAGCCTGAAGGATGGCACCTCCTCCGAGGACCCGCCGCATGTCGCCCTACCTCCTGACGCCCATCCTGCTCATCGGCTCCAACGTGCTGATGACCATGACGTAGCCGGTTTCTCGCAGCGAACCGCTGTTAGGACCAACAGCCCGAACCAAAATAAAGCTGGTTTACGAACCACTTAATGTCTTCGGAGTCGTCAAAAATATTACTGATTTTCGGCACAAGATCAAGAATTGAGTTGACTAGGGCTTCGTGCTTTTGCCTGCGAGCATGAACAGCGCCGCTCCCCCCTCCGGACACGCCTACATCTACTGCCGCTGGTCTGATGGCGACCAAACCTCCGGCGACAGCCTCGCGCGGCAGATCGGCATGACTTCCGGCTGGTGCGAGCGTCGGGGCTATGCCGTGAGCCCGGAGCGGGTCCTGATCGACTCTGGCCGTTCGGCCTACGCGGGCGCGCACCTAGCCGGTGGGGCGCTCGGACGGTTTCTCACCGACGCCCAACGGGGCCGGGTGCCAAAGGGCTCCATCCTTGTCGTCGAGCACTACGACCGCATCGCGCGTCTGCCGCTGCCCACGGTGCGCCTTCTGGTGGACACCCTGACCGCCGCTGGGATCAGGATCGGCGTCGTCGCGCTCGATCACATTCTCGACCGCGAGTCGGGCAACACGATGATGGGGCAGATGCTCCTGCTGATCTACGCGGAGATCGCCCACGCCGCGAGCGCGCAGAAGTCCCACCGACAGTCAGAGGCTTGGGTTCGCAAGAACAAGTCCGCGCTCAAGGGCCAGTTCGATCCCACCACCGCGCCGCGTTGGATCAGCAGGAACGGCGACAGTTGGGAGTTCAACGAGCACGCCAGCACCGTGGCCCTGATCTTCCACCTGTATCGGAACAACTACGGCACGCACTCCATCGCCAACCACCTCAACCAGAAGAACGTCCCCACCATGACGAAGATCACCGCCTCGGGGCGCGACATGAAGGTCGGTCGTGGCGGGAAGGCCGAGCGATGGACGTCCTCGTCCGTGATGCAGATTCTTCGGAGCAGAGCCACTTACGGGGCGCGCGTGCCGCACCGCGCCGTCAACGAACTCACACACGAGGAGGTGGTGGAGGACGGCTCCAAGATCACGCGGTTCAAGCTCACCCGCTCGCGGCCGCCCGTGGGCAACATCATTCCTGAAGTCTACCCGGCGGCGATCACGAGGGAGATGTTCGACGCGGTGCAGGACCTGATCGAGAAGCGGCGCGACGGCGGCGGGAACAAGGGCCGCATCGCCAATGTGCTTGCGGGTGTCCTGTTCTGCGCCACCTGCGGCGGGCGGTTACAGCGGTCGCACGCGCGGCTGGGCTACCGACAGGATCGCCTCTACTGCCACGGCGCGAAGATGGGCGATTGTAGCGCACGAGGCTCCCTCCTCGCCGAGCCGATCTGCGAGGCCGTGCTGGACAGGCTCGCGGAAGCGCACGACGTGATCTCCCTCCGGCACGATCCCGCGCGTCGCCAGCTTGAAGACCACCTTGAAGCTCAGCGTGTGAAGCGGACGCGGGAGCAGGGCGCGCTCGATGCCTTACGGGAGGAACTGAGCGGCAGCCTCACCCCCGGCGTTGCGGCGCAGTTCGCGGCCATGGCCGACGCAATCCACGCGCTCGACCGCAACATCACCGAGACGGAAGCGTCGCTCCTGCATTTACAGGTCGAGGCGGCAAGGCCGCCCGTTGAGATCGAGGAACTTCGCGCCGCCTATCGCGGGGAGCCCGGACCGGAGCGGGACGAGGCGCTGCGGATGTTGAACCTCTACATCCGGCAGGTCTTCCAAAGCATCACCGTCGTCATCGCTGGGGAGAACAGGGGCGACTGGCTGCTGCACGTCATCGGGGGCTGGGCGTCCGCCCGCAGCGGCGACGACCGCTGGTATGTGCGGAGCGAGTTCTTGAAGGCCGTGCGCGAGGACCACGCCTCGCGGCTGGTGGCCGAGATCGGCACAGACGGGAAGGTGGTGGCCGCCCGCGTGCGGAGCCGTATCGGTCCCAAGCGCCTGACGTCCCGGCCTTTCCCTCCCCTGTCGCGGGAGCACGCTGCCCGCCAGTTGGCGGGGGTCTTGCCCCCGGACATCGCCGAGGGGATGGCGATGAGTCTTTCCCTCGCGTCGCCGGTAACCTCGGGATAGGCGCATGTGACAGCAGCCTCTCGCTGCGCTCGCTTGGACAGAGGGAGCAAGTTTCGCTTGACGAATCGCAGACCTGCATGCACGCATGCAGATCGTGGCCCCGACCTCCGATCAACCCCGGCTGCCGAACCTGCCGACCACCGGTGAGGACACTGGTAGGCAGGCCGACACCAAGGAACCCTTGCAGGTGCGCATCCCGGTCGCCGTGAAGCGGCGCTTTAAGGCCCACGCAGCCATGCACGGTAAGGAGCCGAACCAACTGTTCGTGGAGGTGTGGGAGTTCTACGAGCGTGCCAAGGGCGGCACGGACGATTGGCGCAAAGGCAAGGAGTAGAGGGAATGGACGCTGGCATCACCACCCGACCGGACCCGACCGCCGACCTTCTCGCCGTCGCGGGCCGCCAGAAGTTCAGCACCATTTTGGCCGATCCGGCATGGCGCTTCGTCAACCGCACCGGAAAGATGGCGCCCGAGCACAAGCGCCTGTCCCGCTACGGCACCATGGAGGTCGAGGAGATCGAGGCGCTTCCAGTGAAACAGATCGCCGCCGACACCGCGCACCTCTACCTGTGGGTGCCGAACGCGCTGCTGCCGGAGGGCCTGCGGGTCATGCGAGCGTGGGGCTTCGACTATAAGACCAACATCGTGTGGGAGAAGGTGCGGAAGGACGGCGGGCCGGACGGGCGCGGCGTCGGCTTCTACTTTCGCAACGTGACCGAGATGCTGCTGTTCGGCGTGCGCGGGAAGAACGCCCGGACGCTGGCGCCGGGTCGGACGCAGGTGAACTTCCTCGCCACCCGGAAGCGGGAGCACTCCCGCAAGCCTGACGAGCAGTATCCGCTCATCGAGGCGTGCAGCCCCGGCCCACGGATCGAGCTTTTTGCGCGCGGTTCGCGCCCCGGCTGGACCACATGGGGCGATCAGGCCGAGCAGTATGAGCCGACGTGGCCGACATACGCTCACAACTCGGCGGCACAGCGCGCCCTGCCGCTGGCAGCGGAGTAGCGGGGCTTTGCCAGCTACTCTTCCCCGCCTCCGCCTTCCTCGCTCTCCTCGCTGTCTTCGGTTTCCTCTCCCTCGGGCGCCTCGATCTCGAAGGGCTTTATGCTCTTCACAGGGTGCGCCTTCGTCCACTCCTCGAAGTCAGATACGACGCTGGGCTTGATCCCGAGGACGAGGATTGGGCAGCCGCCCGCCCTCCCGGCGTTCATCCGGTAGATCAGCTTGTCCATCCACGTGGTGCTCGCCCCGTATTTGGACTTGAAGCCCTTGATGGCCGTGCGGTTCTGAATCTCTGCGAAGAGCGTTTTGAGGTCGGCGCTTCGTGTCAGCAGCACCCCCACGGTGATGATGTTGCAGTCGTAGAAGGTGCGCATTGCATAAAGGTCGCGGTCGAAGGTTTGGTCTTTAGAATTCCACTCCATGTCAAAGGCCACCCGCTCCTTCACGAAGTCGATCTTGTGACCGTCTACAAATCGCGGAATCTTGAAGTCGTAGGGCTCCGGCTCGGTGGTAGCTGCTGGTGCGCCCTTGCCCTTCTTCGGCTTCTTGGCCTTCGGCTTCGAGCCGCCCATCAATCTGATGTAGAGGTCGCCTGCGATCCGCGTCTCGTGCCACCCGAGTGGGTGCAAGAGTTTGTCCATATCGATGGCGATTTTCGATTTGTTCTTGCCCCCTGCCACCATGTCGGCGGTCTTGATCCTGAACCCCATTAGCTTCGAGATGAGTTCGTTGAACTCGGGCTCGCAGGCGTAACGCAGGATGCGGGCGGCGTTGCGGTAGCTGTGAACTTCGTAAAGGTCGGTGAAGCCTTTCGGGAACAGGCCGCTTGTGGAGTTGTCTTCGGCCGAGATGACAGGGGGCTCAGGCTCAGGTGGCATGCTTCCTACTCCGGACAAGCGAGCCGAGAAGTGCCATGTCACCGCCGAATTCGACAATGCCAATGGAAGCCAAAGGGCCTCTGGCTCTACGACCTGCATGCCGTCTCCGACGCTACGAACGTGATGACCCACGGCTAAGGGACTAACACTCCGCTCGACGCGGTTGCTGTCACCCAGCGGACATCTTGCGGCATCTGAAATCGCTGGACCCCACGGCGATCCGGGCTACCCCATGTGGATGGCCACCACGTTCGCCAAGAACACCATCCGCGCAGAGACGGCGCCGCTCGCCCTGTCGTTCGGCGGCGCGGCCCATGTTGTCGTCCGTGCCGCGCGGCACCGCCCCGATCTGGCGGCCCGCATCCTGCTCGGACCGCGACGCGACGTCCACACCCGCGCCGCGCTCGCCGCGCACCTCTACCGCGAGGGCGCGGCGGTGGCGCGCATCGCCGACGCGCTCGCCGACGAGTGCCCGCGCGACACCATCCGGCAGGTGTTCGGCGACGGCGCGGACCCGCGCCTGTTCCGGACGCTCGACCGCGCCGCCCTCCCCGCGTGGCCCATCGACGACTACCACCGTCTGCACGACCTGCTGCGCCACGGGCTGCACGACGCATTGCCTGATCAGGGCGAGTTCTCGCGGCACGACGTGCGCCGCCTCCATCTCCTTCTCGACGGTGACCCCGTTTTGCGCCGAGCCCGACGCGCCTTCCCCAAGCCTGCGTCCATGCAGGCCCTCGCCGACGTCCTGTCCGTCCTGCGGAGGTTGGGCGCTGGCGCGGCGCTCGACGGCCTGCCGGATCGGGCGAGCCGGAGCGCCCTTCTGCGGCGCCTCCGCGCCGACCTCGGCGGGCTTCGCTCGCCGCACGGCCAGTTCCCGGCGCCGCCGGGGTGGAGGGTCATTGGGTCCGCCGCCAACCTCTGGACGCTCGGGGCGAGGATGAACCTATGCTTCGGATGGCACGGAGGACCCTCCACGGTCTGCCACACCCTGTCCCTCGTCGGCGGGACCTCGGTGTTCCTCCACAACCCGGATGCCGGAGTGGTCGCGGAGCTTGCCCGCTCCTTCGACGGCTCCTTCCACGTCGCGGAGTTGGCGGCCGCGCGGAACGCCCCGGCGCCCGAGGGCCTGCTGCGGGAACTCCGCGAGGGGCTCGTCTCGACGGGTCTTCCCATGACCCACGCCGGGGTCGAGGCGGCCCTGCACAGCCTGCTGTGGTCGCTGGACGGGCTTCGTGCCGACCTCGAAGCCGCCGAGGACCCGATCAGCTAAACCATCTGCTGGCAGGGCGCTTGGCAAACTGCTGCCCTGCAAGCCCGACGCTCCATCCGCTTTGGCGCAGATTCTTGAGCCCTTCCGGATCGGCCGCGCGGTGGCCGAGGCGCGGCGCTCGGCGGGCCTGACCCTACACGACCTCTCTCGGCGCGCGGGCGTCAGCCCCTCCGCGATCTTCGAGATGGAGAAGGGCAGCGGCCGCATGCGGACCGCCGCGCGGGTGCTCGACGCCCTCGACGTGCGGATCGCGGGATTGCCCGCTTCGGGCGGACCAACCCTGCACGGCCGCCTGCGGGCCGCGCGCGAGCGGCGGGGCTGGTCCGTCGCCGACGTGGCGGCGCGGGCGGGCGTCTCGGAGAACGCGGTCAGGCGTGTCGAGGGAGGTGGGGGCCGCGTGGCAACCGTGGAGGCGTTGCTGAGGCTGCTCGCCCCGCAAGCCCGCGTGAGGCGCGAGGAGCGGGCTCGGTGGCAGTCCGGGCGCAGGGACACGCGGCTGACCCCGCCCGCCGTCGTGGAGGCCCTCCGGCGGGCCGTGGGGCGGCCCTTCGACCTCGACCCCTGCCACCACCCCGGATCGCTGGTCGGGGCGGCCACCGCCCACGGCATCGACGAGGACGGGCTGCGGCGGCCGTGGCGGGGCGCCGTGTTCGTCAATCCGCCGTTCACCGGGGCGGCCTTCTACATCCGGCGCGCGTTCGCGGCGTGGAGGTCGGGCGAGGCCGAGGTGATCGTGATGTTGCTCGCGGCCCAGCCTCATCAAGCCACGTTCCACGACTACATCTTCGGCGCCGCCGATGTTTTCCTGTTGCGCGGGCGCGTGCGCTACCTCGGGCCGGGCGGCGAGGTCCGCGACCGCGCGCCCTTCCCCGTGGCCGTGGCGATCTTCGGCGCGGACGATGGCGTGGTCGTCCGCATGCTCGGCGAGTTCGACTGCATCCGAATCCCCCGCACCGTGGAGCGTGGGACCCGTAGCCCCCGTGACGATCTCCGGCGCAGCATTGGATGACGGTCGCCGAGCCGACCACCCGCCGCCCTGCCCACGAGCGGGGCGGGGACCAGCGTCCCTGAGTCCGTGTTGACTCTCGTGCCGGGGGGCCTCGGCGCTCCGGGCGGTCCAGCCGCAGTTGATTAGCGTGGGGCTGTTCGATGACATCGAAGGCCACTCGCGGCCGCCCTCGGTGGTCATCGACTCAGCGGTTGACGACACGACTGTCGCGTGACGCTGGATGTCCCGCGCAACCTGTCGCCCTTTCACCACGCCCAGCTTCTCCTTCAACTCCGACATCCCGATGGAGATACGGAAGCCGCGCATACCCCTCGTGCTCTGCGTCTCGCTCCAAGCAAGAGCCAACGCCACCTCCTCCCTGTCCCAGCTTCGACGATGGGGGGGCAGCACGTCGGTGCGCATCATGAACTTAAAGGGGTAGCGGGCGATCCGCTTGATGTCGCGCTCGAAGGCTTTTCCTTCGCTGTCGATCTCCTCGGCGTGCACCTGCCTGTAGACCCGGAACACGCGCCGCACCTCCACCGCCACGTCATCCACGGTCAGCCCCGGCGGAACGAACAGCAGGGAGTAAATGTGCGGGGTCCACACAGGCCCGCCGCAATGACCAGCGGGGAACCCGAGTTCCCCGAGTGTCCTCTGCTTCGCCCCGCCTGCGAGGTGGAGTTCGTTGTCCGGGATCATGCCGATCTCGAAGCCACCCTCGAAGGCCACCGCGAAGTCGATTTCGGGGGCACGTCGCCGGAGCCGTTCGCGGCAGCCCCTAAGCTTGCGTCGCGCCGACGTCAGGATGGCGCTCAGGCGATCCGTGCGGTCAGTGGACGGCAGGACGATGGTCAGGTGCGCCATCCGGTATCCAGCCGCGCGAGCCGCCTTGCAGACCCGGAGCAGGCGGGGGCATCGCGCATCCGCCGCGTCCTCCCCGCATTGCGCGCACAGGGGCCTGTTGCAGCGGAACTTGTGCCCGTCTGCCGTCACCTCGCGACCGCAGCGGACGAGGCGGCGGCCGACCCCGGCGCGCGGCTCCGCGCCGCGCACCGCGACCAACCTGCGCCGCACCATGTCGGGCGCCGCCTCGATCAGCTTCTCGCGGAAGATGTCCCAATCCGTCTGACGCCTTGCTCGGGAGGTCCCCAGCGCGATGGTCCCGTCGGTGGGCTTGGCCCTCTCGCCCAGCCCGTGGACGTCATCCCCGCCGTTGGTGGCGATGCTGCCGATGTCGTTGTTCGTGCCGCAGCAGACGAGGTGATCGACGCCAAGATCGAGGTGGCTGCCCGCCCGCTTCGCCTGATGTTCGTGCTGGATCATGTCGGACTGGCCTCATTCGCGTTCGTGTCGTGCGGACGATACCGAAGGAGGGATCGTCGGGGCGATTTAGCCGTGATCGTCGGCACGACGACCGGCTTGCCTAAATGCGTCCATGGGAGGGGCAGCCCTCCACGCGCATGATGTCGGGGTAGGAGTTGCGGATGCCGTTCAGCGGGACGGGCAAAACAGATGCCGTTGGCGCGGGCAGGTCGGTCATGCCGATGCCGCAGGCGAACTCGGAACCGGACGGCACGCTTGATGCTGTCCGGGGCACATGGTCGTGGCTCATGCGCAATCCGCAGTTCTTGGCGCGGATGCAGGCTGAGATGGACGACATGATCGACAGGCTCGCCTCGCTGGAATGGGCGTGGCGTGTCCACCCTGACGGGTCGCTGCGGATGTTGACCCCGGAGAGGGAATGGATCGTCCGGCCCGTTGGGCTGAACCCGGAAGGCCGCTGGCGGCACGAAGCGCGGCTCCTGACCCGCCGGAACACGATGGGCCTTCCCGAGCCGGAGGACGTCGGCGAGTGGCCCTCCGTCCCCACCGCCATGGCGGCGGCCGAGGCCATGGCCCGCCGGATCATCGAAGACGCATCCGACCCCTGAACGCCAGACCCGAGCAACTCGGCACACTTTCCGTGAACTCGCGCGAGTGGCGGTCGCGCGCGGGTTTCGCGGCGACAATTCGCTTGACGATCCACGAACTCGTCGCAGTCTCCCAAGTCCGTGGTGTAGTCGCGCGAGTGGGAGACGATGGCGAACAGGCAGGCCAAGGTGTTGTCGGCCGCTCAGATCAAGGCCGTGCTCGCCCGAGTGGCGACGACCCGATACCCGGAGCGCGACACCGTGATGCTGCTGCTATCCTGCCGCGCCGCGCTTCGCGCCGCCGAGATCGCAGGCGTCGAGTGGTCCATGGTGCTGACGTCGGAGGGCGAGGTCGGCGACGTCTTGGTGGTCGAGGACCGCGTTGCCAAGCGCGGCGGCGGCGGCGCCCTCCCCCTCGCGGCCGACCTCCGGGCCGCCCTTGTTCGTCTGCACGCACTTCGGCAGCCCGAGCCGGGCGACCACATCGTCTTCTCCGAACGCGGCACGCGCATGACAGCAGGCGGCGTCGTCCAGTGGTTCCGCCGCCTCTACCATTCGCTGGGGTTCATCGGCGCTTCCAGCCACTCCGGCCGAAGGACCTTCATCACGAACGCGGCGAGGAAGATCAGCACGGTCGGCGGATCGATCCGCGATGTGCAGCGGCTCGCGCGTCACCGCTCGCTGTCGGTCACGGCGGGCTACATCGCGGTGGACGCTGACGCTCAGCGCCGCATCGTCGATCTGGTCTGAGCGGTCCGCCGCTCAGGCCGCGCGCCGCGCGCGCAGGTCGCGCACGATCCCGGACCAGACGGCGGCGGCGAGGTCAGCGTGACCCGCCTCCTTGAGCCTCAGGTAAAGCGTCAGGGCGGCTTCGGCCGAGATCGCGCGGCCCCGGTCGGCGATGTAGTTCGGCGCGCGCTGCATCCACTCAACCGAGCACTCCCGCGCCGACTTGGCGATGCCCCGCGCCACCATCTCCCGGATCACGTTCTCCACGGCGACCTTCCCCCTCGTCGTCCTGATTTATCCGTCGTCGGCGCGACGACACCGTGCCCAGCCCGACGCCGACCGCCCGCGCCGTCGCGCGCACCCCCGCGCCCGACCGGATCATCCCGTCAATGGCCGCCATCTTCTCTGGGGCCAACCTCGGCCTGCCGATTCGCCCTCCCGAGGCGCGCGCAGCCTCGTGGCCGCGCCCGACGCGATCCGCGATGATGCTGGCGTCGAGCGCCCGCAGCAGCGATGTGCTCGCCGTCAGGGCGGCCTCGGCCTCCGGCTGCGAGCCCAGCGCGCCGTCAAGGGTCACGACGCGCGCGCCCCCCTCCCGCGCCGCGTCGAGCACGTCGCAGAGTTCCGCCAGCGACCGCGCCAGCGAGGGGACGGTTGGCGCGAGGATCACGTCGAACTCGGCGCGCCGAGCGGCCAGCAGCAGCGCGTCGCGCCCGTGTCGGTGGGCACGCGGGCCGATGTCGCCGCCCGCGTCGGACAGGACGGCCGCGAGGGTCCATCCCTCGGACGCGACCCACTCGGCCAGCCGCCTGCGGTCCTTGTCGGCGGCGAGGGCCGGGACATAGACGCCCGCGCGGAGCGGTCCCCCCTTGGCGGTCGCCGGGGGCGTTCCGGAGCCCTCCCGAGCGCCCGCTTTTCCGGTGTTCAAGAACACGCGCCTTTCGGTCCGGCGTCTGCGGAGAGCCGGGGCGGTGCCCTCCAATGCCGCCTTGTCGGCCTCGTGGCGGGCGAGGCTTCCCGGCGGCACATGGACCGCCGTCACCACCTTGGAAGACGTCAGGTCGCCGCGCTTGGGATAGGGCAGCACGGGATGGCGAAGGTCGGCCCGAGCGGCGCGCCGCTCGGCGCGGGTGCCGACGAAGGTGACGTAGGTGCGGCGCGGCGCCGAGGGCAGCACCAGCCAGTCGGGGTCCGCCCGCAGGTCGCGCATGCACCGCCCCTTCGTCAGCGGGTCGTCGGTGCCCCGGCGCTCCCGCACCGCCCGCTCCGAGAGGCGCGCCCCGGACGGCCGATGGAGGGCCACAGGGCGTGTTGCGCCCGAGCGGCGGCCGAGCCCCATGCCGATGTAGGACCACGACGCCGCTTGGTAGACGGCGCCGACTTCCCCTGCGTGGGGGTCCGCGTAGGCGAACACCACGACAACGCTGTGCTCACGTCGGAGCAGCCTGACCGCCCGCGAGATCAGGAAGGACGCGGCGTTCGGCGGCGCCCAAGGGGCGCAGACACCGCGCGCGAGGCACGCCGTGCGCGTCGCCCACCGCTCGCCGCAGACGAGCCCCGACCGCGTGCCGTGGCCGTTCGTGAGGACGACCGCGCCGATGATCTCGCCGTCCCCAGCGATCAGGCCGTAGGTGCCGACGGTGAAGGGCGCGGGCGGCATGGAGCCGAGCCACTCGTATTTCACCACCAGCGCCTGCGCTAACTCGCGCGAGATCGGGGCGACGGTGCACCCTGCGAGCGTCGTCATCCGGCTGCGGCCTGACGCAGCAAGCTCGCGCTGCATGATCTCGAACTGGTGGCAGACGGGGCGGAGGCTCGTTGACATCGCCCCGCTGTTCGGGGCGGCCGAGTAGCCAGCGGGTTAACCGACTACAGCAGACCCCATGTGGGCATCGTGGCGCGGGACACCCGGTGGTGTCCCGCGCGAAGGATCGGGGCGGAGATAGCCATCGCCGCAGCCACACTAGCTCCTACCGCCCAAACAGTTTCGAAGAAGTGGGAGGTGATCGACGCCAGCTTGGACCTTGAACGCTTTGCTGCACAGGTTTCAGACTTCGAGTTCTTCAACTTTTTATCCATGATGCATCCTTTCAGTTGTTCGCCGCCGAAGCGGAAGACAGTGAGAAGGGCGATCAGGACTAGTGCGGCCGTGGGATTCGAACCCACCCCGACCCCCGAAGAAGGATGCGGTGCCGATCAGGGTAAGCTTCGGGACCGAGACTCGCAACCGCGCGGATGGCGCCGCCATCTGCATCAGACCCTCGATTGGAGGCGCCCCGCCCCGTGTCCGGCCGGAACCGACCGCGCAAGCAGCACTACATCCCGCGCTCCTATCTCGCGGGATTTGCCGACACCGGAGCGCGGGCCGGGATGGTGTGGGTCCACGACGCCGACAGGGGCACGCTCCGTCCGCAGCGCCCGGAGGCGACCGCCCACGAAGCCGATCTGCACACGGTGATCGGGCCGGGCGGCCAGAAGGACGACCGCATCGAGGAGATGATCGGGGGCATCGAGGCCAAGGGCATGCCGGTGCTCCGGCGCCTAGTCGCGCGCGAACAGCCCACGCCGCAGGAGCGGGCCGACTTCGCCTCCTTCGTCGCGCTCATGCACGTCCGCACGCGCCCTTTCCGGCACGGATGGGCTGCCGCCCGCGTCCACATGTTGCAGGCACGCCTGCGGGCGCTGGCGGGGAGTGATGCCGCCATGGCCCGCTTCCGGGCGGACATGGCGCGCGAGGGAGGGCACCCCGTCAGCGACGCGGACGTTGCGGCCCTGCGAGCCGTCCTGCCTGTTATGGGCGAGCGCATGACGGCGGAGGTCGGGCGGGAATGGGCGCTGCGAGCCCTGTCCGTGCACGACGCCCTCGCCCCGGCGCTGTTCGACATGGACTGGACGGTCCTGACGGCGCCGGAGGGGAACGTCTTCGCCACCAGCGACAACCCCGTGGTGTTCTTCGACCCACGCCCCGGACCGCGCCTGCATGGGCTACGGGCGCGCGGTGTGAGGCTCACCTTCCCGCTGGCGAGCAGCGTCTGCCTGCTGGCGGACTGGTCGGCGGGCGGCAGGGCGCGCCTGCGGTTCGGGCGCGCCCACCCCGCCTTCGTCCGGTTCGCCAACGAGGTCCGCGTCGCTTGGGCCGACCGCATGGCCTTCTCGTCCGCCCCGGACGAGCGCCTGCTGGCCGCCCTTCGAGCAAGGCCGAGCGGCCGGCCGCCCGTGGAGTTCGTGGTGACAAGCCTCACGGATCGGGAGCGGATGACGGTGCAGGTCAAACGAGGTGGCACATAGGCGCCCGTGGTGCGAGAGCGGCACCGCGAACCCACGGAGCCCCGTCCCCGAAAGACCGAACCCAATCCGCGTAGGCTCGGTCTCCCTACCGCCCGCCGGACAACGCGACGTTGAGGTCCAAGTGGATCACCGGCAGCAACCGGTAGCCGAACGGAATGTTCACCGACCAGCGGCGGCGGAGCATCGCCCTCGGGCGACCATCGCCGTCCTGCTCGACGAGTAGCCCCGAATCAAGGACCGGAGGGGCGGCGGTGTCGTAGTCGAACTCCGGTTCGGGCGCGTTGAGGCGCGGCAGGACCCTGAGGAGCGCACGCAGGCATTGCGCCGCAAAGGGCTGGACGCGCGGGGTTTGCAGGACTGCGACGGCGACGAGAAGCAGTTGCACGACGCGCCGGAGGCGCTCCCGCAGGAACGCCGCCTCCAACGTCACCTTCGGCACCCCGTCGTCGCTGGCGTAGAGCAGGCGGTTGCGGAAGTTGGCCTCGTCCTCGACGAACCTGCGGATAGCCGTGAGGTCGGAGCCCCGCGCCACCTCGCGCAACTGCGCCTCGAAGTCGTGAACTTCCAACACGCCGTCCTCGCCCACGGAGCGCACGACCATGTTCAGCGGCTCGTCGGGCTCGACGAACAGCGGCTCGTCGCCCTCCACCCCCATGCAGCGGGCGTCGATCCGGAAATTCACGCGCGGCGGGTCGCTCTCGGGGCTGAGCACGAGGTCGCCCCTCCACTTCGAGATGGCCAGCACGTTTTGGACCGCCGCCGTGAACGGCACTAGCGCGGCCTTGTGCGCGTGGTTGCGTTGGTTGAGATGGTTCGCTCCGGGATACTGCCGCTGCTTGAGGGCGAGGATGACGGCCGTGGCCGCCTCCTCCTCGGCGGTGATCGCCCGGAACGCGGCCATCTCGTCGTCCACCCCGAGCAGGCGCCACGCGCGCCGCAGGTGGTGGAACGCGCTCCGCCCACAGTGGCCGATCCGCCCGCCGAGCTTGCCCGCCGCCTTCTCGGCCCCCTGCTCGAACGGGGACAGTTCGAGTTCGGCGGGCACGGAGGTCGGTGCCTCCGCGCGCTCGGGCAGGATGTCGTCCTTCTGGTCGTCCTCGCGCCCGTCCAACCTACCGCCCCGAAACCAGCCGGAGGTGTGCCCCGCCGCCCGCGCGCGGCGCGGCGTGTGCTCCGCCCCCCTCGATGGTGAGCATGTGGGCGAGCCCGAAGACGAGGTTCTCGACCTCGGCCACGGGCAGGGCGAGGTCCTCCGCGATCCGCATCTTCGTCGTGCCCTCAGCGCGGAGCGCGTCGAACACCTTGCCCCACACCGCCGACGTCTCGCGCGCGATGCCCTCGGGTTCGGCCGTGCGGTAGCCCCGCTCCTGTATTTGCACCGCCAGCGTCCGATACTGCCACTCGGTGGTCAGCCCGAGCCGGTGGAGCCGAGTGTTGAGGGCCGCCACCGACACCTTCCAGCGGCGCTTGGCCGCGACCAATTGCGGCAGGTCGCGCACGACCGGAATGGCCGCCAGCACGTCCGCCTCGGGCATCAGGAAGGCCGACGCGAACCGCTGCGCCTCGTCCTCGGCCTCGCGCCCGTGCGGGCCGCCGTGCTTGTGGAGCACGAGGTGCCCAAGCTCGTGCGCTGCGTCAAACCGCTGCCGCTCGGCCGACTTCTGCGAGTTCAGGAACACGTAGGCGCGCTCGCGGCGCCACGTCGAGAAGGCGTCCACCGTCCGGGTATTCTCCGCCATGGAGAACACCCGCACCCCTTTCGCTTCGAGGAGGTGGACCATGTTGCTGACGGGCCGTTCGCCGATGCCCCACCGCTCGCGCAGCACCCGCGCCGCGCCGTCAGGCGTCTCCAAGGACAGGTCGGGCAGGTCGTGGTCGGGCAGGTTGAACCGCGCCTCGACCCAATCCCCAAGCAGGAAGCCGAGGGCGCCCGCCGCCAGCGCCGCGTCGCGGTCGCGCGCGGGCATCGCCGACAGCGACCGGAAGCTCGCCGCACCCGCCGTGGGCTCGTCGATGTCGGGGCCGACGAAGAACTCCGGTGGGAAGCCGAGCGCGTCCGCCACGCGGGCGGCCTCGCGCTCGTCCGGGAGCCTGTCGCCGTCCTCCCACCGGAGCACCGTTCGGGGGTGGACGCCGAGGACCTCAGCGAATCCCTTCTTGCTCAGCCCGCGCCTGCGCCGCGCGAGGCCGAGCCTCCTGCCGCTGAACATGGCAACCTACTTTCTGGTGACGGCCACCTCGAAGACGGGGCCGTCGTCGTCCCCAAGGTGCGGGGCGTCCGCGATGGACCAGTCGCCGTTCGAGCCGACGAGGATGATGCGCTCCTGCCAGTCCGCGAAGAAGCCGCCCTGCACTTTGGTGGGCAGGGAAAGCTCGGCGCGGACCCGCTCGCCCTCGACGTAGACGCAGAGATACCACGTGGCGATGCCGGGGAGGGAGGCGCCCTCGGGCTCAGTCTCGTCCCACTCGGGGAAGGGGAGGATGCGCTGGTTGATCTCGGAGGCGCGGTCCGCCAGCGCGCCCTTGCGAGAGCGGTTGGTCGGGTAGGCGTGGGGGTTGCCGGTGTTGCCGTCTGTGTTGACCACGGCGATTCGCACGCCCGCGAGGCGGTTCATGACGGTGGAGAAGTTGCCGGTGTCGTCGCGCTCCCAGCCCTGCGGCATCAGGACCTCGCGGAGTCGCCGGACGGCCATGCGCCAAGCGTCGTAGCCCCGCGCGGTGGGGGGGTCGTTGGCGGTGCAGCCGCCTACGGCGACAACGGCTGCGGCAACGGCTTGCAGCAGGTCCGCGCGGCTGAGCCGGGCGAGCCGCCACAGGCGGTCATCGGCGTCCTCGGTGCGGAGAAAGACGGCGGCGTCCGGCACGGCGAATCCTATCGGTCAGTTTTCATCGACGCATTTGAGGTCGAAAAAAGTGACCAGTCAAGGACCGTTACGGACCCGCCCGCTGGTGCTCCTCCGACGCATTCCGAGCAGGATGCGACCCTCGTGATTGGAGCCCAGCAATGAACCCGCTTGTCGCCACCCCACTCCTTCTACTCGCGTCGAATCTGCTGATGACCGCAGCTTGGTATGGGCACCTTAAGCACCCCGGCTGGCCGCTCTGGTTTGCCGTCCTGACGGCGTGGGGGATCGCCTTCTTCGAATACTGCCTCGCTGTCCCGGCCAATCGGATCGGCTACCTCTCCGGCGCCTACACCGCCCAACAACTCAAGGTGATGCAGGAGGTCATCACCATGGCCGTCTTTGCGGGCTTCTCCGTGCTCTACCTCGGGGAGACTCTCCGTTGGACCTACGTTGCCGCCTCGCTCTGCCTCGTGGCGGCGGTGGTGTTCATCTTCCTGCCCGTGGACTGACAGCGCGTTTTCGCTTGCGGGAATCCGGTTAGGCGATGACCTTCGCCTGGTACGGTCACCTCAAGGCGCCGCAATGGCCGCTCTGGCTCGCCGTGCTGGTGAGCTGGGGCATCGCCTTCCTCGAATACTGCCTGGCCGTGCCCGCCAACCGCATCGGCTACGCGAGCGGCGCCTACACCGGCCAGCAACTGAAGGTGATGCAGGAGGTGATCACGCTCTCGGTCTTCGCGGTGTTCAGCGTGGCCTTCCTGGGCGAGCAGCTGCGCTGGACCTATTTCGCCGCCATGGGCTGCCTCGTGGCGGCCGTCGTCTTCATCTTCCTGCCGGTGGAGTAGCCGCGCGGGGCAGGGGGCGTCCGCCCGCCGGCGCTGGCCGCCTCGTCCACGATGGTCCCGCGCGCCAGGCCCGAGGACGACGCCCATGCGCGCCGCCATCCCCGCCCGCGGCGCCGCGCCTCCAGGCCGGGCAGCGCGTGGAGGTCGCGAGCGCCCGTGGCGCGCCGGCGGCGGACGGCTGGGCCTTCGACGCCGCGGATGGCCGCCGCCTTCCTGCCGATGGCGCATGGCCGCGCCGGCTGCCCGGCCGAGGCGCAGCGCCGCTACAGGAGCTTGCCGAGAAACTCCCTCGTCCGCGCGTCGCGCGGGGCGGTGAAGAACTCGGCGGGCGGCCCGTGCTCGACGATCACGCCGCGGTCGGTGAAGTAGACGTGGTCCGCCACCTCCCGCGCGAAGCCCATCTCGTGGGTGACGAGGAGGCAGGTCATGCCTTCCTCCGCCAGCTCCCGGATCGTGACCAGGACCTCCTTCACCGTCTCAGGGTCGAGGGCCGCCGTCACCTCGTCGAACAGCATCACCTCGGGCTGCATGCAGAGGCTGCGGGCGATGGCCACGCGCTGCTGCTGCCCGCCCGACAGCTCGCCGGGGTAGCTGTCCTCCTTGCCCTGGAGGCGCACCTTGGCGAGCAGCGCGCGCGCCCGTGCCTCGACCTCGCGCCTCTCCTGCTTGAGCACGCTGATGGGGGCCATCATCACGTTCTGCAGCGCGGTGCGGTGGGGAAACAGGTTGTATTGCTGGAACACCATGCCGACGCGCCGGCGCAGCGCGATGGGGTCGAGCCTCGGCGCCGTGACCTCGATGCCGGAGACGGTGATCCGCCCGCGCTCGGGACGGACGAGGGCGTTCACGCAGCGCAGCAGGGTGGACTTGCCCGAGCCCGAGGGGCCGATGATGCAGATCACCTCGCCCTTCCGGACGTCGAGCGACATGCCCGAGAGCACCGTGGTCTCGCCGAAGCGCTTGTGGACATCCTGGATGGAGACGAGCGGGGTCATCAGAGCCTGACGTTGTTGCGCGCCTCGAGGAGCCGCGTGAGGCGGGCGATGGGCCAGCAATAGGCGAAGAAGGCCAGCAGCAGCGCGCCGTACATGGGAATCAGCAGGTCGCCGCGCCGCTCGGCGTTGAGCGCGCCGCGCGTCAGCGTCATCGCCTCCTCCACGCCCACGATGGAAGCGAGGGGGGTGGACATGATGAGGATGGCGTAGAGGTTCATCCAGGGCGGCAGCATGCGCTTCACGCATTGCGGCAGGATCACCTGCCACAGCGTCTGGAAGCGGCTGAAGGCGAGGGACTCCGCGGCCTCCCACTGGCCCTTCGGCAGGGATTGCACGGCGCCGCGCACGATCTCGCTGACATTGGCCATGACGGGCAGCGTCAGGCCGATGGTGGCGCGCAGCCAGTTCGGGACCTCGTGGGTCTGTCCCAGCACCGTCACCCGGAAGGGCAGCATGAAGATGCAGTAGAACAGCAGCACCAGCCACGGCGCGTTGCGGAAGAACTGCGTGAGGAACCAGGACCCCACCCGCACCGGCGGCAGCAGCGAGATCTGGCAGAGGCCGAGCGCCAGCCCGAGCACCGTGCCCACCCCCATGGCGATGACGCTGATGAGGATGTTGAGGCCGAAGCCCGTCGAGATCAGCGGCACCCATTTCCAGATGGCGGCCAGCACGCTCTCGGTCGCGGCACCGGATTGCGCATGGGCGGCGCCCGCCACCATCAGCACGGCGAAGGCCGCGAAGGCGAGGCCGCGGTCGTCGAGCCGGCCGCGCGGCGGGGGCGGGCGGTAGGGCAGCAGGACCGGAAGCGTCACGTGCCGTAGCCCGGCATGCGCATCGCGCGCTCCCACCGATGCATCAGCCAGACCAGCAGGCTGACCAGGCCGATATAGAGCAGCAGCAGCACGTTCATCATCTCGGTGACGTTCAGGCTGTCCGACCAGATCTGGTTCGCGACGTAGAGCATCTCCGGCACGCCGATCGCGTAGGCCAGCGTCGTCGTCTTGATGAGGTTGACGAGGTTGTTGTTGAGCGAGGGCAGGCAGACGCGGAAGGCCAGCGGCAGCACCACCTCCCGATAGGTGCCGAGGCGCGTGTAGCCGAGGGATTCCGCCGCCTCGACGGTGGAGCGCGGCACCGCCTCGATGCCCGAGCGGAAGATCTCCACGTTGAACGCCCCGGCGAAAAGGGAGAGTGCCACCAGCGCCCAGACGAAGTTGGAGACGAGCGGCACCTCCATGCCGATGTCGTCCGGCACGGTTGGCGTGATCGCGCCGAGGGCGAAGAAGAAGAAATACATCTGCACGAGCGGCGGCGTGTTGCGGAAGAAGGCGACGTAGCCGGCGACGAACCAGCGCAGCGGCGCGAAGCGCGACCCTTGCGCGAAGGCGCCCGCGACGCCGATCACCAGCGACAGCACGACGGAGAGCGCCGCGAGCTGGCAGGTCGTCAGGAAGGCCTGCCAGAAGCGGCGCGCGTCGAAGGGATCGTAGAAGATCGTGAAGTTCAGGCCGGTCGAGGCGCGGAGCTCCCGGAAGAACTCCGCGGCCGGCTGGAGCAGCGCCTCTATGGGACGTGGTCCTTCATCGCCTCATGCATGCGGCGGAGGAAGGCGCTCTCGGCGATGCCGGCCTCGTTCTCCCAGCGGAGAAGCTGGCCCGTGCGGTGCCAGTTGGCGACCATGCCGCTCATGAAGCGGCCCCAGGCGCGGTCGCGGTCCTCGAGGCGGACGGCGAGACCCCAGGGCGTGTCGCTCTGGGAGGGCAGCGGCATGTGGTAGTCGGCCCAGCGGCGCGACGGGTCGGCCAGCATCACGGCGATCAGGTTGTCGTCGTAGATCCAGCCGAGGCAGCGGCGCTGGGTCAGCGCGGTCTCGACCTCGGCGATGCCGGTGAAGGCCACGATCTCGACGCCGAAGCGCTCCGTCGCGGGGCGGTTGTACCAGGCGCCCTGGATGGCGCAGAGCTGCCGCCCGCGGAGCTGCGTCCATTCCCGCACATTGACGTTGCGCGGCATGATCACGTTGAAGCCCGAGGAGTAGTAGTTGGGGTGGACGATGCCGACGATGCCCCGGCGCTCGGCCGTGTCGGACATGGTGGCGATCATCAGGTCGATCTGGCCCTGGGCCAGGAACTGCATGCGGTTCGCGGCGACGACGGGGACGAACTCCAGCTGGATGCCGAGGGTGCGGGCCACGTCCCGCGCCATCTCGATCTCCATGCCGACGAACTGGCCCTCGGGGTTGCGGAAGCCCCAGGGGCGGTAATCGGCGCGCACGCCCACGCGCAGCCGCCCGTCGCGCAGGATGCGCTGCATGGTGTCGCCGCCCGGCTGCGCGGCGGCTTGCGGCGCGGGCGCCTGCTGGGCGACGGCGGGCGCCGTCCCGATGGCGAGGACCGCCGCGAGCGCGAGGAGCGCGCGGCGCGGGCTGAACAGCTTCGGCATTCCTTGGGTCTCCCTGGCCGCCGCGAGCCTAGCGCGGCCGCGGCGGGCGCGAATTGTCCGTGAGCGCCATGGATTTGTCCTCAGGCGACCGCTCGGAGCGCGGCGGCACGCCGTAGCGGGCGCGGTAGGCGCGGGAGAAATGCGCGGCGGAGACGAAGCCGCAGGCCGTCCCCACCTCCAGCACGGACATGCCGGTCTGGCGGAGGAGCTGCCGCGCGCGGTCCAGGCGGAGGCCGAGGTAATGCGCGCCGACGCTCGTGCACAGATGGGCGCGGAACAGCCGCTCGAGCTGGCGGACGGAGACGCCGCCCCGCGCCGCCAGCACCTCCCGCGGCAAGGGCTCCTCGAGCGCCGCCTGCATCGCCTCGAGCGCGGCGAGCAGGGCGCGGTGCGTGACGCCGTAGCGCGCCTGGAGGGACATGCGCTGCGGCGCGCTCGGCGCGCGCACCTCGGTGTGGAGGAACCATTCGGAGACGGCGTGGGCGAGCGCGCGTCCATGCCGCTCCCGGATGAGCGCGACCATCATGTCGAGCGGCGCCGTGCCGCCCGAGCAGGTGCAGCGGTCGCGATCCACCTCGAAGAGGCTGCCGGTGAGGTTCAGCTTGGGGAAGGCCTCGGCGATGGCGGGCACGTGCTCCCAGTGCGCGGTGCAGCGCCGGCCCGTCAGCAGCCCGGCCTTCGCCAGCAGGAAGGGCCCGCCCGAGACGCCGCCGATGCGCCCGCCGCGCTTCGCCTGGGCGCGCAGCCAGGCGAAGGTCGCGGGGTGCTCGAAGGCCGCCGGGTTGCCGCCGGCGCAGACGAAGAGGTCGTCCACCGCGAGCGGCTTCTCGATCCCCTGGTCCGGCACGACGGCGACGCCGTTCGACGCCAGCACCGGCTTCCCGTCGGGCGAGACGTGCTGCCAGGTGTAGAGCGTGCGGCCCGCGAGGGTATTGGCCGCGCGGTAGGGCTCGATCGCCGAGGCATAGGCCATCAGCGCGAAGTCGGGGATCAGCAGGAAGCCGATGCGCCGCGGCTCCGCCAGGGCGCCAGGGTGCGGCGGGGTGTCGTTCCCCGGCAAGGGCTTGTCGCTGGGAGGCATGGCGGCGGGAGGGATGCTGCCAGGATCACGCCGCTGTCAACCGGATGCCGCCATGGGCCACTATTCCCTCTTCTCGCTGCTGAAGAACGCGCTGACCGGCAACAGGCACTGGACGCCGGCCTGGCGCTTCCCGGAGCCCAAGGCCCGCTACGACACGGTCATCGTGGGCGGCGGCGGCCACGGCCTCTCCACCGCCTACTACCTCGCGAAGGAGCACGGCATCACCAACGTCGCGGTGGTGGAGAAGGGCTATCTCGGCTCGGGCAATGTCGGGCGGAACACGACCATCATCCGCTCCAACTACCTGATGCCCGCCAACACCCATTTCTACGAGCACTCGCTGAAGCTCTGGGAAGGGCTGGAGCAGGACATCAACTACAACGCGATGGTGTCGCAGCGCGGCGTGCTGAACCTCTGCCACAGCGACGGCCAGCGCGACGCCTATGCCCGGCGCGGCAACGCCATGCGCCTCGCCGGCGTGGATGCCGAGCTGCTGGACCGCGAGCAGGTGCGCGCCATGGTCCCCGGCCTCAACATGGACAATGCCCGCTTCCCCATCAAAGGCGGGCTGCTGCAGCGGCGCGGCGGCACGGTGCGGCACGACGCCGTCGCCTGGGGCTACGCCCGCGCGGCGGACCGGCGCGGGGTGGACCTGCTGCAGAACACCGAGGTCATCGGCATCCGCGTCGAGGGCGGGCGGGTGCGCGGCGTGGAGACGACGCGGGGCTTCATCGCGGCGAACCGCGTGGGCCTCGCCTGCGCCGGCAACACCTCCCGCGTCGCGGCCATGGCCGGGCTGCGCCTGCCGATCGAGAGCCACGTGCTGCAGGCCTTCGTCTCCGAAGGCGTGAAGCCCATGATCGACACGGTCGTGACCTTCGGCGCCGGGCATTTCTACGTCAGCCAGTCCGACAAGGGCGGCCTCGTCTTCGGCGGCGACATCGACGGCTACAACTCCTATGCGCAGCGCGGCGGCATGCCGATCGTCCGCCACGTAATGGAGGAGGCGCTGCAGCTCTTCCCGGCGATGAGCCGGCTGCGCTACCTCCGGCAGTGGGGCGGCATCATGGACATGTCCATGGACGGCTCCCCCATCATCGACCGCACGCCGATCGACGGGCTCTTCCTCAATGGCGGCTGGTGCTACGGCGGCTTCAAGGCCACGCCCGCCTCGGGCTGGTGCTTCGCGCACACCATCGCGACGGGCGAGCCGCACCGGCTGAACGCGGGCTTCCGCCTCGACCGCTTCGGCACCGGCCGCCTGGTGGACGAGAAGGGCGCCGGCGCCCAGCCGAACCTTCACTAGGAGCGCGCGGCGACATGCTGATCCCCTGCCCCTATTGCGGCGAGCGCGGCGCCGACGAGTTCACCGTCATCGGCGCGGCCGACCCCATGCGTCCCGAACCCGATGCGCCGATGGAGGCCTGGGTGGAGTACGTCCACGTCCGGGACAACGCCTTCGGCCCCCATCGCGAGCTGTGGCACCACGTCCATGGTTGCCGGCAATGGCTGGTCGTCACCCGTGACACCCGCACCCACGCGGTCCATGGCGCGGAGGCCGCGCGGCGATGAGGCTCCCCACCGGCGGCCTGATCGACCGCGACCGGACGATCCGCTTCACCTTCGACGGCAAGGCCTATGCCGGCCATCCGGGCGATACGCTCGCCTCCGCGCTGCTCGCCCATGGCGTGACGCTGATGGGGCGCAGCTTCAAGTATCACCGCCCGCGCGGCGTCTGGGGCCTCGGCAGCGAGGAGCCGAACGCCCTGGTGGAGCTGCGCTCCGGCGCGCGGCGCGAGCCGAACACCCGCGCCACCGTCGCCGAGCTCTATGACGGGCTGGAGGCGCGCAGCCAGAACCGCTGGCCGGCGCTGGGCTTCGACATGATGGCGGTGACGCAGGCCTTCGCGCCGATGCTGAATGCCGGCTTCTACTACAAGACCTTCATGTGGCCGGCGGCGTTCTGGGAGAAGCTGTACGAGCCGCTGATCCGCCGCGCCGCCGGCCTCGGCCGCGCGCCGGACGCGCCCGACCCCGACCGCTACGAGGAGATGCACGGCTTCTGCGACGTGCTGGTGATCGGGTCCGGGCCGGCGGGGCTCGCCGCGGCGCTCGCCGCCGCCCGCACCGGCGCCCGGGTGATCGTCACCGACGAGGACGCCCGGATGGGCGGCCGCCTGCTCGCCGACCGCGCCGAGATCAACGGCGCGCCGGCGCATCTCTGGGCCGGTCAGGCGCTGGCGGAGCTCGCGGCCTTCCCCGGCGTGACGCTGCTGCCGCGCACCACCGTCTTCGGCGTCTTCGATCACGGCACCTACGCGGCGGTGGAACGGGTGTCGGACCATCTGGCCGCCCCGCCGGAGGGCATGCCGCGGCAGCGCGCCTGGCACATCCGGGCGAGGCGGGCCGTGCTGGCGGCGGGCGCGCTGGAGCGGCCCATCGCCTTCGCCGGCAACGACCTGCCGGGCATCATGGCGGCGTCCGCGCTGCGCGGCTACGTCAACCGCTACGCCGCCCTGCCGGGGCGCCGCGCTGTGGTCTTCACCGCGGGCGACGATGGCTGGCGCACCGCGGCCGACCTGCGGGACGCGGGGGCCGAGGTGACGGTGGTGGATGCGCGGCCCGGCGCGCCGGCGCTCGCGCGCGGCGTTCGCCACGTCGCCGGTGGTCGCGTCGCCAGGGCGCATGGCCGGCTCGCCCTCGACGAGGTCGAGCTGACCACGGGCCAGCGGATCGAGGCCGATCTCCTCGCCGTCGCGGGCGGCTGGAACCCGACGGTCAACCTCACCAGCCATCACGGTTCGAAGCCGGTCTGGAACGAGGAGCTCTCGGCCTTCCTGCCGGGTGCCGGCATCCCGGGCCTGACGCCGGCCGGCGCCGCCGCCGGCCGCCTGACGCTCGCCGCCTGCCTCGCCGATGGGGCACGGGCCGGGCTCGAAGCCGCGCGCCAGGCCGGCTTCCAGGGCCAGCCCTTGCCGCTCCCCTCGGCGGAGGACGAGCCCGCCGCCATCGCGCCGCTCTTCTTCGTGCCGGGCCGCGCGAGCACGTCCTTCGTGGATTTCCAGAACGACGTGACGGCGGACGACATCGCCCTCGCCGCGCGCGAGGGCTTCCGCTCGGTCGAGCACGCCAAGCGCTACACCACGCTCGGCATGGCGACGGACCAGGGGAAGACCGCCAACGTCGTCGGCCTCGCCATCCTGGCGGAGCAGACGGGGCGGACCATCCCCGAGACCGGGACCACGATGTTCCGCCCGCCCTACACGCCGGTCAGCATCGGTGCCATCGCGGGCCACCACGTGGGGCGCGGCTTCCGGCCCACCCGCCGCACGCCGCTGCACGGCTGGGCGGCGCGCAACGGCGCCTCCTTCGTCGAGGTCGGGCCGTGGCTCCGCGCCGAGTGGTACGCCCGCCCGGGAGAGAAGGGCTGGCGCGACAGCGTGGACCGGGAGGCGCTGAACGTCCGCGCGAACGCGGGCGTCTGCGACGTCTCGACGCTCGGCAAGATCGAGGTGGTGGGACCGGGGGCGGCCGCGCTGCTCGACCTCGTCTACGCCAACGACATCTCGACGCTGAAGCCCGGCCGCATCCGCTACGGCGTGATGCTGCGCGAGGACGGCTTCGTCATGGATGACGGCACCTGCGCGCGCCTCGCGGCGGACCGCTTCTTCCTGACGACGACGACGGCCAACGCCGGCAAGGTGATGCAGCACCTGGAGTTCTGCCACCAGGTGCTGCTGCCGCATCTCGACGTCGCGGTCCTCTCCGTCACCGACGCCTGGGCGCAGGTCAGCGTCGCCGGACCCAAGTCGCGCGAGGTGCTGCGCGGCGTGCTGGACGATGCCGCGCCGCTCGCGCTGCCGCACATGTCGGTGGCCGAGGTGACGGTCTGCGGCGGCACCCCGGCGCGGCTCTATCGCCTGTCCTTCTCCGGCGAACTCGCCTGGGAGGTGGGGGTGCCGGCCGAATGCGGCGAGGCCTTCATGGAACGCCTCATGGCCGCGGGTGCGCCGCACGGCCTCGCCCCCTACGGCACCGAAGCGCTCGGCGTGCTGCGCATCGAGAAGGGGCACCCGGCGGGCGGGGAGCTGAAGGGCCAGACCACCGCGGCTGATCTCGGCCTCGGGCGGATGCTCTCGAAGCGGAAGGACTTCATCGGCCGCGTGCTGTCGCAGCGGCCGGCGCTGGTGGATCCCGCCCGGCCGGTGCTGGTGGGGCTCCGGACGCGCGACGCGCGGCAGGTGCTGCGCGCGGGGGCGCACTTGCTGGAGCCGGGCGCGGCGCCTTCGACCGGGAACAGCCTCGGCCACGTCACCGCCGCCTGCTGGTCGCCCCATCTCGGCCGCATGATCGGCCTCGCGCTGCTGTCGGGCGGTCGTGACCGCCATGGCACGCGCATCCGCGTCTTCGACCCGGTGCGCGACGGCGACGCCGAGATGGAGGTCTGCGATCCCGTGTTCCTCGATCCCGAGGGGAGCCGCACCCGTGCTTGACGCCGCCTCGCCCCTGGCGGGCCTCGAAACGCCTCCCGCCGCGACCGAGGTGGGCGTGACGCTGCGCGAGCTGTCCGGCCTCGCGGCGACGATGCTGCGAGGCGGGGAGGGCGAGGGATTGCCCGGCCCCGGCGGCGCCCTCGAGCTGGCCTGGGGGACCGCCCTCTGGGCAGCGCCCGGCCAGTGGCTGCTGCTGCACGCGAGCGGCACGGTGCCGCCCTTTCCGGCGGCGCGGCTGACGCCGCTCCACGGCGCGCGCTGCGTGCTGGAGGTCGCGGGCCCGCGCGCGGCGGAGGCCCTGGCCACGCTGTTGCCGATCGACCTCGGCCCGCGCGCCTTCGGGCCGCAGGCCGCGGCGGCAACCGTCGCGGCCCATGTCCCGGTGACGGTGTGGCGGAGCGGGGAGGCGTTCCGCGTGTCCTGCTATCGCTCCTTCGCGCTGTCCCTCGCGGAGGCGTTGCTCGCCGCGGGCCGGGGGCGGGGCGTTCGCTTCCTGCGCTGATCGGCCCCGGCCGGGGCCGTGGCCTCCAGCCCGGCCCCGCGGCGTCCGCGCCGCGCGGGGCGCGAGCGTCGCCCCGGCGGGACACCGTCCGTCGCGGGGCAGCCGGCGTTCGCCGGGGGAGCAGATCGCGCGTTCGGACATCGCGACCAGCCCGATCCGCCCATGGCCGCGGCTCCGTCGCGTCAGCCGTCGTCGTGGCTCCCGCCGCTCGGCCGCGCCTCCGCGGTCGGTCACCAGGTTCGGCTCGCCCGTCGCGAAGCCGGCGCACCGGGCCGCCGGGTCACGGGATCCCGTTGCCGCCGTGGCGGCGGAAGGCGGGGCGCGCCGTGAGGCGCTCGTACCAGGCGGCGACGGCGGGCAGCGCCGGACGGGCCATGGGCGTCATCAGCCAGCGATTCGCGGAGAGGCCCAGCACGATGTCGGCGAGCGTGAAGTCCGCCCCCGCGACGTAGGGCCCGCCCTCGGCGAGGTGCCGGTCGAGCAGCGCCATCCTCGCGTTCCACCCCGCCACCAGGCCCGCCAGCTCCGCGGGGTCGAGCCGGGCCGGATGGCCGCGCACGAGGTGCATGAAGGCGCCCCGCCAGGCGGAGTTCAGCTCCGTCGCCTGCCAGTCCATCCACTGCTCCACCCGGGCCCGCGAGGCGGGCCGGCTGGGCAGCAGGGTTTCGGCGCCGCTGGCGAGGTAGCGGCAGATCGTGTTGCTCTCCCACAGCACCAGGTCGCCATCCACGATCACCGGCACGAGACCGTTCGGGTTGAGCGCCAGGAACCCGGGCGCGAGGGTGGGGGCGAAGCCGCTGCCCCAGTCCTCGCGCGCATAGGGTCGTCCCACCTCCTCGCAGGTCCAGAGCACCTTGCGGACGTTGATCGAGGAGGCCTTGCCGAGCAGCCGCAGCGTCATCCGTGCAGCCCCGCCCAGAGCGCGATCTCGACGTGGCGCAGGTGGAAGCGGGACTCGACCGGCCGGGGGTCGAGGCCGATGTCGCGCCGGAGGTGCGGATCGAGCCCCGCGACATGCGCCTCGTCGCGCCGCGTGCGCAGCAGGCGCGCGAGCCCGCCTTCGCCCGCCGGCCCCTCGCGCCGCGGCGCGCGCTCGGATGTCGGCAGGATCCGGAAGGAGAAGGCGATGCGTCCGAGCGTCAGTTCCATGGCGGTCATCTCCGCGTCGCGACCCGTTCCACCGCGGCGACCGCGGCGGCGATGTCGGCTTCGTCGTTGCAGGCGTGGGGGGCGGCGCGCAGCACCTCGGTCAGGCCACGGGCCGCCATGTCGAAGGGCGCGTAGATGGCGCTCCGCGCCGCGAGGGAGACGCCGGCCTGCCGAAGCGCGTCCTGCGCCACGGCGGCCGGCCTATCGTCCAGCGTGAAGGTGACGATGCCCGACAGCTCGGGCCCGGCATCATGCACGCGCAGGCCGGGAACGCCGCGCAAACCTTCCCGCAGCAGCCCCGCGAGCGACGAGATGCGGGCGCGCAGCCGCTCCGGGCCGATGGCCAGCGCGCCGTCGATCGCCGCGCCGAGGCCGAGGCGGCCGGCGACGGAGGCCTCGCCCATCTCGAAGCGGCGCGCATCGGCGCGCGGGGTCCAGGACCCGCCGTCCCAGGACGCGCCGAACTGGTCCGGCATGCGGGGCGCCGTGCGCTCCAGGAAGCGTCGCGAGGCGTAGAGGATCGCGGTCCCCCGGGGGCCGCGCAGCCATTTCCGCCCGCTCGCGACCAGCGCGTGGCAGCCCAGCGCGCGGACATCCACCGGCAGCTGCCCGACGGCCTGGCAGGCGTCGAGGATGAAGAAGGCCCCGGCCTCGAGGGCGAGCCCGCCGATCCCGGCCGCCGGGTTGATGAGGCCGTTGGTGGCCGGGCACCAGGTCGCGACGACGAGCCGGACGCGGCCGTCCAGCATGGCGCGGGCGGCCGCGAGGTCGAGCGTCCCGTCGCCGCGGGTCGGCAGCACCTCCACGGACACGCCGCGGAGCTTCGAGAGCATGGCGAGGGTCCCGCCCCACTCCGCGCGCGTGACGAGGACGCGGTCGCCCGCGACGAGCGGGACGGCGCCGATCACCGATTGCAGCGCGCGGTTGCCGCTCTCGAGGAAGGCGATCTCGTCCGCCTCGGCGCCGAGCAGCCGCGCCGCGGCGGCATAGGCGGCCTGAAGGCGCCCGGCCTGCGCCGCGGCCGCCGCCGCGGCGCCGATCGCGGCTTCGAGGCGGAGATGGCCGATCACCGCCTCCAGCACCGGCGCCGTCGGCAGGCCGGCCGTCGCCGCGTCGAGATACACGCCCTGGTGCGGAAGGGCGGGCGCGATCCAGTCCTGGAGATCGAGAGCGGCGGGCGAGAGTTCGAGGGCGGCGGACATGGCGTTGGGACCTCCGATACGGCGCAATTTCGGCTGGACTCGAAGGATTGCGTCGCCCATGCTGCGGAGCAATCAAAACATTGCGCTCGGTGCAATATCGCCATGGACTACCGCGTCATCGCCGACGGGCTGGCCGCCGACATCGCCGAAGGGCGGCTCCGCCCGGGGGAGCGCCTGCCGCCGCAGCGCGACTTCGCGTTCCGGCGCGGCATCGCGCCCTCCACCGCCGCGCGCGCCTACGCGGAGCTCCGCCGCCGGGGCCTCGTCGCCGGCGAGGTCGGGCGCGGCACCTATGTCCGGCTGGAGGGCGCCACCGCCGGCTCCGGCTTCGGCGAGCCGCGCGACGGCGGGCTGATCGACCTCGAACTCGTCGTGCCCGTCCTGCCGGAGCAGGGCGCCATGCTGGGCGCCGCCCTCGCCGGCCTCGCCGCGCGCGCGGACGCGCTGCGCGCCTCGCTCGGCCCG
>JAIEOO010000436.1 GCA_019750475.1 Acetobacteraceae bacterium | reverse complement strand
TGCGGCCCGGCCGGTGCCTCGGCTTCCGGCGCCGCCGCGTCCGGCCGCGCCCGCCCCCCGGCCCGCAGCAGGGTCGCCGGCAGCATGTCGCGCGTCACCTGCTCGCCGTCATGCAGCACCACGACGTTGCGCACCACGTTCTGCAGTTGGCGCACATTGCCGGGCCAGGGGTAGCTGCGCATCAGCCCCTCCGCCTCCCGGTCGAAGCCGCGGAAGCGCCGCCCTTCCTCCTTTGAGAAGACGGACAGGAAGTGCCGCGCCACCTGCATCACGTCCTCGCCTCGGGCCCGCAGCGGCGGCAGCTCGATCGGCACGACGTAGAGTCGGTAGTAGAGATCCTCGCGGAAGCGCCCGGCCTCGACCTCCGTCAGGATGTCGCGGTTGGTGGCGGCGACGAAGCGCACATCCACGCGCTCCGCCTTCGCGCTGCCCACCGGCTGCACCGTGCCGGTCTGGACGAAGCGCATCAGCTTCACCTGCATGTCGAGCGGCATCTCGGCGATCTCGTCGAGGAACAGCGTGCCGCCATCCGCCTGCTGCGCGGCGCCCACCCGGTTGTCGGTCGCGCCGGTGAAGGCGCCCTTCACGTGGCCGAAGATCTCGCTCTCCAGCAGGTCCTTCGGGATTGCCGCGCAGTTCAGCGCGACGAAGGGCTTGCCCGCGCGCGGGCTGCTCCGGTGGATCGCCTCCGCCGCCAGCTCCTTCCCGGTGCCGCTCTCGCCGGTGATGAAGACGCTCGCCTTGCTCGGCGCGACGCTCTCGATGGTGCGGTACGCGCCCTGCATCGCGGGGGAGGAGCCGATGAAGCCGTGGAACCGCCCGCGGTTGAGCTGGCCCTTCAGCTTCGTCACCTCACGCGCCAGGGCGCGGGCCTTCAGCACGTTCTCGAGCGTCACCGTCAGGCGCGCCTGGGCGTAGGGCTTCACGATGAAGTCCTGCGCGCCCTCCTTCATGGCGCCCACGGCCGCGTTCACCGATCCGTTGGCGGTGACGACGATGGTGTCGGCGTCCACGCCTTCGGCGCGCAGGCGGCGCATCAGCTCGAAGCCCGAGAAATCGGGCAGTTCGAGGTCCACGAGGACCACGTCCGGCTGCCAGGCCAGCGCGGCCGCCATCGCTTCCTGCCCCGTGGCGGCGTGGCGGAAATCGTGCGGCAGCCCGGCGAAGAGGGCCTTCGCCACCTCCGCCTGGGTCGGGTTGTCCTCGACCAGGAGGACGCGCGCGCTCATGGCCCTCAGGCCGGCAGCAGGGTTCGCAGCGCCTGCAAGGCCCGGCCCGCCTCGCGTTCCAGGCGGGGAAGCAGGGTGGCCGGCGCTTCCGGCTGGGCGCGGTCCATCGCGATCCGCGCGGCGCTCTCGAGGCCGGTCGCGCCCACCGCCCCGGCGGCGCCGGCGAGGCTGTGCGCGGCCGCCAGATAGCCCGCGAGGTCGCTCGCGGCGTGGGCGGCGGCCAACTCCCGCGTCAGCCGCGCGAGGTCGGCTTCGAAGGTGGCGATGATGCGCGCGAACACCTCGGGCGGCAGATCCTCCGCCAGTTGGCCGGCGATGTCGGGGTCGAGAGCGGGCGCGGTGTGGGACATGGTCGGGCTTCCTGAGACGGACATTGACGCAGAAGCCGTCGCGGCGCTACGCCTGTCGGTGCCCTCGCGATTTGTCCGGCCAGCTTGCGGCGAGGTCCCATCCGGGTCGTCGGGTTCACCCCTGGCGGAAAACAAGCGCGCTAAACGGCTGAACCCCGTCCAAACGGGCCGGACGTGCGTGTTCGTTCGTCGAGGTGGCCCATGCCGAAGACCTTCCGCCCCGCCACGCTGCTCGTCCGCGGCGGGCTCGATCGCTCCAACCACGCCGAGACGGCGGAGGCGCTCTATCTCACCTCCGGCTTCGTCTACGACGATGCCGCCCAGGCCGAGGCGACCTTCAAGGGCGAGATCGCGCACTACCAGTATTCGCGCTTCGCCAACCCGACCCTCTCCATGCTGGAGAACCGCCTCGCCGCCCTCGAAGGCGCCGAGGCCTGCCGCCTGATGGCGACCGGCATGGCCGCGGTGCACGCCGCGCTGCTCTCCCACCTCAAGACCGGCGACCGCCTCGTCGCGTCCCGCGCCCTGTTCGGCTCCTGTCACTGGATCGTGAGCACGCTCCTCCCGCGCTACGGCATCGAGAGCGAGTTCGTGGACGGCGCCGACATGGCCCAGTGGGAGCGCGCCCTGTCCCGCCCCGCCGCCATGGTGCTGCTCGAGACGCCGTCGAACCCCATGCTGGAGCTGGTGGACCTCGCCGCCGTCGCGAAGCTGGCGCATGCCGCCGGCGCGATGGTCGTGGTGGACAACGTCTTCGCCACGCCGCTGCTCCAGCGGCCCTTCGAGCTGGGCGCCGACGTCGTCGTCTATTCCTGCACCAAGCACATGGACGGCCAGGGCCGCGTGCTCGGCGGCGCGGTGCTCGGCCGGCAGAAATGGGTGGACGAGGTGCTGCAGCCCTTCATCCGCAACACCGGGCCCGCGATGAGCCCGTTCAACGCCTGGGTGATCCTCAAGGGCCTCGAGACGCTGAAGCTGCGCGTCGACCAGATGTGCCGCAACGCCGCCGCCATCGCCGACTTCCTGAGCGAACGGGCGGAGATCGCGCGCGTCCTCTACCCGTTCCGGCCCGACCACCCGCAGCACGCGCTGGCGGTGAAGCAGATGACGGGCGGGGGCACGCTCGTCACCTTCGAGATCGGCGGCTCCGCCGCGGGCGACATCCACGGCGGCCAAAAGGACGCCTGCTTCCGCTTCATGGACGCGCTGCGGCTGATCGACATCTCGAACAACCTCGGCGACAGCAAGTCGCTGGCCACGCATCCGGCGACGACGACGCACATGCGCATCGGCGCGGAGGAGCGCGCGAGGCTCGGCATCACCGACGGCACGGTGCGGCTCTCCGTCGGGCTCGAGGACGTGGCGGACCTGATCGAGGATCTGGCCGACGCGCTGGACGCAGTGGGCCAGCCGATCCGGCGCGCGGCGGAGTAGCGCCCGCCCGCCAGCGCGTGGCACATTGCCGGGCATGAGCATCGAAACCTGGCTCGCCTTTGCGCTGGCCTCGGCCCTCGTCGTCGTGATTCCGGGGCCGGTCGTGATCTTCGTCCTCGGCCGCTCGCTCGGGTCGGGCTGGCGCGCGGCGCTGCCCACCGTCGCGGGCGTGGCCGCCGGCGACGCGCTGGCGATGGCCGTCGCGCTGGCCGGGCTCGGCGCGCTCCTGGCGGCGAGCGCGACGGCCTTCACCGTCGTGAAGTGGGCGGGGGCCGCCTACCTGCTGTGGCTCGGCTGGCGGATGTGGCGGGCGCCCGTGCCCGACGGGCTGCCGCCCCCGCTGCCGGCGGCGACCGCCTTCCGCGACGCCTTCGTCGTCACCGTGCTGAACCCGAAGAGCATCGGCTTCTTCGTCGCCTTCGTGCCGCAGTTCATCGCGGCCGACCGGGCGCTGCTGCCGCAGGGCGCGGCGCTGGTGGCCACCTTCACCGCGCTCGGCGTGGTGAACGCCATGGCCTACGCGCGGCTGGCCGGGCGCATCTCCTCCGCCGTGCGGCGCCCCCGCGTGCGCCGCGCGCTCAACCGCGCGGGGGGCGGCATGCTGATGGCCGCCGGCGCCGCCACCGCCATGCTGAAGCGCGCATGACGCCCTACACCGCCACCACCCGCGACATCCGCGTCACGGTCCGCGCCTTCTACCTGGAGGACCAGTCCGACACCGACGCCGGGCGCTTCGTCTGGGCCTACAAGGTGGAGATCGCCAATCTCGGGCGCAGCACGGTGCAGCTCCTCAGCCGCACCTGGCTGATCACCGACGGCCAGGGCCGCACGCAGCGCGTCCACGGCGAGGGCGTGGTGGGGGAGCAGCCGGTGCTCGAACCCGGGGAGAGCTTCGAATACACCTCGGGCACGCCGCTGCCGACGCCCTCGGGCTTCATGCGCGGCATGTACCACATGATCGAGGGCGGCAGCGGCGAGACCTTCGACGTGGTGATCCCCGCCTTCAGCCTGGACAGCCCGCACCAGGCCGGCGGCCTGCATTGACCGCGCGGCCCGGGCTGGTCCTCGTCCGCCCGGCGCGCGAGCACCTCGCCTCCTACCTGGATGCCCTCGAACGCGGCTTCTCCCCGGACAATGTCCGGCCCGAGGTGACGCGGCGCGCGCAGCTCGACGCCATCGCCGCCGACGCGGATGCCTTCCTGGCGGCGCAGGAGGATCTGGAACCGACCGACTTCATTACCCTGCCCGACGGCTCGCGGCGGCCGAAGCTGCCGGGCTTCCGGCGCTGGATGTGGGACGGGGCGGTGCTGGGCTCCATCGGCTTCCGCTTCCAGCCCGGCACGGTGGAGCTGCCGGCCCACGTGCTGGGCCATATCGGCTTCGCGGTCGTGCCCTGGGCGAGGCGGCAGGGCGTCGGGACGCGGGCGCTCGCCCTGCTGCTGGAGGAGATCCGGCCTCTCGGCCTGCCTTACGTCGAGCTGACGGCGGAGCTCGGCAACATCGCCTCGATGCGCGTGATGGAGGCGAATGGCGGCCAGCCGGTGCGCCTGTTCCGGAAGGACCCGGCCTATGGTGGCGGCGAGGCCATGCTGTTCCGGATCCCCCTCACGGGCTGAGGTGACGGACCGGCAGCCCCACCGCCTCCGCCACCAGCGTCCGGTGGCAATGCGCCGGGTCCGCCTCCAGGCAGAGCAGGCAGAGCGGTTCCCGCCGCGCCTGCTCCCTGAGGTCGGCCAGCGCCGCCTGCGCCTCCACCCCCGCCAGATGCGCGCCGAAGATCCGCCGCATCTCCGCCGGGCGTCCCTCGCGGGCGGCCTGCCGGCCCGCCGCCGGCGTGCCGAGCGCGCGGAGGTGGCGATAGCCGATCCCCGCCTCCGCCAGCGTGGCGGACAGCGCGGTCTTGGCGAAGCCCGGACGGCGGCTGTTGGCCAGCGCGCGCACATCCACCACGGTCCGCACCCCGGCCGCGCGCAGCGCCGCGACCAGGCGGTCCGGCGTGACGTCTTCGTAGCCGATGGTGGCGATGCTGTCGGTCACCCGAGGACAACTCCCGCTCGGCGGATCGGCTGCGGCGCGGCCTGGGCCACGCCCCGCGCGAAGCGGCGGCCGGGCCGGAGGATGAAGCGCGGCGCCGGCCCCGGCAAGATCAGCCCCGGGCGGCCGCGAGCATCCAGTCGCGGAAGGCGGCGAAGCCCGGCTCGCTGTCGCGCCCGGGCCGGTGCAGCAGGTACCAGCAGGCGCCCTTCGGCACGCTGGCCGGAAAGGGCGCGACCAGCCGGCCCTCCCGCAGGGCATCCTCGATGTAGGGCGTGAGGCCCATGGCGACGCCGAGCCCGTCCTCCGCGGCCTGCTGCGCCTGGCCGTAGAAGTCGAACACCGGCCCCCGCGCCGCGAGCGACGGCAGGCGATGCGCCGACAGCCAGCGCGGCCAGTCCTCGGGCGCGTGGGCCACGCGCAGCAGCGGCAGCGCGGCCAGATCCCGCGGCTCCCGCAGCCGGCGGGCGAGGCGCGGCGCGCAGACCGGGCGGAGCTCCGCCGCGAAGAGCCGCCGCGCCACGAAGCCGGGCCAGGTCCCGTCGCCGAGGCGCACGCCGCAGCTCCACCCCTCGTCGAAGGCGGCGGCCGCGCCGCCGGTCGTCACCCGCACCTCCGACTGCGGCGCCAGGCGCTGCCAGTCCGGCAGGCGCGGGATCAGCCAGTGCGCCGCGAAGCTCGGCCCGACCCCGATGGTGATGACCGGCCGCGCGGCCTCCCGCCGGATGCGGTCGGTCAGGGTTTCCAGCTCGCCGAACAGGCGGTCGAGCCCGTCCTGGAACCGCCGCCCGGCCTCGGTGAGGCGCAGCCGGTTCGCCCCGCGCTCGAACAGCGCGACGCCGAGGCGCTCCTCCAGCAGCCGCACCGATCGGCTGACGGCGGCGGGGCTGACATGCAGCTCCTTCCCGCCGGCGGCGAAGCTGCCGTGCCGCGCGGCCGCGTCGAAGGCCGGCAGGCCGTTGAGGAAGGGCAGGCGGCGCGGCATCGCACCCTCAGCTTTGCTGAGGCTGAGCACAGCATCTCTTGCGTCACGGCGGAAGCGGGGCGGCGCGATAACGGGGGCATGACGCCCATGGCCGCCGCCCTGCTGCTGCTCGTGATGGTCGGCACCTCCTTCCTGTCCGGCATCTTCGGCATGGCGGGCGGTCTCGTGCTGGTGGGTGTGCTGCTGGTCCTGATGCCGCTGCCGGACGCCATGGCGCTGCACGCGGTGACGCAGATCGCGTCCAACGGATGGCGCTGCGCGCTCTGGGTGCGGCATGTGCGCTGGCGCATCGCCGCCGCCTACGGGATCGGGTGCCTGCTGGCGCTCGCGGCCTGGTCCCTGGTGCGCTGGGTGCCGGACAAGCCCCTCGCCCTGATCGGCCTCGGCGCCAGCCCCTTCCTGGTGCGGCTGCTGCCCCCGCGCCTCCGGCCCAACCCCGAGGTGCCCGCCCAGGGCGTCGCCTATGGCGCGGCCTGCATGGGGCTGATGCTGCTGACCGGCGTCGCCGGGCCGCTCGCCGACAGCTTCTTCCTCGGCGGCCGGCTCGACCGGCGGGAGATCGTCGCGACCAAGGCCATGTGTCAGGCGGGCAGCCACGCCCTCAAGCTGCTGTATTTCGGCGCGCTGGTGGCCGATCCCGGCCAGGTCGAGCCCTGGCTCGCGGCCGCCGCCATCCTCGCCTCCATGGCCGGAACCCTGCTGGCCCGCCGCGTGCTGGACGGCATGAGCGACGCCGTCTTCCGCCGCTGGGCCGGCCGCCTCGTCGTCACCATCGCCCTGCTCTACCTGGCCCAGGGCGCCATCCTGCTGCTGCGTTGAGGAGGACCGTCATGTCCCACACCGACATCTCCGGCCTCGTCCGGGACCTCGTCGCCTGGGTCGCCAAGGAGCCCCGGCCCTATGTCGAGGCGATCGAGGCCTGGCGCACCTCCTGCCCGCGATTGCCCGTGTGGGAGGAGGCGATGGAGCGCGGCCTCATCGCCTGCGTCCGGCGGGGCGGCGGTGCCCTGCGGGTGGAGGTGACGGCGGCCGGGCGGGCGCTGCTGAACGGCGGCTGAGCCGCCGCTTCCCAACCCCTGCGAGGCCGAACCCCGGTTCCGGTTCGTTTCGTCATGCGGTGGCCGTCCCGGCGAATGGGGGAGGACAGGCGACCGGAACGCGACCCCGGACCGGGCTGGCCCTGCTCACGGCGCCGGCGCAGCGATCCGGGCGCGGCATGCCGGCCGGCTGGCGAGCCACCGGCGCGGCGTCTCTGACCTGCCGCACCGCGGCGGGCGGGTGCTCTCCGCCGGCCGCGAAGCCGCGCCATCACGGCCGGAAATGACGTCCATGCCAGCCGCGAGATGGCGAAATCGCCGGCGCTTCGCCATCTGACGGTCCGAGGCGGCCACAAGCAGGCCCCGCGGACACCACCATGATCGACATCCGACCCTTCTCGACCCTCGGCGGCGCCGATTTCGGCTGGCTGAAGGCGAAGCACCATTTCTCCTTCGGGCATTACCGGGACCCGGCGCGCACCAACTGGGGCGGGCTGCGCGTCTGGAACGACGACGAGATCGCGCCCCGGACCGGCTTCGACCCGCACCCGCACCGCGACATGGAGATCATCACCTATGTCCGCGAGGGCGCCATCACCCATCGCGACAGCATGGGCAATGAGGGCCGCACCGAGGCGGGCGACGTGCAGATCATGTCGGCCGGCACCGGCGTGGTGCACAGCGAGTACAACCTCGAGGACGTGACGACGCGGATCTTCCAGATCTGGATCATCCCCGACCGGGCCGGCGCGAAGCCGAACTGGGGCGCCAAGTCCTTCCCGAAGGCGGGGCGCGACGCGCGGTTCGAGGTGCTGGCCGGCGGCCGCCCGGGCGACGCCGATGCGGGCGCGCTGCCCATCAACGCCGACGCCGCGGTGATGGCCGCGACCCTCGCCAAGGGGCAGGAGCTGCGCCACAGCCTCGCCCCCGGCCGCGCCGCCTATCTGGTGCCGGCCAGGGGCAGCGTGACGGTGAACGGCCAGGCGCTGAACACGCGCGACGGCGCCGCCATCCGCGACGAGGCGGAGATCGTCATCGCGGCGAATGACGAGGCCGAGCTGGTCCTGGTCGAAGTGGCGGCGTGAGGCGAGGGGGCGGGGCGACCCGCCCCCTGTCTCAGACGGAAAAGTACTTCGCCCGCGGGTGGTGCAGCACGATGGCGCTCGTGGACTGCTCGGGGTGGAGCTGCCACTCGTCGCTGATCTCGACGCCGATGCGCTCGGCGCCCAGCAGCTTCAGCAGCGGCTCCTGGTCCTCGAGGCGCGGGCAGGCCGGGTAGCCGAAGCTGTAGCGCCCGCCGCGATAGCCCTGGCTCAGCATCTTCTCGATGTCGCGCTCATCCTCGCCGGCGTAGCCCAGCTCGGCGCGGATGCGCTTGTGCACGTATTCCGCCAGCGCCTCCGCCATCTCGACCGACAGGCCGTGGAGGTAGAGGTAGTCCTGGTAGCGGTTGTCCTCGAACCACTCCCGCGCCATGTCGCTGGCCTTCTGGCCGACGGTCACGACCTGGAGGCCGATCACGTCCCGCGCCTCCGGCCCGTCCTCGATGTCGCGGACGAAGTCGGCGATGCAGTCGCCGTCTTCCTTCGGCTGGCGCGGCAGCGTGAAGCGCGCGGCCTCGGTGATGCCGTCCTGCTCGAACAGGATCAGGTCGTTGCCCTGGCCCGCGCACTTCCAGTAGCCGTAGATCGCCTGCGGCTTGAGGATCTTCTGCTCCTCCGTCAGCGCGAGCATGCGCTTCAGCACGGGGCGCAGCTCCTGCTTCGCCCAGCCGAGGAAGTCTTCCAGCGAACGCCCGGCTTTCCGGAAGCCCCACTGGAACTGGTAGAGCGAACGCTCATTGATGAAGGGCACCAGCGCCTTGGGGTCGGCCTCCATCACGCGCGCGCCCCAGAAGGGCGGCGTCGGCACCGGCTCCTCCGCCGTCACGCGCCGGCGGCGGGCCTGGGCGTAGTTCACGTCCACCGGCTGGAAGCCGCGCGGGTCGGCGGTGCCGAGCACGCGCTTCTCGTTGCGGGACTTGCCGACGCGCTTCGTCTGGATCGCGGCCAGGTAGTCGTCGAAGCTGTTGCCCACCACCTTGTCCATCAGGTGCAGGCCGTCGAAGGCGTCGCGCGCATAGGCGACGCGGCCGCAGGCGTAAGCCTTGACGCAATCCTCCTCGACGTAGTTGCGCGTCAGGGCGGCGCCGCCGAGCAGGACCGGCACCTCGACGCCCTGGCGCGACATCTCCTCGAGGTTCTCGCGCATCACGACGGTGGACTTCACCAGCAGGCCGGACATGCCGATGGCGTGCGCCTTGTGCTCCTTCGCGGCGTCCACGATCTGCTGCAATGGCACCTTGATGCCGAGGTTCACCACCTTGTAGCCGTTGTTCGTGAGGATGATGTCCACGAGGTTCTTGCCGATGTCGTGGACGTCGCCCTTCACCGTGCCGAGGACGATGATCCCCTTCTCCTGACCCTCGACGCGCTCCATGAAGGGCTCCAGCCAGGCGACGGCGGCCTTCATCGTCTCGGCGGACTGAAGCACGAAGGGCAGCTGCATCTTGCCCGCGCCGAACAGGTCCCCCACCACCTTCATGCCGTCGAGCAGCACCTCGTTGATGATGTCGAGCGGCTTCAGGCCCTTGGCCATCGCCTCCTGCAGGTCCTCTTCGAGGCCCTTGCGGTCGCCATCCACGATGCGGTCCTTGAGGCGGCCTTCCGGCGTCTCGGCCCGCACCTTCGCGGCGTTGTCCGCGGCCTTCCGGCCGGCGAACATCTCCAGCACCTTCTGGAGCGGATCGTAGCCCTCCCGCCGGCGGTCGTAGATCAGGTCCTCCATGACCTGCACCTCCTCGGCCGGGATCTGGTGCAGCGGCTTGATCTTGCTGACATGGACGATGGCGCCCGTCATGCCGGCCTTCACCGCGTGGTCGAGGAACACGCTGTTCAGCACGTGGCGCGCCGCCGGGTTCAACCCGAAGGAGATGTTGGACAGGCCCAGGATGATCTGGATCTCGGGGAACTTGTCCCGGATCATCCGGATGCCTTCCAGCGTCCACAGCCCGAGCTTGCGGTCGTCCTCGTTGCCGGTGGCGATGGTGAAGGTCAGCGGATCGATCATGAGATCCGACTGCGGCAGGCCGTAGCGATTGCAGGCGAAATCCACCAGGCGCTCGGCGATGCGCAGCTTGTCCTCGGCGGTCTTCGCCATGCCCACTTCGTCAATGGTCAGCGCGATGACGGCGGCGCCGAACTTCTTCGCCAGCACCATGCGGTCATGCGCCGCACCCTCGCCCTCCTCGAAGTTGATCGAGTTGATGATGGGCTTGCCGCCATGCAGCTTCAGCGCGGCCTCGATCACCGGCGTCTCGGTGGAATCGATCACGAGCGGCGCGTTCACCGAGGAGGTGAAACGGCGCACCACTTCGTTCATCTCGGACATCTCGTCGCGGCCGACGAAGGCGGTGCAGATGTCGAGAGAGTTCGAGCCTTCGGCCACCTGCTCGCGCCCGATGGCGAGGCAGCCATCCCAGTCATGCGCCGCCTGCCGCTCGCGCCAGGCCTTGGAGCCGTTGGCGTTGCAGCGCTCGCCGATGGAGAAGTAGGCGTTCTCCTGCCGCAGGCTCGTCGCGCTGTAGAGCGAGGCGACCGACGGCACCCAGTGGAATTTTCTCGCGATTGGCGCCGGGCGTGCGTTGCCGCCGCCGATCTTCCTCAACATGGCATCGAGCGCCGCGATGTGAGGGGTCGAAGTGCCGCAGCAGCCGCCAATAAGATGAAAGCCGTCCTCGAGGACGAAGCGCTCCATCCACTGCGCCATCTCGGCGGCGCCCAGCGGGTAGTGCGTCTTGCCGTCCACCAGCTCCGGCAGGCCGGCATTGGGCTGGACGGAGAGCAGGCCTGGCCAGTTCTGGCTCAGCCAGCGGATGTGTTCCGCCATCTCCTGCGGGCCGGTGGCGCAGTTCAGGCCGAGCAGCGGGACATCGAGCGAGTGCACCACGGCGGCCGCGGCGGCGATGTCGGGCCCGACGAGCAGCGTGCCCGTGGTTTCCACGGTGACCTGGACGAAGATGGGGATGTCGCTCTTGGCCTCGGCCTTCGCGCGCTTCGCCGCGTTGACGGCCGCCTTGATGTAGAGCGTGTCCTGGTTGGTTTCGGTCAGGATGGCGTCGGCGCCACCGGCGATCAGGCCCTGGCACTGGATCAGCAGCGCCTCTTCCAGCTCGTCATAAGTGATGTGGCCGAGGCTCGGCAGCTTCGTGCCCGGGCCGATGTCGCCCACCACCCAGCGATGGCGGCCATCGGCGAAGCTCTCCGCGGCCTCGCGCGCGATGCCGACGGCGGCCTTGTTGAGCTCGAAGGCGCGCTTGCCCAGCCCGAACTCGTCGAGCGTGACGGGGGAGCCGCCGAAGGTGTTGGTCAGCACCATGTCGGCGCCGGATTCGTAGTAGGAGCGGTGGATCTCGCGGACGATGTCGGGGCGCGACAGCACCAGCACGTCCGTGCAGTTCTCCTGCCCCCAGTAGTCCTTCTCGATGTCGAGGGTCATCGCCTGGACGCGCGCGCCCATGCCGCCGTCGCAGAGAAGGACGCGGTCGCGGAGCGCATCGAGGAGGTGGGGTCGGTTGGTCATGGTGCGGTCTGCTCTCAGGCGAGTTTGAGCGTCGCGATGCCCGCGACGATGAGGCCGATGCCGGCGAGCCGCGCCGCGGAGGCGGGCTCGCCCTGGAAGGCCATGGCGAAGGCGGCGACGCCCACGGCGCCGATCCCCGTCCAGACGGCGTAGGCCGTGCCGACGGGGATGACGCGCATGGCCTGCGCCAGCAGCAGGAAGGAGGCGCCGGCCGCCACGACGGTCAGCAGCGAGGGCCAGAGCCGCGAGAAGCCGTCCGATTCCTTGAGCGAGAGCGCCCAGACGATCTCGAGCAGGCCGGCGGCGAAGAGGATGAGCCAGGCCATCACCCCGCCTCCGATCGCCGGAGGGCGCGTGCCCGGAGGCGTGAATCGGCGGCTATGCGTGCCTCCGATCGCCGGAGGGCGAAAGCCCGGAGGCGTGAATCGGCGGCCATGCGCGCCTCCGATCGCCGGAGGGCGAAAGCCCGGAGGCGTGAATCGGCGGCCATCAAACCACCACCTCGGCCGGGGTGCGCTCGGCTTCCCACAGGCGCACGGGCAGCGCGCCGTCGATGGCGCGGGGCGGCAGGGGCGCGCAGCCGGCGGCGATCAGCCAGCCATGCAGCTCGGCGTCGGAGAAGCCGGCCCAGCGATGGGCGAAGCGCTTCGCGACGTCGGGGCGCCCGTGGGGCGCGAGGTCCACGACCAGCAACCGCCCGCGCGGAGCCAGCACCCGCGCGGCTTCGGCCAGCGCGGCCCCCGGATCCTCGGCGTGGTGCAGCACCATCTGGAGCGTCACCACCGCGAAGGAGCGGTCGGCGAAGGGCAGGCGGTACATGTCGGCTTGGCGCACCGCGGCCCGGTCGGCCAGGCCGCGCTCGGCGAGGCGCGCGCGGGCGAGGGCGAGCATCTCGCGGCTGGCATCCACGCCGAGCAGGCGATCGGCGCGCGGCGCCAGCAGCTCCAGCAGGCCCCCCGTGCCCGTCCCGATATCGAGAACGCTGTCGACGCGCTCGGGCAGGGCGGCGAGCAGCGCACCCTCCACCGCCGCGGCGTCGACGCCGAGGGCCCGCATCTCGTCCCAATCCATCCCGTCGCGCCGGAAGCTCTCGGAGGCGATGCGCGCGCGCTCCCCGGCGATGCGGGCCGCCTGCCGCCGGTCCTGCGCCAGGATGGCGTCGTCCTCGGGCAGGCGCGCCAGGATCTGCCGCACGAGGTCGGCGCGGGCCGGCACCTGGAAATAGGCGTTGGAGCCTTCCGGGATGCGCTCCAGCAGATGCGCCTCGGTCAGCAGCTTCAGATGGCGCGAGAGGCGGGGCTGGGACTGGCCGAGGATCGCGCAGAGATCGGTCACGCAGAACGCCCCCCGGGCGCAGAGCGCCAGGAGGCGGAGGCGCGTCGGCTCGGCGGCGGCGCGAAGTTGAGCGAGGAGCTCGTCCATCGGCGCCGCAGTGGCATAAACATATCCTTATGTCCAGCATGGCTTTGCGGCGGCGGTCGCCTATATCCCGGCCATGGCCTGGACGCTCGATGCCCGCATTCCCGTCGTCTTCCTCGATGGCGGGGCGATCCCGCCCGGCCGCCCCGCGGCCGTGGTGAGCGAGGCCCCGCCGGGGCCGCTGCCGGCCGGGGCGGTGGCCGGCGCGGCCTTCGAGGGAGGCGTCACCAGCCACGCCGCCGCCTGTGCCTGCTGCCAGGGCCGTTCTCCCGCCGCGCAGGCGCTGGACCGCCTGTTCCAGGCGCGCGCCCGCGGCGCCTGCGCCTGGTTCGACCGGGTGGCCGTCACGCCCGAGGCCGCCGACGCGGTGCGCGCGGCCTTGCGGGAGGACGCGGTGGCGGCCGCCCGCTTCCGCGCTGCCTGACACATCCGGTTGCCGCTCGGGCCCGCCCGGGGGCATGGAAGGGGCATGTCCCGGCCCCTTCTCGTCGCGATCCTGCTCCTGCCGCTCCTGGGCTGCGCCACGCGCCCTGACCGCGAGGGGATGCGCGACACGGCCCCTGGCTGCGTCATCCCGGAAGCCGCCGCTCCCGCCCCGGTCGTCGAGGTGCCGCCCCTCCCCTGGCTATCGGAGCGGTCCAACGCCGTCGCCGCCTCGATCGGGGCGTTGCCGGCCCTGCACGGGCTGGGCACGCCGGTGCGGGGCAACGAGGCGCTCCGGCGCCTGGCGCTGCGGCAGGAGGTGACCGAGCGCGTGCTGCTCGCCCTCCTCGACGTCTCCTCCACCCTGGCCATGATCGACTGCGAGGGGGAGCGGGGCGACCAGCTCCGCACCCGGTTGCAGGCGGCGGAGAGCCGGCGGGCCCGGCAGCTCGGCATCGCCAGCATCGGGCTCGGCGCGGCGACGGCGGTGGTGACCGGCGGCCTGTCCTTCGTGGGCAACAACGCCGTGGCGATCGCCGGCATCACCGGCGGCCTGGCGGAGGCGTCCGCCGGCGCCGCGCTGCTGCTCGGCGGGGCCGACGGGCAGCTGCGCCACCCGCGCAACCTGCTGCGGGAGGCCTGGGAGAGACCGGCGCGATCCACGCTCTTCCCGGCCGTGGTCTGGCGGCACCTGTCCCGCCGCGACGCCGGGCAGGAGCTGTCCGAGCTGGACGCCCTGGTCCTTTCCTGGCGGCAGGACGGGTTGCTGGGGGCGGAAGGCACGCCCGCGGCCGCCCGCCGGGAGGCGCTGCTGTTCGGGGATGGCGGGCGCTACGACGTCTCGGCGCTGGAAGCGCGGGACGCGATGCTCGACCTGCTCGAGGCCCGGGTCGCGCTGATGAGCCGCGACTTGCGCAACCTCCTGTTGGAACTCCGCGCCCTGCCGCGCTGACCGCTTGCGCCCGGCGGAGACGTGGCCATTGTCCCGGCCATGTCCGCTTCCGCCCGCCAGGCCCGCCGCGTCGAGCGCTATTACCGCTGGCTCGACCGGCTCTCCTTCTACCGGGAGCGTCGGGCCGAGGGCGAGCAGGCGCATCCCGTCCACCGGGCCCTCACCGATCCCGCCGGCGGCCCGGCTTCGCCCCTCGTGATCCACCGGCTCCTGCTGGAGGGCGTCGCGCTGCCGCCGGGCTTCCGGGCGCTCGATGCCGGTTGCGGCTACGGGGCGACCATGCTCGACCTCGCGCCGAAGCTGGGCGGGACGTGGCTGGGGCTGACCCTGTCCGAGCCGCAGGCCGCCCGCGGCCGCGCGGCGATCGCCGCCGCCGGCCTCCAGGACCGCGTCGCCATCGAGGTGCGGTCCTACGACGAACCGCCGCCCGGCCGCTTCGACCTGATCTACGGCATCGAGAGCCTGATCCACGCCGCCGACCCGGCCGCGACCATCGCCAATCTCGCGGCCGCGCTGAACCCGGGCGGCTTCCTCGCGATCGTGGACGACATGCCCGAGGCCGAGATGCCCGCCGAGGCGTCCGCGCGGCTCGACGGCTTCAGGCGCTTCTGGCGCGCCCCGCGGGCGCCGACGCGCGAAGGCTGGGTGACCGCGCTGGAGGCCGCCGGGTTGGAACTCGTCTCGGAGCGCGACCTGAACCCGCTGCTGCGCGTGCGCGGTGCGGCGGAGACGGCGCCGCGGCTCGCCACGCTGCGGCGCCAGTGGCGGATCAAGCGGATCCTCGGCTTCGGGCTGCGCGCCGAAGCCGAGATGGGCGGCCTGCTGCTCGAAGGGCTCCAGACCGAGGGTTGGGTGCGCTACCGGCTGCTCGTCGCCCGGCGCGCACCCGCGTGACGCGCGTCAGAAGGTGAAGCGCGTGCCGACCAGCAGGCTCCGGCCCGGATAGGCGAAGCCGTTGGCCGGCTCCCACCGGCGGCCGCCGAGATTCCGCGCCTCGGCGAAGACCGCGACCTGCGGCAGCACCTCGTAGGTGGCGGTCAGGTTCACGATCGCGCCGCTCTTGTTGTAGCGGAGCCCGCCCAGGAAGGCGCCGGTGTTGGAGTAGCTGGCGGTTTCCGGGCTGCGGCCGGTGAAGAGCAGTTGCGGCGTGACGACGAGGCGCGGGATCGGGTTGATCCGCGCCGCCACGCTCACGACGTGCTCCGGCCGGCGGGCCAGCGGCTGGTTGGTCCGCGCGTCCGTCGCATCCGTGATCGTCCAGGCCACGTCGCCGGTCAGCCATGGCGCCGGCCGGAGCGAGAGCGACAGCTCCGCGCCCTTGATCGCCGCCCGATCCACGTTCACGAGCGAGGAGAAGTTCGTGTTGAAGTTGATCAGGTCCGTCACCCGGGACTGGAAGAAGGTGACGCCCGGCGTGGCGAAGCGCGGATTGCCGAAGGCCGGGATGTCCATCTCCACCCCGAACTCGTAGCCGATGCTGTGCTCGGGCCGCAGGTTCGGGTTGCCCTGGAAGATGAAGCTGCCGGGCCGCGCGCCGCTGATCGTGCCGAAGCGCTGATACAGCGACGGCGCGTTGAAGCCGGAGCCGCCGGCGGCGCGGATGCGCAGGTTCAGCTCGGGCACCTGCAGCACGGCGCCGACGCGCCAGGTGGTGGCGCCGCCGAAGCTGCCCACGCTGTCGTGACGGAGTGCCGCCGTCAGGTCGAGCCGCCCGAAGGCGCGGTATTGCAGGCTGGCATGGCCGGCCGTCGTGTCCTGCCGCGCGTCCACCCGCGTCGGGAAGGCGTTGATCGAGCGGCTGAAGGATTCCTCGCGGATGTGGGTGACGCCGAAGCTCGCCGCGCCGTTGTCGAACACGCCGAAGCTCGGCAGCCGGACGGTGTTGCCCCAGTCGAAGTTCAGCCGCGTGCCGCGATAGAGGTCGTAGGTCGTCGCGGTGGAGAGCTGGTCGCGCAGGTTCAGGTAGCGCCGGCGGTCCTCGGTCGCGGCGATGCGGAGCCCGGTGGTCCAGAGGCCGTTCAGCAGCGTCGTCTCGGCGCGGAGCTGTCCGTACCAGCGCCGGTCCTCGCCGCTGTAATTCGGATCATCGCGCGGGACGCTGTCGAGTCCCGCATTGGCCTGGCGCCAGCGCAGCAGCGCCTCGATCCGCGTCGTCTCGTTGGGGTTGAAGCCGAGGCGCGCGGTGGCCGCCGTGCCGCGATAGCCGTCACGCTCCCGCAGGGTGTTGGCGAAACGGTTGGAGAGCGCGTTGAACCCCTCGGTCGAGAGGTTCGACACCGTGCCGAGATAGTCGAACATCCCGACCGTGCCGCCGGCGCCGACGCCGCCGCGGAAGGTGCGCTGCGTGCCGCCCGCGGCTTCGCCGAAGGCGCCGAGCGCGCGGTCGCGGGGGGCGCGCCGGCTGACGAGGTTCACCACGCCGCCGATCGCCGAGGCGCCGTACATGGATGACGCCGGGCCGCGCAGGATCTCGATGCGCTCGATGTCGAACAGCGTCTCGTTGCCGAAGTTGAAGGCGCCGTTGGGCTCCGATGGGTCGTTGATCGGCACGCCGTCGAGCAGCACGAGGGTCGAGCGGCCGGAATTGCCGCGCAGGAACGCCGTCGCCTGCTGCCCGATGCCGCCGAGCTGCGCCATCCGCAGGCCGGGGACGAATTGCAGCGCCTCGGCGAGCGTCTGATAGCCGCGCTCCTCGATCTCGCGGCGGGAGATGACGGTGATGGAGGCCGGCACGCGGTCCGAAGGCGTCGGGATGCGCGTTGCGGTGACGATGGTTTCCGCGAGGGTGGTTCCCGCCACGGGCTGAGCCTGCGGCGCGGGCGACTGGGCATGAACAGGGAAGGCCGCCACGAGGGCGGTGGAAACGAACAGGAAGCGGCGCATGGGTTCCCCCGAATGCGTGCGTGACTCCATGCCCGCCGCGGAGACCCACGGCGGACGGCTCACGTCGAACCCGCAACCGGACAAGAGTCCGTGGCGCCGGTGCACCCCGCCCGGCACGCGCGAGACCAACTCTGCGCCGGCCGGTCTCCTGGCTCGCGGGTCGTCGCCTTGGCCCGCCTTCTCGAGCCCCCCGGAAACATTCCCTGCGGGGCTCAATGGCGATGGGGCCAGGCTCGCCGCCTACAGTTGCGGGGGCAGCCGCCGATATGGAAATTCGGGGCGGGTCCGTCGCGCCGCTCCATGCGGCGTGGCCGGGCCGGCCCATCATCCCCCTTCGCGCGTTCCCGTTTCAGCCCTTGTCGGGCCACCGGCGCATTTCGGCAGAATAGAAGAAGTCGCCGCGCCGTCCAGACGGCGGGGCGGCCCCGGTCGCGAGCCGCTCCGGATCAGAGGATGACCCAGTCGGCGCCGGGCGTGCCGACATTGCCCGAGGCCGTGACCGACAGCCCGTCGAGCCCCCACATCCAGACCTGGCCCGTGGTGCCGCTCTGGAACAGCACGTCCGCCTTGTCGTCGCCGGTGTAGTCGGCCACGTGGCGGACGGCCCAGTCCGCGCCGGCGCTGCCGATGAAGCCGTGGCTGAGGACCGTGGCGCTGTTCATCATCCAGCCGTAGAGATCGCCGCTGGCGTTGCGGAAGACGATGTCGCTCAGCATGTCGCCGTTGAGATCGGCCGTGCCGGCGACGCTCCAGCCGCTCACCGTCCCCAGGCTGGCGTTCAGGCTGTTGGCGCCGTTGAACATCTGCATCAGCCGGACCTCGCCGGTGGATGCGTTCTCCCAGACGAGGTCGTCGGTCCGGTCGCCGTTGACACGGCCGGTGGCGGCGATGCCCCAGCCGGCGCCCATGCTGCCGCTCTTCACGTCGATGACCGAGGTGCCGTCGAGCATCCAGGTGTAGAAGTCGCCGGCGCCGTTCTCGAACGCGATGTCGCACTTGCCGTCGCCGTTGAAGTCGCCGAGCTCGGTCGCGGCCCAGCCGCTCGCGGCGCCGAGGCTGGCCGCGGACAGGATGGCCGTGCCGTCCATGCGGAAGGCATACAGCTCGCCGGTGGCCCCGTTCTGCCAGAGAAGGTCGGACCTGCTGTCGCCGTCCATGTCCCCCTTGCCGACGAGATTCCATTCGCTCCCCACGATTCCGACGCCGCCGAAGCCGGTGACGCCCGCGCCCTCGAGCTGCCACTGATAGAGCGCGCCCGATCCGTTCTGGCGGAACATGAGGTCGCCGAAGCCGCGGCCGGACATGTCCTCGGTCCGCCACGCCCCCAGGTTCAGGGTGCCGTCCGTGAACTGGATGCGCTCGATGCTCAGCAGCTCGTCGGCGGCTCCGCCGACCGCGGCGGCGATGTGGTTCTGCTGACCGGAGGTCATGTAGATCTGCACGTCGGCGCGGGCCGCGTTGGCCACGTAGGTGTCGATCCCCATGCCGCCGAGGAAGCGTGTCTGCCCCGCGGCGTTGCCGTCAATGAGCGTGTCATGGCCGGCAAGGCCCTGCACCTGGCTGACGCTCGCATTCCCGCCCAGATCGCCGGTGAGCGTGTCGGCGAACGCCGAGCCCTGGAGGCGCTCGAAGCCGATCAGGGTGTCCACGCCATCGCCGAGGGTGTTCTGCGCCTGGCCTTGCAGCTTCAGGCTCACCGTCACGCCCGCGCCGGCATGGGCGTAGGTCACGGTGTCCACGCCCTGGCCGCCGTCCAGGACGTTGTCGCCGGCGTTGCCGCCGAGCGTGTCGTTGCCGCTGGAACCCTGCAGGTTCTCGATCGAGATGAGGGTGTCGGCGCCGCCGAAGACGCTCACCGTCTGCGGACCGGCAACGGCCAGCGACACCGTGGACGGTCCCTGGCCCTCGTAGCTGGCCGTGTCGTTGCCGGTGCCGCCGTTCAGGACGTCATCGCCGCCCATGCCGTTGAGCGTATCGTCGCCCGCGAGCCCGGCGAGGGTGTTGGTGGCCACGTTGCCGGTCAGGGTGTCGCCGAGCGAGGAGCCGGTCGCGTGCTCGAAACCCGACAGGGTCTTGCTGCCCGCGCCGGTCTGCTGTGCCCCGAAGGCGGTCAGGCTCACCGTGACGCCGTTCGCGTAGTTGCCGGCGGCGAAGCTCACCGTGTCGTTGCCTTGGCCGCCGCTGAGCGAGTCGTTGCCCAGGCCGCCTTCGATCGTGTTGTCGCCGTTGTCGCCCGTCAGCGTGTCGGCGTAGATCGAGCCGATCAGGTTCTCGATGGAGATGAGCGTGTCGCTCCCCATCAGCCCATTGGCCTGCGCGCCGGCCACGGCCAGGCTGATCGTGACGCCGGTGACCGCGCTGGCGTAGCTCGCCGTGTCCTGGCCGGCCCCGCCGTCCAGCACGTCGTTGCCGGCGCCGCCCTCGAGCTGATCCAGGCCCTCGCCGCCGAACAGGCTGTTGTCGAGCGCGCTGCCCGTCAGCCGGTCGCCGAAGGCCGAGCCCACCAGGTTGGCGAAGCCGCTCAGCGTGTCCGTGCCCTGGCCGGTGACCTGCGCGGTGTTGACGGCGAGCGAGACGGTCACGCCCTGCGACGCGTTGGCATAGGTGACGGTGTCGGTCCCGCCATTGCCGCTCATCACGTCGTTGCCGAGGCCGCCCTCGATGATGTTGTTGCCGTTGTTGCCGGCCAGCGTGTCGTTGTGCGAGGAGCCGACGAGATTCTCGAAGCCCGAGATGAAGTCCGTGCCGGCGCCCACCGTGCCGACGGTGGCGCTGATCGTGGGCAGCGTGACCACGACGCCGTCGCTGGCGCCGGCGTGGCTCAGCGTGTCGTTCCCCGTGCCGCCGTGAAGCTCGTCGTTGCCGAGGCCGCCATTGATGGTGTCGTCGCCCGCGCCGCCATAGATCGTGTCGTTGCCGGACAGGCCGGAGAGCACGTCGTTGCCCTCGCCGCCCTGGATCGTGTCGGCGAGGGTCGTGCCGCGCTGCGTCGCCGTGCCCGTGGACTGGCTGAACATCAGCCAGGCCGAGCCGCTGTCGTTGCGGGCGTTGAAGTCCGCCCCGGAGGCGCCCATGACGAGGTCCGCGAAGCCGTCGCCATCGACGTCGCCGGCGCCGGCCACGGCGGAGAGGCCCATGCCGGGCATCGCGCCATCGAAACGGTGGCCGCCGGCGCCGAGCGAGGCGAGGTCCATCGTCGCCCAGCCCGACGCCTTCCCGTAGATCAGGTAAGTCGAGCCGCTATCGGTGCGGCCGTTGTTGTCGGCGTTCCCGGTGCCGATGACGAAGTCGGCGAAGCCGTCCCCGTTCACGTCGCCGGCGCCCGCGACCGTGTCGCCCAGATGCTCGCCGGCCACGGCGCCGTCGATGCGGATGCCCTGCTGGGCGGTCAGAAGCGCGAGGTCGAGGTCGCCGGGGCCGCCGGACTTGCCGAAGATCAGGTACACGCTGCCGGAGTTGGTGCGCCCGTTGCTGTCGGCGTTGCGGGCCGAAACCAGCAGGTCGGTCAGCCCGTCGCCGTTCGCGTCCCCGGCATTGGCGATGGCCCAGCCCAGCGCGTCGCCGGCGACGGCGCCCTCGATCCGGAACCCGGCGCCGGCGACCCCGCTCGCCAGGTTGAAGTCCGGCAGGCTGGCCCCGCCATTCACCACCCAGATCACGCCCGCGCCGGTCCGCGTGGCGCCGGGGCCCGACGCCGCCGCGTAGTTGGAGACGGCGATGTCGGCCAGGCCGTCGCCGTTCATGTCGCCCGCGCCACCGACGCCCATGTTCGCGCCCTGGCTCGCGGCGGAGCCGTTGACGCGCATGTAGGCGGAGCCCGGCAGGGTGTTCAGGTCAATGTTGGTCCAGTTGGCGTTGCCGGCCCCGCCGGCCTTGCCGAACACGACATAGGCCGCGCCGTTGTTCGTCAGCCCGCCGCCATCGGCGCCGCTGGCCTGCACCAGGATGTCGGCGAAGCCGTCGCCGTTGACGTCGCCGACCGCGCTGGCGCGCGTGCCGAGCGTGTCGCTGGCCGCGCCGCCGTCGATGCGCACGCCGCCGCTGGCCCCGCCCGTGAAGGTCGAGACATCCAGGCTCGCCCAGCCCGCGGCCTTGCCGAAGACGACGTAGCTGCTGCCGGAGGCGGTGCGGCCGTTGTTGTCGGCGTGCTGCGCGGTGATCTGGAAATCGGCGAAGCCGTCGCCGTTGACGTCGCCCACGGCAGTCGCGGCGCTGCCGAGTCGGTCGAAGCCCGCGCCGGGCTCGATGCGGATCGCGTTGGACGGGAGCGCGACGAGGTCGCTGCCCGACCAGCCGCCCGCCTTGCCGAAGACGAGGTAGGCCGCGCCGCCCTGGCTGTCCGCGCCCACGGTCAGGAAGGGGGCCGTGATCACGACATCGGCGAAGCCGTCGCCATTCACGTCGCCCACGCCGGCGACGGTGCTGCCCAGCGCGCCGCCGGTGAGCGAACCGTCGAGGCGGACGCCCTGGGTGGCGCCGGCGAGGGCGGCGAGATCGGTCGTGGTGAAGGCGGACATGGGCGAGTCCTTCGCGCTGGGTGATCGGCTGTGGGCCAACCATGCCGGCGGGTCGCCGCCTGCTCAACGAAAGGATTGTCGCATTCATCGCGTCTGTCGCGAGAATTTCCGCCCTGTTGTGTCTGTTGCCGGATTGTCGCGTCTGTCGCGCGTGAGCGGGGCGGGGGGCGCCGTTCCGCGAGGGCCGGGTCGGGGGTCGCGCCGAGGACTGATCGCGCGACAAGCCGTCGGCCCGTCGCCGCGGCCAGGCGTGCCGGAGGACGCGCTTCGGCGGGTCCGGCGTCGCGCGTCAGCGGCCGGGTGTCAGAACACCCAGCCCAGCGCCTTGATGCCGAGCCAGATCAGCCCGCCCACGATGATGGTGGCGAAGACGCAGCCGGCCAGCGTGAGCGCCGCGCCGATGCCGATGACGCGGTTGTCGTGCTCGACCACGCCCAGCGCCATGACGATGTTGCCGAAGGCCGGCGGGCCATTCGTTCCGGGCCCGGGCAGGATCAGCATGATGGCGCAATAGACCGTCAGCCAGCCCACCAGCCGGTCCCCGATGGGGCCGGTGAAGAAGCCGGGCCGCGGCTTCACGAACCTCTCGATCCGTCGCAGCCCCGAAGAGGAGGCGGAGGCGAGGCGCAACAGGTCCTCCCGCTTGATGGACTGGCGGGCGATGAAGGCGGGCAGCTTGGGCACGCGCCGACCCAGCCCCATCTGCAACCCCAGGATCAGCATGGGGATGCCGAAGACGCTCGCCATGCCGGGCAGAAGCGACGGCAGGCAGAGCAGCAGGATCAGCAGGCCGAAGGCCCGGTCCTCGAAGGCCTCGGCCATTTCGCCCAGGCTGATCCGCGCGCCTGGAAAGCGCGCCGCCACCTCCGCCACGATGCGGGAGATGGGGGCCTCGTGCCCGTCCTCTGCCGCCGGAGGCGGGGTGGGATTTACGTCCAAAGCGATTGAATCCTCACGGGCGAAGCCCGGCCGCGCAACCTTGCGCGGCCCGGAACCCCCGTCCAGCGGAAATTGCGCTGCACCGCGGCAGGATCAAGCGCGGCCTCGTGAACTTCACAATTCGTGACCCTGCCGTTCCGTCAGGCGCCGGTGAACACCGGCTTGCGCTTCTCCATGAAGGCGCGCCGGCCCTCGCGGTAGTCGGCGCTGTCGAAGCAGCGGAGCTGCGCCGCCTCGGTCTCCGCCATGTCCCCGCCGGACAGGACGGCGCGCACCGTGCGCTTGTTGGCCAGGAGGGAGAGCGGCGCATTGGCCGCGAGCGTCGCCGTCAGCCTGTCCACGGTCGCGTCGAGCTGGTCGGCCGGCACGAGGCGGTTGATGAGGCCGACGCGCAGCGCTTCCTCGGCGCCGAAGCGTTCGCCGGTCATCAGGATCATGTGCGCCTCGGACGGGCCGACCAGCTGCACGAGGTGCGTCACCATGTCGAAGCCGTAGGCGATCCCGAGCTTCGCGGCGGGGATGCCGAACTCGCTCCCCGTGCCCGCGATCCGCAGGTCGCAGGACATGGCGATGCCGAGGCCGCCGCCCATGCAGAAGCCCTGGATCTTGGCGATGACGGGCTTCGGGAAGTCGGCCAGCTTCCGGCGGCCGACGCTCGTCATCGCGTTGTAGGCCTTCTGCGCCTCGGCGTCCGAACGGCTCTTCTCGAACTGCGAGATGTCGGCGCCGGACACGAACGCCTTGCCGCCCGCGCCTTCGAGCACGACGCAGCGCACGGCGGGATCGGCCGCGAAGCCGTCGAGCGCGGTGCCCATCCCGTCCCACATGGCGATGGACATGGCGTTGCGCTTCTCGGGCTGGTTGAACACCACACGGCCCACCCCGTCCTTCACCTCGGCGAGAATCTTGCCGTCCGCGTATTGCTGCATCACTTCGCTCCCAGAATCAGTTCGCGCCGAGGGCGCCCGCGTCGCGCAGGCGCGTGATCTCGTCGTCGCTCATGCCCGCTTCCCGCAGGACCTCCTCGGCGTGCTCGCCGAGCTTCGGCACGCCGCGGCGGATGCCGGGCGTCACGCCTTCGAGATTGACCGGCGTCCGCACGACGCCGGCCTGGCCCAGCCGCTCATGCGGCACCTGCCACACCATCCCGAGATGCTGGACCTGCGGGTCCTCGAACACCTCCCGGATGTCGTTCACCGGTCCGCACGGGATGCCGGCCTCCTCCAGCCGCGCGATCCACCATTCGGACGGGTGCTTGCGCGTCTCCTCGGCGATGGCGGCGTTCAACGCGGTGCGGTCGGCGGTGCGGCCCTTCGCGCTCTGCCACTCCGGCCTGGTCAGCCAGTCCTCGCGGCCGCAAACCCGGCAGAACACCTCCCACAGCTTGGGGGAGGAGGCGGCGATGTTGATCGGCTTGTCGGCCGAGGGGAACACGCCCATCGGCGTGTTGACCGGGTGGTCATTGCCGGCCTGGCCGGCGACCTCGCCGTCCATCAGCCAGCGCGTCGCCTGGAAGTCGAGCATGAACACCTGCGCTTCCAGCAGGCTGGTGTGGACCCAGCGGCCCTTGCCCGTCTTCTCGCGCTCGTAGAGGGCCATCATCACGGCCATCGCCAGCAGGTTGCCCGCCGTGAGGTCGTTGATGGGGATGCCGACCCGCATCGGGCCGCGCCCCTTCTCGCCCGTGATGGTCATGAGCCCGCCCATGCCCTGCGCGATCTGGTCCACCCCGCCGCGCCCGGCATAGGGGCCGGTCTGCCCGAAGCCCGAGATGCTGGCGTAGATCAGCCGGGGGTTGAGCGGCGCGAGGTCCTCATAGGCGATCTTCAGCCGCTTCTTCACCGCGACGCGCATGTTCTCGACGACGATGTCCGCCGTCGCGGCGAGGCGCAGGAAGGCGGCGTGGCCGGCCGGGTTCTTGAGGTCGAGCGCGAGGCCCCGCTTGTTGCGGTGCAGGTTCACGCTGTCGAACCCGTCCCGCGCGCCGCCGAAGCCGTCATTGTTCCCCGGCGGCTCGATGCGGATGATGTCCGCGCCCCAGTCCGCCAGGTGACGCACGCAGGTGGGTCCGGCCCGCGCGAGCGTGAGATCCAGCACCTTCAGGCCGCTGAGCGGCAGCGTCGTGCTGCCCTGCGGCAGGGCGCGGCTGTCATCGGGCATGGACCCATCCTCCTGTCGGGCCACCCTAGGCATGGCGGCCCGGCGGTCAACTGCGGGGGAACACCCGCAGCGCGACGAGGCCCCGCCAGAGCGGCCCGAGAAGGAAGTTGCACATCAGCGTGCGCGTCAGGTGGAACGACAGCACGAGGGGAACCGCGATCGCGAGGGCCTTGGCCGTGACGGTCATCTCCGGCATGCCGCCCGGCGCCATGCCGAGCATCACGGCCGCCGGCGGCAGCCCGATCGCCCAGCCCAGGGCGACGCCCAGCACCCCGCACAGCAGGCAGAGCGCAAGCGAGGAGACCAGCGCCGCGAGCGCCAGCCGCTTCGAGCGCAGCAGGAAGTCCCGCGTCATGCGCTGGCCGAGGCCCATGCCCATGCCGACCTGCGCCGCGTCCACCAGCGGCGTCGGCACCGAGGAGGGAAGATGTCCCGCCACCGCCACGCCGATGGCGAGCATGCAGGGCCCGATCATCCACGGGTTGGCCGTGCCGGTCCGCCGCAGCAGCAGCGCCACGACCAGGCCCGCGACGAGCATGGCGGCGAGCCCGACCGCGTCGAAGGGCAGGCGCGGCGCGAGGAAGGCCGTCGCGTCGCCGCGCGGCGCGAGAAGTGTGATCAGCGGCGGCACCGCCAGGACCACGACCAGCACGCGGATCGTCTGGGCCAGCGTCACGCTGGGGACCGAGGCGCCTTCGCGCTGCGCCAGGACCACCATCACGATCACGCCGCCCGGCACCGCCGAGAAGAATCCCGTCCGGGGATCCATGCCGCCGATGCGGACGAGAATCGGGACCACGGCGATCCCGGCCAGGATGGACAGGCCTCCGGCCACGAGGATGGCGGGCGCGGCCTCGAGCAAGGCGCCCAGCACCGGCCCCGAGAAGGTCTGCCCGAAGGCCAGGCCCAGCACGATCAGCGCCGCGGGTCGCAGCGCCGGATGCACCGCGACCGGCCCGCGCCACGCGATCGCCGCCGTGGCGGCCATGGCGCCGATCATCCAGGCGAGGGGCACGTGCAGGAGGGTGAACAGCGCGCCCCCCGCCACGGCGGCCGTCACGGTGCGAAGGTGGAGCAGGGCGGGCATCACGGACGGTCAGCTTCGGCCCCGTGTTGCACCGCGTCAAACCGGCCTCGGCGACGAGGTGAGCGCGGGGGCCGCGGCCGATTCACATCCCGTCAACGGATCGCTGCGAAAAAGCAGCGTTCGAAGCGCCAGGATGGCCCAACCGCCCGGTTTCGACCGCCATGGATGCTATCTCACGCCTGCCGCCCCTCGTTGCGCCGCACCCGGCGCAGCGGTCCGCCCCCGCGCCGGAGGTCGAGGCTTCACCCAGCCCCGCCATCCCGCCGCCCAATCCGTCGCTCGCCTTCGATCCGGCGCTCGGGCTTCTTGTGCTCGAATTCCGGGACCGCGCCGGCGAGGTCGCACGGTCCATCCCGACGGAGCGGGAGCTGCTCGCGTATCGGATCGCCCATCTGCGGGGCGAGCCGCCCCCCGGCACGCCCGCGGCGCCGGCGCCTCAGGCCACGACTCCGGCGGCCGGAAGCGTCCCCGGGCGCGCGGGCGGCAATCCGGGCAAGGCCCCGGGCTGAGGCGGCTGCGCCTCCCGCGCGCGGGCGATGAGGTAGCGCTCGGCCAGGCGCTGCGCCGCCGCCGGTTGTTTCAGTCGGGCGACGTCCAGGCGCGACTCCACGGCCCGGGCCTGCGCCTCCACCCCCTGCAGCGCGAGCTGCGGCGGCAGGTCCAGGGCGCCGGTGACGACCCGCCGCAGCACCGGATTGCCCAGCACCCCGAAGGTCGAGCGGATGCCGGGCGCGCGCTCGGAGAACAGCACCGCGTCGCCGAGCCCGGGATGCGCGGCGTCCAGCTCCCGCTGCCAGGCGGCCCGTTGCAGCCCCTCGGCGAGCCGGGCCTGCACGGCCGGATCGCGCAGCGTCGCGACGCCGCGCCGCTTGAGGGACAGCGATGCAGCGGCCTCACGCCAGCGCCCATCGGGCAGGCGCGCCAGCAGGCCATCGCGCTCATTTGGATCGGCGAGCAGGGCGCGCCGGGCCAGCCCCGCCTGACCCGCCGCCTCGGGAATGCCGAGCGCCACGGCGAGCACGGTGAGAACGCGCGGGTCGCGCAGGGCCGCCTCGGCGTCAGGGGCACGCTCCACCGCACGGCGGAACTGCTCCATCGCGCGCCGCTGCTGGGGCTCCCGCGACAGCCGCTCGAGCGCGCGCGCCTCGGCACCGTCGGCGGTGGCCCGCCGGAAGGCGGCGATGGCGGCGGACGGGTCGTTCACCGAGGAGATGGCGCCGCGGCGCGCGCAGGCTCGAGCGGCGGCAGGCCCAGCACCTCCTCCTCGTGGCGCATCACGCGCCGCGCCGCCTTCAGCGCCCCGTAGCCATCACCGGCATCGGCGAGGTGCATCGCCTCCTCGAGGGCGAGGCGCATGACGGGAGAGGTCGTGGCGTCCAGGAACTCGGCGACCAGGTGGCGCGCCGCGTCCAGGCCGCGCGCCCGCTCCTCGTCCGTGCCGATATAGGCGGTCTGGAGGGCGAAGTAGATCCGCCGCGCCGGGCTGTTCGCGCCGTCCGGCGCCATGATCTGCTTGCCGAACAGGAAACGCGCCTTGGATGCGAGTTCGATCCGGGTGCGGTTGCGGAAGCGGATGGGAGCGCCGTTGACGATCATCAGGTCGCCCTGGCGCAGTTCCAGCACCAGCGTGGACATGGGTTTTCCCTTTCCCTCGCGTCTTGCCGGCCATCCTGGCGGCCACCAACGCCGCGAACCTGCCAGGGCACGGTTAAACCGCGCTGAACGCGCCCGCGGTCAGCGGAGGAAGCGCGTGAGCGTCAGGTTGGCCAGCGAGCCGATGGCGCGGTAACTCGCCTCCAGCGCGTTGCGCGTGGCCTGCAGCCGCGTGAGCGCTTCCGCCATGTCCACCTCCTCGATGTCGGCGAGCTGCGCGCGGAGCGCGCCGGTCACGGCCTCGTGGCGGGTGCGGGCCAGCTCCATCCGGCGCTCGGCCACGCCGAGCACGCCGGCTTCCTCGCCCAGGGCGCGCTCGGCCGAGAGCAGCCCGTCCCGGATCCCCGCCACGAGCCGCGTGAAGTCGCCGCCGGCCTGCTGCTGCGCGGGCGTGAGCGCCGCGAGGCTCATCAGGCCGCGCAGCAGGTCGCGCGCCCAACTGCCCGTCGTCTCGCCGCTGCTGACGGCACCGGCGTTGCGGTTGGCGAAGAGGCCGTAGGGGATCGCCTCGCCGTCGCCGGCCGGCACGCTGCGCCGCGGCTCCCCCGCGCCGCCGGCCGGGTCCTCCAGCCAGGCGCTGAAGGGCGAGACGCCGGCCGATCCGTCGAGCGCGGCATCGCGCGTCGCCT
>JAIEOO010000370.1 GCA_019750475.1 Acetobacteraceae bacterium | reverse complement strand
GCTCCGGCCGCCGCCCGGCCTGCCGCCGCCACCGGATGGCTCGGGCTTCCGCGGGGGGCGCGGCGGCCCGCCCGGGGGCGGACCGGCGATGGGCGGGGGACCGATGGGAGGGCCGCCCGGCGGGTTCGGCGGCCGAGGCGGGCGTTAGAGCACGATCCGCGACGGCGGAATCGCCGGAGCGGTGAATCGTCCTCTCAGAAGCGGCGGAGGCGTGAGCCCGTGTCACGGGATCACGCTGTGGGCTGCGGCGCCCGAGGCCGATCTCGCGGCTTCGACCGGCGCGCTACGCCGCCCGCTCCACCACGCGCCCGGCACAGGCGCCCGTCACGCCCCGCCCATGGACGTAGCTCGACCGGCCGTTCACCCAGGTCTCGACGATGCCGTCCGCCGGCCGCTTCGGATCCTCGAAGGTCGCGCGGTCCCGCACCGTCGCGGCGTCGAACAGCACGAGGTCGGCGAAGGCGCCGGGCCGGATCACGCCGCGGTCCGGGATGCCGAAGACCGCCGCCGGCCGTCCCGTCATCTTGTGCACCGCGACCTCCAGGCTCATCAGCCCGAGATCGCGCGCATAATGGCCGAGGACGCGCGGGAAGGTGCCCCAGAGCCGCGGATGCGGCTGCTTCGCGAGCGGCCCGCCATCGCTGCCGATCATGGACAAGGGATGCGCCATGATCCGCTGCACATCCTCCTCGGCCATGTTGTGGAAGATGCCGCCGGCCGGCAGCAACCGGTCCACGGCCTCCTGCAGGGAGACGCCCCATTCGGCCGCGACGTCGGCGAGCATCCGCCCCGCCATCTCCGGATGGGGACGGGAGTGGGTGATCTGCACCGGCACGTCCGGCCGCGGCTTGCGCGCCGAGAGGGAGGTGGAGGCCGCGGTGTAGGGATAGACGTCGAAGGCGAGCGGATGCGCCGCGGCCTTGCGCTCGATCAGGGCCAGCGTCTCGCGCGAGCGGCCGTGGTTCTCGGGCATGGCGCATTTGTGGTGGCTGATCACGATGGGCGCGCCCACCGCCTCCCCGATGCGCAGCGTCTCCTCGATGCTGTCGAGCACGCCCTCGGCCTCGTTGCGCATATGGGTGACGTAGAGGCCGCGGCGGGCGCGCAGCGCTTCGGCGACCGCGATCACCTCGTCGGTGGGCGCGTGGCTGGAGGGGGCGTAGAACAGGCCGGTCGAGAGGCCGGCCGCGCCCTCCGCCAGCGCCTCTTCCAGGCGCATGCGCATCCGCTCGGCCTCGCGCTCCGTCGCAGGGCGGTCCACCTCGCCGCCCATCGCCTCGAGCCGCAGCGACATGTGGCCGATCAGCGCCATGGTGTTCACCGCCGGCGGCTGGCGTTCCAGCCGGTCCCGGTACTCGGCGAAGCTGCCGAACCGCCACCAGTCCGGCGCGCAGACCTGGCCGAGCGGCGCGGGCGGGTCCTGCAGCCGCGCCGGCGCGAGGCTGATGCCGCAATTGCCGACCACGACCGTGGTGACGCCCTGCGAGAGCTTGCAGAGCATGCACTCCGCGCCCTGGAGAACGACCTGATCGTCATGGGTGTGCGCGTCGATGAAGCCGGGCGCGAGGACGCGGCCCGCGGCCAGCACCTCCCGGTCTCCGCTCGCCGCACCCAGGTCCCCGACGGCGACGACGCGGTCACCGCTGACGCCGACATCGCCGGTGAAGCGCGCCGCCCCGGTGCCGTCCAGGATGGTCGCGTCGCGGATGATGAGATCGCAGCGCAGGGCCATGCCGGTCCTCCCTCGGTTCATGGGTCGCACTCTGCGCCCGGTTGAGCGGGGTTGAAAGATCGTTGACGGGCCGGCGCTCGGCTTCGCAGAGTCGGGCCGGAGGCCAGCCCATGTCCCTCACCCGACGCCACGCCCTGGTCGCCGCCCTCGCCGCGCCGGGCATCGGCGCCGCGCAGGGCCAACGCCTGCTGCGCTACGTGCCGCAGGCGGATCTCGCGTCCCTCGACCCGATCTGGACCACGGCGACGGTCACGCTGATCCACGGCTTCATGGTGTTCGACACGCTCTACGCCATGGACGCCCAATACGAGGTTCACCCGCAGATGGCGGCCGGCCACCTGGTCGAGGACGAGGGGCGGCGCTGGACCATCACGCTGCGCGACGGCCTCCGCTTCCACGACGGGGAGCCGGTGCGGGCGCGGGACTGCGTCGCGAGCATCCGCCGCTGGGCGCAGCGGGACATGTTCGGCGCCGAGCTGCTGGCCGTCACCGACGAGATCGCCGCCCGCGACGACCGGGACATCGTCTTCCGGCTGAAGCGCCCCTTCCCGCTGCTGCCGCGGGCCCTGGGCAAGGTGACCTCGCCCCTGCCGGCCATCATGCCCGAGCGCCTCGCCCAGACCGATCCGCACCGCCAGGTGGCGGAGATGATCGGCAGCGGGCCCTATCGCTTCCTGGCGAATGAGCGCCTGGCCGGGGCGCGCGTCGCCTATGCGCGCTTCGAGGGCTATCAGCCGCGCGGCGGCACGCCGAGCCGCAGCGCCGGGCCGAAGCGCGCGCATTTCGACCGCGTCGAGTGGCACGTCCTGCCCGACCCCTCCACCGCCGCCGCCGCGCTGCTGAATGGCGAGGTGGACTGGCTGGAGATCGCGCAGAACGACCTCGCGCCGATGCTGCGGCGCAACCGCAACGTGGCGCTGAACCTGGTGGATGACCGTTCCTCGTCGGTGATGCGGCTCAATCATCTGCATCCCCCCTTCGACAACCCGGCGATCCGCCGCGCCATCCTGCCGGCCCTGCGGCAGGAGGATTTCATGACCGCCGCCTTCGGCAGCGAGGCCGGGGCCTGGAACAAGGATGTGGGCTGCTTCCTCTCGGGCACGCCGATGGCGAGCGACGCCGGCCTGGAGGCGTTGCGCAGCCCGCGCAGCGTCGAGCGCGCCCGCGCCGCGCTCGCCGAGGCGGGCTATCGGGGCGAACGGGTGGTGATGCTCCAGGCCAACGACTTCCCCCTGCTCAAGGCCTTCGGCGAGGTGGGGGCGGACCTGCTGCAGCGCATCGGAATGCACGTGGACGTGCAGGGCGGCGACTGGGGCACCATCGTCCAGCGCCGCGCCCGTCGCGAGCCGGCGGAGCGCGGCGGGTGGAACGTGTTCTTCTCGGGCTTCAGCGGCGCGGGCACGCTCGACCCCGTCGCGCATCTCGGGCTGCGGGCGCATGGCGCGCAGGCCTGGTTCGGCTGGCCCGACAGCCCGACGATCGAGGCGCTGCGCCGCGACTGGCTCGACGCACCGTCCCTGGCGGAGCAGCAGCGCATCTGCCGCGACATCCAGGCCCGGTTCTTCGAGGACCTGCCCTACATCCCGATCGGCGAATACTACCGGCTGACCGCGCATCGCCGGGGTCTCTTGGATTTCCCCACCGGGCTGCCCGCTTTCTGGGGGGTGCGCCGGGCCTGACGGCGCGGTATCTAGCCCGCGCCGGGCAGGTGGCCGAGCGGTTTAAGGCACCGGTCTTGAAAACCGGCGTTGGGGTGACTCAACCGTGGGTTCGAATCCCACCCTGCCCGCCAGCGTGCCGAGCGGCCACGCGAACCCATGCTGCCCGTTCCCTGCGCCCCGGGCGCGGCGCGATCGTGTTCCGTCCGGCTCGCCAAGCCCACGGCCGCGCCGAGGTCCCCGAAAAGCGTCCGAACGACCGCTCGAAACCCACGTCCGACAGCGGCGACATCGCTGATCTGCCTGGAAAAACAAAGCAAGAACACCCATATCCACCCCATGCGCAAGCCCACCCCCGCCGGGCGCCGCGCGGCACGACGCCCCCCTCCCCCCGACCTGCCGCCGCACATCATCGAACGCCGCGTCGCGCGCCTGCGCGAGGCGGTGCAAGCGCGTCGCGTGCTGGAGCTTCGCTACGGCGGCGCCTGGCGCGTGGTGCACCCCCACGCCCTCGGCCGCACCGGCACCGGGCGCATCGGGCTGCTGACCTGGCAGACGGCGGGCCTTGCCCGGGGGCCGGGCAGCCCGGGCGAGGGCTGGCGGATGTTCGACGTGGCCCGCATCGAGGACGCCCGCATCCTGCACGCCACCTTCGCGCCGCGGCCCCGCCGCGCCGCGCGCTGGACGGCGGGGATCGGCACGCCTGAGGCCGAGGTGCCGACACGCGAGGCCGTGCTGGAGCAGACGGAACTCGCCCTCGGCTGAGCGGGCCTTCAGTCACATTCAATTTCCGCTTGCGTGGCCCGGCTGAGGGTTCCACGCTTCCTTCCGCAAGGAAGAAGGCGCCCCCGACATGCCCCTCCGCCGCAGGCAACTTCCCCTCATCGCCGCGCCCGCGCTGCTCTCCGCCGAGAGCCGGCGGGCCATGGCGCAGGACCCGCGCCGCGTCGTTCGCAGCGTGCCGATCGGTGACCTCCGCGCGCTCGACCCGATCTGGACGACGACCTACCTGACGCGGAACCACGGCTACCTGGTCTGGGACACGCTCTTCGCCCTCGACGCGCAGAACCGCCCGCAGCCGCAGATGGTGGGTGAGCATGGGGTGAGCGGCGACGGCCGCGAATGGACCTTCCGCCTCCGCGACGGGCTGCGCTGGCATGACGGTCAGCCGGTGACGGCGGCCGACTGCGTCGCCTCCATCCGCCGCTGGGGCGCGCGCGACGGCATGGGCCGCGCCCTGATGCGCGTGACCGAGAGCCTGGACCCGCGCGACCCGCGCACCTTCGTGCTCAAGCTCGCGCGGCCCGTGGGCTTCGTGCTGGAGGCGCTGGGCAAGATCGACAGCAACGTCCCCTTCATGATGCCGGAGCGCCTGGCGCGCACCGACCCGAACACGGCCGTGACCGAGATGGTCGGCAGCGGTCCCTTCCGCTTCCTGCGGGAGCAGTGGATCCCCGGCGCGCGCGTGGTCTACGAGCGCTTCCGCGACTACGTGCCCCGCGCCGAGCCCGCGAGCCAGGCCGCGGGCGGCAAGGTCGCGAAGATCGACCGCATCGAGAGCCTCTACACGCCGGACGCGGCGACGGCGACGAACGGCCTCATCACCGGCGAGTTCGACCTGCTGGAAAGCCCCGCACCCGACCTCGTGCCGCTGATGCAGCGCGCGCGCGACGTGGTCGTCGCGGCCAATGATCCGCTCGGCTACGTCTACTTCATGGCCTTGAACCACCTTCACCCGCCCTTCGACCGGGTGGAGGCGCGACGCGCGCTCATGGGCGCCGTCCGGCAGCCAGAGTTCCTGGTCGCCACGCAGGGCACCCACATCCCCACGCGCGAATGCGGCGCGAATTTCGGCTGCGCGGCCAATGAGGGCCCGCAGTTCCAGGAACTCGGCTGGCCGCGGCTGACGGACGCTCAGGCCCGCGATGCCTTCCGCGCCGCCGGCTATGACGGGCGGCCCATCGTGGTGATGAATCCGGCCGACAACGCGACGCTCTCCCCCCTCGCGCTGATGACGGCCGAGACCCTGCGCCGGATCGGGGCGGCGGTGGACCTCGTCGCGATGGACTGGTCCGGCCTCGTGCAGCGCCGCGCCTCGCGCAACGCGCCGAACCAGGGCGGCTGGAACATCTTCTGCACCAACGCCACCGTCACCGGCGTGCAGAACCCGCTGCTCAACGTCTTCGTCGGCAACTGCGAGAGCGGCTGGTTCGGCTGGCCCTGCGACCGACGCATCATGGAGCTGAACGACGCCTGGACCTTCGAGGGCGACCCGGCGAAGCAACGCGAGATCCTCAAGCAGCTCGAGCGCACGCATGTGGAGAGCGTCACCAACATCCCGCTCGGTCAGTATCGCAGCGTGATCGCCCATCGGCGGAACATCCGGGGCGTCCTGCCCGGCCCGGCGCTGTTCTACTGGAATCTGGAGAAGCTCTGATGCCGCAACCGATCCTGATCCGCGACGCGGCCTGGGCCGTTCTGTGGGACGCGGCGGCGAAGCGCCAGACCTATGCGCGCGGCGTGGATATCCTGCTCAGCGACGGCCAGGTCACGCGCGTCGCCGCGCATGACGCCTCCGCCCCGCCGCCCGCGGACACCGAGGTGGTGAACGGGGAAAGGCTCCTCGTCATGCCGGGGCTGATGAACATCCACACCCACCCGACGACGGAGCCCGCCTATCGCGGCGTCCGCGACGATCACGGCGTGCCGCAGCATGGCATGTCCGGGCTCTTCGAGCGCAGCCAGGCCTTCCGGCTCGATCCGGCGGGCCAGGCGGCGGCCATGCGGCTCGCCTACGCGGAGATGCTGGCGGCCGGCGTGACGAGCGTCGTGGACCTCTCCCGCCCCTTCCCCGGATGGCTCGGCATCATGGCCGAGAGCGGGATGCGCGTCTGGGCCGGCCCGGGCTACGCCGCGGCGCGCTGGGGGATGGAAGCGCCGCAGACCGTCACCTGGCTCTGGAACCGGGAAGACGCGAAGCGCCAGTTCGAAGCGGCGAAGCAGATGATGAAGGAGGCCGAGGCCCATGCCTGCGGGCGCCTGACCGGCATCGTCTTCCCGGCGCAGATCGACACGGTCGAGGAGGAGATGCTGCGCGAGAGCATCGCCTACGCCGCCGAGACCGGGCGCGCCTTCACCACCCACATCGCGCAGGCGGTCGTCGAGATCCAGGAGATGATCCGCCGGCACGGCGAGACGCCGATCCAGTGGGCGAGCCGCATTGGGCTGCTCACGCCGCGGTCCATCCTCGGCCACGCCATCTTCGTGGACGAGCACGCTTCGATCCGCTGGCATACGCGGAGCGATATCGGGCTGATCGCCGACAGCGGGGCGAGCGTCGCGCACTGCCCCTCCCCCTTCGCGCGATACGGCGAACACCTCCAGCATTTCGGGAAGTACCGCGCGCGCGGCATCAACCTGGGCTTCGGGACGGATTGCGCGCCGCACAACCTGATCGAGGAGATGCGGCTCGCGATCATCCTCGCGCGCAACGCCTCGCGCGATCTCGCCGCGGCCGATGCCGGCAGCGTGTTCCACGCGGCGACGGCGGGCGGCGCGGATGCCGTGGGCCGGGGTGACCTCGGGCGGCTCGCGCCGGGGATGGCCGCCGACGTGGTGCTCGTGGATCTGGCGCACCCGCTGATGCAGCCGGCGCGCGATCCCTTGCGGAGCCTCGTCTACCACGCGGCGGACCGCGCCGTCCGACGCGTGCTCGTCGCCGGCGAGACGGTCTGGGCCGACGGGCGGCCGACGCGCCTCGACGTCCGCGAAGCCGCGGGCATCCTGGCGGAGTCGCAGGCGCGCATGCTGCGCGACGCGGCCGGGCGCGACTATCGCGGGCGGGATGGCGACGAGATCGCGCCCCTCAGCCTCGCCATGGCTGGCGCGAACTAGCAGCGCGATCCTGCCTTTGCGCGCAACCGGCGGCCTGGGTTTGGGTTTGAGGGACACATCGCGTCTCCCAAGGAGGAACCCATGATGATGTCCCGTCTTCTCGCCGCCGCCGGCCTCGCCGTCGGGCTCGCCGCCTGCGCCTATGTCGACCGCACCGAAACGCGCCCGACGCCCAGCGCGACGGTGGTGACGCCCGCGCCCGCCACGGCCGCCACCGTCATCACGCCGGCGCCGGCGCCGGTCGCCGGGACGGCTGTCCTGGTCCGCTGAGGCGCTGGCTTCAGAAGCCGTAGAGTCGCGCCGGGTTGTCCACGAGGATGGCCCGGCGCTTCTCCGCGTCCGGCTCCCACGCCGCCAGCAGCCCGAACAGGTCGCCGTCGTTCGGCATCGGGCCCCACTGCGCCACATGGGGCCAGTCGCTTCCCCAGAGACAGCGTGACGGCGCCGCGGTCAGGCAGGCCTGCGCCATGTCCTGCGCATCCGCGTAGGGAAACGCGGGCTCGGCCGAGATGCGGTACAGGCCCGTGAGCTTCGGCCAGAACAGGCCGTCCCGCAGCATCGCCAGGAACTCCTGGAACCCAGGATGCGCCATGCCGCCACGCGCGGCCTTGGTATAGCCGCAATGCCCCACGGACACCGGCAGCGCGATCGCCTCGGCGAGTTCGCGCAGCTCCGTCACCTGCTGCTCGACATGCACCAGCAGCTCCACGTGCCACCGGAGCGGCCGGAGGATGTCCGACACCCCGCGCAACTCATCCAATGACGCGAAGGGCATCCCGCCCCGGTCCACGAGGTTGAGCCGGATGCCACGCGCGCCTCTCGCGTGCATGTCGATCAGTGTCGCTTCCGTGACATCGGCGCCGACCGCCACGACGGCACGCAGCCGATCGGGATGGGCGGCCGCCGCGTCCAGCACCGCGCGGTTGTCGGTGCCGTGCACGCTCGCCTGCACGACGACGCCGCGCGACAGGCCCAGCGCGTCGTGCAGGGCGAGCAGCCGCTCCACGCCGTTGTCGGGCGGGGTGTAGCCGCGGACCGGCTGATAGGGGTAGCGCGCGGCGTCGAACACATGCGCATGGGTGTCGCAGGCGCCGGCCGGCACGACCATCGCGGGCCGGCGCGGGTGCGGATCAGGGCCCGGGCAATCGCGGATGGTGAAGGTGTCGGCCATGTGTCCTCTCGTCCGGATGGCTCTGCGGGCGCCTGCTGCGTGATCTTCCCCTGCCCGCTTCCGGAGCGAAAGCCAACCGGGCGCCGCCCGCTGACCGTCTTCCCGCCTTCCCGCGAACGCGGCGGCGCGGCAGAATGGAGCGCCACCCAAGGACCCCGCGATGGACGCTCGCCCACCGGCCTCGGCCGCCTCCGCCCTGGCGGAGCGGATCCTGTCCAAGCTGACCTACGAGCTCGGCAAGAGCCGCAACGCCGCGCGCCGGCGCGACTGGTTCATGGCCACCGCCTATGCCGTCCGCGACGAGATCATCGGGCAATGGCTCGAAGACACGCGGCAGACCTACCGGGTCGGTCGGAAGCAGGTGTACTACCTGAGCCTCGAGTTCCTGGTCGGGCGGCTGCTCCACGACAACACGAGCAACCTCGGCATCCTGGCGGATCTCCGCGAGGCGCTCGCCCAGCTCGGCGTCTCCTACGAGGAAGTGCGCCTCGCCGAGAGTGACGCGGCGCTCGGCAATGGCGGCCTCGGGCGCCTCGCGGCCTGCTTCATGGAGAGCCTCTCCTCGCTCGCCATCCCGGCCTTCGGCTACGGCATCCGCTACGACCACGGGCTGTTCCGCCAGCAGATCCTGAACGGATGGCAGCGCGAGGTGCCGGAGGACTGGCTCGTCTTCGGCAATCCCTGGGAATTCGCCCGGCCCGAGATCGCATACCAGATCGGCTTCGGCGGCGGCGTCGAGATGGAGACGCCGACGGGGGGCCTCGCCCGGCAGGTCTGGCGCCCGGCCGAGACGGTGGAGGCCGTGGCCTACGACACGCCCATCGTTGGCTGGCGGCGGAAGCATGTGAACACGCTCCGCCTCTGGTCCGCCCGCGCCACGACCCAACTCTCGCTCGAAGCGTTCAACCTGGGCGACCATGTCGGCGCGCTGTCCGACCGCGTGCGGCAGGAGGCGATCTCCAAGGTGCTCTACCCCGGTGACGAGACGCCGGCCGGGCAGGAGCTTCGCCTGCGGCAGGAGTATTTCTTCGCCTCGGCCGCGCTGCAGGACCTGATCCGGCGGCATCTGCGCGTCTATGGCGATTTGCGCTCCCTGCCCGATCAGGTCTCCATCCAGCTCAACGACACCCATCCTGCGATCGCCGTGGCCGAGCTGATGCGCCTCTGCCTCGACGAGCATGGCGTCCCCTGGGAGGAGGCCTGGCGGATCACCCAGGGTTCGATCAGCTACACCAACCACACCCTCCTGCCGGAGGCGCTGGAGAGCTGGCCCGTCTCCCTGATGGAGCGGCTGCTGCCGCGCCACATGCAGATCATCTACCTGATCAACGCCCATCACCTCGACGCGGTGAAGGCGGCGCGGCCTCAGGATTCGCGCCTCATCGCCTCCGTGTCCCTGATCGGGGAGGATCACGGGCGGCGGGTGCGGATGGGGCACCTCGCCTTCGTCGGCAGCCACAAGGTCAACGGGGTGTCGGCGTTGCATTCCGACCTGCTGAAGCAGACGGTCTTCGCCGATTTCCACGCGCTCGAGCCCGAGAAGATCGTCAACAAGACGAACGGCATCACCTTCCGCCGCTGGCTGTACCAGGCCAACCCGGGCCTCACGGCCTTGCTGACCGAGGCCGTCGGGCCCGAAGTCCAGGACGATCCGCGCCTCCTCGAGAAGGCGCTGCCGCTCGCCGACGATCCCACCTTCCGCGACCACTTCATGACGGTGAAGCGGGCGAACAAGGCTCGCCTCGCAGAGCGGATCCGCAACGCGCTCGACATCCGGGTGGACCCGGATGCGCTGTTCGACGTGCAGATCAAGCGCATCCACGAGTACAAGCGCCAGCTGCTCAACGTCCTGGAGACGGTCGCGCTCTACAACGCGATCCGCGCCGAGCCCACGCGGGACTGGGCGCCGCGCGTGAAGCTCATCGCCGGCAAGGCGGCCGCGAGCTATCACCGCGCGAAGCTCATCATCAAGCTCGCGCACGACGTGGCCCGGCTGGTCAACCGCGACCCCGCCATGCGCGACCTGCTGAAGCTCGTCTGGCTGCCGAACTACAACGTGACGGCCGCCGAGATGATCGTGCCGGCAGCCGACCTGTCGGAGCAGATCAGCACCGCGGGCATGGAGGCCTCGGGCACCGGCAACATGAAGCTCGCGCTGAACGGGGCGCTCACCATCGGCACGCTCGACGGCGCCAACGTCGAGATCAAGCAAGCCGTGGGCGACGAGAACATCTTCATCTTCGGCCTCTCCACGGAAGAGGTCGCGTCCCGCCGAGCCTCGGGCTGGCGCGGCCACCGCGCGGTCGAGGCGTCGCACCGGCTGCGCGAGGTCCTCGACGCCATCCGCGGCGGCACCTTCTCGCCCGATGATCCGGCGCGCTACCACGGCCTCGTGGACGACCTGCTGAATCACGACCACTTCATGGTCACCGCCGATTTCGACGACTACTGGCACGCGCAACGCCGTGCCGACGCGCTCTGGGCCGATCGTCGGGCCTGGGGCATGGCGGCGATCCGCAACACGGCGAAGATGGCTTGGTTCTCCTCGGACCGGACCATCGCCGAGTATGCCGAGGACATCTGGCACCTTCCGGTGGGTGGGTGAGCGAGGCCGCCGCCTTCGCGGCTCTGGCCGAGGGGCGGCACGGCGACCCCTTCGCCTTTCTCGGCCCGCATGACGGGCGGGTGCGCGCCTTCCTGCCGGGCGCCACCCATGCCGAAGCGCTGACCACAGCGGGTCCCGTCCCGCTGCATCGCTGCCACGCGGATGGAGGGTTCGCGGGCGCAGTGATCGGCTCCTACCGGCTCCGGGCGCATTGGCCGGATGGTCCGCAGGAGTTCGACGACCCCTATCGCTTCGGCCCCACCCTCGGGCCGCTCGACGATCACCTGCTGGTGGAGGGCACGCATCTTCGGCTGCACGAGCGGCTCGGTGCGCATCCGGTCACCCACGAGGGCGTGCAGGGCGTGCGCTTCGCGGTCTGGGCCCCGAACGCGCGACGCGTCTCCGTCGTCGGGCCGTTCAACCTCTGGGATGGACGCCGCCACCCGCTGCGCAAGCGCGTGGACAGTGGTCTGTGGGAGATCTTCCTGCCAGGGCTGCGGGCCGGCGAGCCGTACATGTTCGAGATCCTCGGTGGGGACGGGAAGCTCGGTCCGCGGAAGGCCGATCCCTACGGGCGCGCGGCCGAGCTGCGGCCCGGGCGTGCCTCCGTCGTCGCCGAGGATGTCGCCTTCCCGTGGGACGACGCAGCCTGGATGGAGGCGCGCGCGCGGTTCGACCACCGTGCGGAGCCGCTCTCCATCTACGAGGTACATCCCTCATCCTGGCGAAGGCACTGGGACGGCCGGTTCTGGAGCTGGGACGAACTCGCCGAGGCGCTGATCCCGTACGCCGCGGATCTCGGATTCACCCACATCCAGCTCATGCCCGTCATGGAGCATCCGCTCGACGCGAGCTGGGGGTATCAGCCCATCGGGCTCCACGCGCCGACGGCGCGGCTGGGTGATCCGACGGGGCTGAAGCGGCTGGTGGCTGCGGCGCACCGCGCAGGGCTCGGCGTCATCCTCGACTGGGTGCCGGCGCATTTCCCGAAGGACGCCCACGGCCTCGCCTGGTTCGACGGCGGACCGCTCTACGAGCATCCGGACCCGCGGCGCGGCGGCCACCCCGAATGGGGCACGGCGATCTTCGATTTCGGCCGGCGCGAAGTGTCGGCCTTCCTCATCTCCAACGCACTTTACTGGCTGCGGGAGTTCCACGCGGACGGGCTGCGGGTGGACGCCGTCTCGCACATGGTCTGGCTCGACCACGGCCGGCCCGACGGGTTCTGGGCGCCGAACGAAGATGGAAGCACCGAGAACCGGGAGGCCGTCGGCTTCCTGCGCCGCATCAACGAGGCCGTGCGCCAGGAGGCGCCCGGCGCGCTGATGATCGCCGAGGAAGCGACCAGCCGTGACGGCGTGACGCGGCCACACGGGCTGAACTTCCACCTGAAATGGAACATGGGGTGGATGAACGACACGCTCCGCTACGCGAAGCGCGACCCCGTCCACCGCCGGTGGCATCACAACGAAGTGACCTTCGGCCTGGCCTATGCCTGGAACGAGGATTTCGTCCTGCCGCTCAGTCACGATGAGGTGGTGCACGGCAAGGGCTCACTGCTCGGGCGGCTCCCGGTGGGGGATCGGCCCGGTGACGACTGGCGCCGCTTCGCGCAGCTCCGCCTGCTCTACGCGCATCAATGGGCGCACCCGGGGAAGAAGCTGCTCTTCATGGGGGGCGAGTTCGCGCAGTGGCGCGAGTGGTCCGAGGAGCGGGAGCTGGATTGGTGGCTGCTGCAATACGCCCCCCATCAGGGCATGCTGGCGCTGGTGCGGGAGCTGAACCGGCTGCACCGGGAGCATCCGGCGCTGCACGCGGCGGACCATGCATCGGAGGGCTTTCAGTGGATCGAGCCGGATGACGCGGCGGCATCGACCTTTGCCTGGTTGCGGTGGGACGGGCGGGGCGGCCCGCCGGTCGCGGTCGTCGCCAACTTCACCCCCGAGTTGCGCGAGGGGTACCTGCTGGGTCTGCCGCGCGCAGGCACGTGGACAGAGATGCTGAACACCGACGCCAGGGATTGGGGCGGCAGCGGATCCGGCAACCCGAGCGGCATCTTGGCCGTTGAGGCGCCAACCGGGCGCATGCCAGCCTCGACGCGGGTGACGATTCCGCCCTTCGCCGTGCTCTACCTGACGCCCGAGAGCTGGGAGACAAACGAAGATGCGCGCGCCTGAACCCTCCGGCCCCCTCGCCCGCGGCGCGCTGGCCTTCGTGCTGGCGGGCGGCCGCGGCTCCCGCCTCATGGAACTCACCGACCGCCGCGCCAAGCCCGCCGTCTATTTCGGCTGCAAGTCGCGGATCATCGATTTCGCCCTGTCGAACGCCATCAACTCCGGCATCCGGCGCATCGCGGTGGCCACGCAGTACAAGGCGCACAGCCTGATCCGGCACCTGCAGCGCGGCTGGAACTTCCTGCGGCCCGAGCGGAACGAGAGCTTCGACATCCTGCCGGCGTCGCAGCGCGTGTCCGAATCCCTCTGGTACCGGGGAACGGCGGATGCGGTGTACCAGAACCTCGACATCATCGCGGATTACGCGCCGCGGCATATCGTGCTGCTGGCGGGCGATCACATCTACAAGATGGACTACGAGCCGATGCTGCGGCAGCACGTGGCCTCGGGTGCGGGCGTCACGGTCTGCTGCATCGCCGTCCCGCGCGAGGAAGCGACGGGCTTCGGCGTGATGGCCGTTAACGAGGATGGCCGCATCCGGGACTTCGTCGAGAAGCCGAAGGACCCGCCGGGCATTCCGGGGCGGGAGCACCTCTCTCTCGCCTCCATGGGCATCTACGTGTTCGACACGCCCTTCCTGATGGAGCTGCTGCGCCAGGACGCGGCCGACGAGAACTCCTCGCACGACTTCGGCAAGGACATCATCCCGCGGCTCGTGGCGCAGGGCCAGGCCGTCGCGCATCGCTTCGAGCGGAGCTGCGTCCGCGCCACCGAGGAAACCGAGGCCTATTGGCGCGACGTCGGTACCGTGGACGCCTTCTTCGAGGCCAATCTCGGCCTCACGGACGTGGTGCCGGGCCTCGACATCTACGACCAGTCCTGGCCGATCTGGACCTACGCCGAGATCTCGCCGCCGGCGAAGTTCGTCCACGACCTGGAGGGGCGGCGGGGCGAGGCCGTCGCGTCCCTCGTCTCCGGCGGTTGCATCATCTCCGGTGCCAAGGTGCGGCGTTCGCTCCTGTTCACCAACGTCCACTGCCATTCCTGGGCCGAGCTCGAGGAGGCCGTGGTGCTGCCCGGCGTGGACATCGGACGAGGTGCGCGGCTCAAGGGTGTCGTGGTGGATCGCGGCGTTCGCATCCCGCCGGGCCTCGTCGTGGGCGACGACCCCGCCGAGGATGCGCGACGCTTCCGCCGCACCGAGAAGGGCCGCGTGCTCGTCACGCAGGCGATGCTCGACCGGCTGTGAAGCTCCTCGCCGTCGCCTCGGAGGCCTATCCCCTCATCAAGACCGGAGGCCTCGCCGATGTGGTGGGGGCGCTCCCCGCGGCCCTCGCGGCCGAGGGGATCGCTGTCACCACGGTCCTGCCGGGCTACCCCGCGACGCTCGCCGCGCTCGACCACGCGGAGGCGGCCGATCTCGGCACCTGGCATGGGGGGCCGGCGCGCCTGCTCCGCGGCCGCGCGCGGGGCCTCGATGTCGCGCTGCTCGATGCGCCGCATCTCTTCGCGCGGCCTGGGGCGCCCTACACCGGCCCTGACGGGCGCGACTGGCCGGACAACGCGACGCGCTTCGCCGCCTTCGCGGCGGCCGCTGCCCTCTTCGCGCGGGAGGGCGGGTTCGACGCCGTGCACGCGCATGACTGGCAGGCGGGCCTCGTTCCGGCGCATCTCCGGCTGCATGGTGGGCCACCGAGCCTGTTCACGATCCACAACCTCGCGTTCCAGGGACAGTTCCCGCCCTCGGTGTTCCCGCTGCTCGGGTTGCCGGGCGTCGCCTATGCCACGCAGGGCCTGGAATACTACGGCGGCGTCGGCTTCCTGAAGGCGGGTCTCTGGTACGCCGACGCGCTCACCACCGTCTCGCCCACCTACGCCGCCGAGATCCAGACGCCGGCCCAGGGCATGGGCCTCGACGGTCTGCTGCGCGGGCGGGCCGGGGCGCTCGCCGGCATCCTCAACGGCCTCGACACCGAAGCGTGGGATCCGGCGACCGACCCTCATCTCGTCTCGCACTTCAGCGCCGGCGATCCTGCTCCGCGCGCGGCGAACCGCGCGGCGTTGCAGGGCGCTTTCGGCCTGCCCCCGCGGCCCGACGCGGCGACCTTCGCCGTGATCGGGCGGCTGACCTGGCAGAAGGGCGTGGACCTCGTCCTCGAGGCGTTGCCGGCGATCCTGGCGGAGGGGGCGCAGCTCGTCATCCTCGGCACCGGCGACGCGGAGCTCGAGCATCGTTGCCTCTCGGCGGCGGCCTCGCTGCCCGGCACGGTCGGCACGCGGATCGCGTTCGACGAGGGGTTGGGGCGCGTGCTCTACGGCGGCGCCGACGCGGTCCTCGTGCCCTCCCGGTTCGAACCCTGCGGCCTCACCCAGATGTGCGCGATGCGCTACGGGGCCTTGCCCGTGGCCGCGCGGGTGGGCGGCCTGTCCGACACGGTGGTGGACGCGTCCGAGGCGGCGCTGGCGGCGGGCTGGGGCAATGGCTTCCTCTGCGCGCCCGGTTCGCCCGAGATGCTCGGCGCGGCGATCCGCCGCGCGGCTGCCCTGCGACGGGACCGGGACGCCTGGTCCGGCCTTCAGCGCAACGCCATGACGGCCGACTGGTCCTGGGCGCGCTCGGCCCGGCGCTATGCCGAGCTCTTCCGCGCTCTCGTCCGCAGCCGGGCCGCATGACCGAATTCGGCGTGACGCCCGGCCTCGACGGGGCGCACGTCGCCTTGCCCGCGCCGGAAGCGGAGCGCATTGAAGTCTGCGTCTTCGACGCGCATGGCGAGCGGCGCCACACGCTCGCCCGGTGCGGCGCGGTGCATGAGGGCTTCGTCCCGGGCCTCGGCCCGGGCGGGCATTACGGCCTCCGCGCCCATGGCCCGGGCTGCGATCCTTCCAAGCTGCTGCTCGATCCCTGGGCGCGGCGGCTCGACGCGCCCCTGCGGCTGCATCCGGCGCAGTTCACGGGCGGCGAGGACACCGCCGCGCAGATGCCGCGTTGCGTGGCAGAGGCTTCTCTCCCAGCCCGCCCCGGCCTGGCGCCCGCCGGCCCCCAGGTCATCTACGAACTGCATGTCCGCGGCTTCACGGCGACGCATCCTCGGATCCCCGAGGCGATCCGAGGAACCTTCGCGGGCCTGGCCCATCCGGAAGCGATCCGGCATCTGACGCGGCTCGGGGTGACGACGGTCGAGCTGATGCCGAGTGCCGCTTGGTGCGACGAGCGGCATCTGCCCGCGTTGGGGCTCACCGATTACTGGGGCTACAACCCGGTCGCGCTGCTCGCGCCCGACCCGCGCCTCGCCCCCGGGGGCATGGCGGAGGTGCGTGCCGCCGTCGAGGCGCTGCACGCGGCGGGCATCAGCGTCCTTCTCGACGTCGTGCTCAACCACACCGGTGAGAGCGACGCCTTCGGGCCGACCCTCTCGCTGCGAGGTCTCGGCGAGACGACGTGGTACCGCTTTCGCGGCGGCGTCCTCGCCAATGATGCCGGCTGCGGCAACACGCTGGCTCTCGACCGGCCCTGGCCCTTCCGGCTCGCCCTCGATGCGTTGCGGCACTGGGCGGAACAGGCGGGCCTAGACGGCTTCCGGCTCGACCTCGCGACGACGCTCGGGCGCTGCGGGCCGCACGGCGCCTTCGACGCCGATGCGCCCTTCCTGATGGCGATCCGTCAGGACCCCGTGCTCCGACGCCTGCGCATCATCGCGGAGCCCTGGGACATCGGCGAGGACGGTCACCGCCTCGGCGCCTTCCAGGGCTGGGGCGAATGGAACGACCGCTTCCGCGATGGCGTGCGCCGCTTCTGGCGCGGTGACGGTGGAATGCTCGGCGAGTTCACGACCCGTTTCGCGGGTTCCGCGGATGTGTTCCGCGACGGCCGTTCGGTCGCGGACAGCGTGAACTTCATCACCGCCCATGACGGCTTCACCCTCGCCGACCTCGTCGCCTTCACCGAACGGCGCAACCACGCGAACGGTGAAGAGAACCGCGACGGCACGGGGCACAACCTCTCCTGGAACAACGGCGTCGAGGGGCCGAGCGACGATCCACGAATCGTCGAGCGGCGCGGCCGCGACGTGCGGGCGCTCCTCGCCACGCTGCTCCTCGCACGCGGGACGCCGATGCTCCCGATGGGCGACGAGCTGGGCCGCAGCCAGGGTGGCAACAACAACGCCTACGCGCAGGACAACGCGACCGCGTGGATGAACTGGGAAGGCGCGGACCACGGGCTGGCCCTGTTCGTCGGTCGCCTCGTCCGCGCCCGGCTCGACCACCCGGCCCTTCACGGCTCCGGCCCCCTCACGGGCCTCCCCGATCCCGCGACCGGTCTGCCGGACGTCGTCTGGCGCCGGCCCGACGGGCGAGAAGTGGAGTGGGGCGCGCATGAGGCGCGCAGCCTCCTGGCCCTCCTGTCCAGCGGGGACGATCGGGTGGCGGTCGCACTGAACGCGGCGGAGGAGCCGGAGGCGCTGCGCCTCCCTCAGCCGAGACCCGGGCGCCATTGGCGGCTCGTCGTGGACAGTGCCGACCCCGCCAGGGGCGCCGTGCTGCCCGACGCCGTGGCCCCACGCTCGGTCATGCTGCTGGCGGAGGTGCCGGCGCCGCGCCCGTCACCGGGGCCGGACGACGCGCTCCTGCGCGATCTCGCACGCGCCGCCGGCATCGCGACCGAGTGGCACGAAATCTCCGGCCGCGGCCATCAAGTTCCCGTGCCGACGTTGCGGGCGCTTCTCGACGCGCTCGGTCTGCCGCACGGCACCACCGCCACCGCGCGCGAGAGCCTGGTCGCCCTCGCGTCGCCCCCGCCCCTGCCGCCCTGCGTCGCCCTCGATGCAGAGGCGCCTGGAGCAGCCACGCTGGGCTGGTCCGGTGGAGAGGCCTGGATCGACCTCGAGGCCGGCGGGGCCATCGCCGTGTCCGGAGCGACCACCCGGATCGCCGACGCGGTGCTGCCGGACGGGCGGCATGTCGGGCGGTGGTCGCTCGGGCTGCCGCCGCTCCCCGCCGGGCGGCATGTGCTGCGCGTCGGTGCCGCATCCTGCCACCTGATCGCCGCGCCGGGCCAAGCCGTACGGCCGCCACGGCGGCTCTACGGTCTCACAGCGCAATCCTGGGCCCTGCGCCGCCCGCATGGCGACCAAGGCATCGGGGATTTCTCCGCGATCGCGGATCTCGCACGCGCCGCGGAAGCTCAGGGATTTGCCTGGCTGGGCCTCTCGCCCACCCACGCCCTGCCGCGGGACCGCGAGCGCGCCAGCCCCTACCAGCCGTCGCACCGCGGATTCCTCGAACCGTTGCTGATCGACGTCTCGGAGTTCGCGCATCTGCCGCTCTTCGCCGAGGAGGCCCCCCGTTTCGACGCGCTCGCCCGGCGAGAGCTCGTGGACTACGCGGGCGTCTGGTCCGCGAAGCGCCGGGTGCTGGCAGCGGCCTACAGAGCCATGCCTCCCGGAGACCCCGCGTTCGCGCGCTTTCAGGCGGACGGAGGCGACACCCTCATGCGCTTCGCGAGCCACGCGGAGCCAGAGCAGCCGGACTTCGCCGTCTTCCAGCAATGGGTCGCAGCGCGGCAGTTGGCTCACGCGGCAGGGAGCGGCGCGGGGCTGTACCGGGATCTCGCACTCGGCCCGGCGCCGGATGGGGCCGAGATGGCCTGCCACCCCGGCGTCTTCCTCAAGGGCTTCGCCATGGGCGCCCCGCCCGACCCCTTCGCCCCGCAGGGGCAGGTCTGGGGGCTGCCACCGCCGGACCCGCGAAACGCCCGCGCCGCGGGCCACGCGCACCTCGCGTTTCTGCTGCACGAGAACATGCGCCACGCCGTCGCGCTGCGGATCGACCACGTCATGGGCCTGCGTCGCCTGTTCCTGGTTCCCGAAGGGGCTCGTGGTTCCGAGGGGGCCTATCTCGACCAGCCCTTCGAGGAGCAGTTCGCCCTGCTACGGCTGATGAGCGCGCGGCTGCGCTGCGTCGTGGTGGGCGAGGACCTCGGCACCGTTCCCGCCGGTCTGGGCGAGGCGCTCCAGGCGGGCGGGGTGCTCTCCTACCGGGTGCTGCCGTTCATGCAGGCGGAGGGGCGGTTCCTGCCACCCAGCGACTGGCCGGAGCAGGCGGCGGCCTGCGTCGGCACCCACGACCTGCCGCCGCTCATCGGCTGGCGGAAAGGCGTGGACGTGATCGAGCGCGCGGCGCTGGGCCTCGGCGACGCCGATCTGCAGCCCAGGGCGACCCAGGTGGCGGCGCTCGATGACGCGCTGGCGTCAGCTGGCTGCTCGGCGGGCGATCCGGTGGTGGCGGCGCATCGCTTCGTGATGGCCACGCCCTGCCGGGCCGTTCTGGTCCAGGCAGAGGACCTCGATGGCGGGAAGATGGGCGTGAACCTTCCCGGCACCGACCGGGAGCGGCCGAACTGGCGGCGGCGCCACAGCCAAGATGTCGGGGCTCTGGCCGAGCGCGCGGGTGATTTGCTTCGTTCCATGCCTCGGGCTTGACCCTGGCCGACGGCGGCTGCGACTGTCAGGCCGCAGGCAATGGCCGAGGCCCGGCTGCGGCGTCCTGAAACCGTCGTTTTCCGCTTGGATTTCCCCAGAAGTGGCGCTAGTCTCGCATTTCGGGACGGACAGGGCACGCGCGTGACGCGAGCGAGCGACGGCAGGCGGGACAGCAGGTCCCCGGGCGAGCGCGGGGCGCTCGCGGCCGGCTTGCTCTCGCTCGCGCTGGTTTCCCCGGTCGCGCAGGCCCAGCCGGCGCCTGCGGAGACGCCGGTCGTCCAGGTTGCCGACCCAGCGCCGCGCGCGCCCGCCGCGGACGGGCCGGCGCCGCCGGAAGAGGCGCCGCCGCCGCCCAATCCGGCGCGCCCCCCCGGCGCCATCCTTCTCGACCAGGCGGGTTACTGGCGCGCCCAGAGCCGCGGCGATCTCGCGGCCGGCGCGCTTCGGCGGCTCCTCGCCACCGCACCGGCCGATCCCGTCATCCTGCTGCCCGCGATCGAGCTGTCGATCCAGCTCGGCGAGACCGAACTCGCCCAACGCTTCCAAGCACGCTTGCCGCCCGAGCGGCTGACCCCGCAGGATGCGAACCGGGCCGAGGGGGCGATGCGCGCAGCCGCGCTGGACCCGATGGCCCTCGCCGAGGCGCGGGCGCTGGCCCAGGAGGGCCGCCACGCCGAGGCCGTCGCTGCCTATCGCCGCGTGTTCGGCGGCAACGATCCGCCGGAAGTGCTGGCCGTCGAGTTCTACAGCGCGCTGTCGCAGACGGGCCTGGACGGGTTCCGGCAGGCCACCGCCGCCCTGCGCGCCATGTCGCGCGCCAACCCGTCGAACCTGCAGCTCGCCTTCGCGACGGCGCATATGCTGACCCTGCGCGAGACGACGCGATCCGGCGGCATCGACTGGCTGGAGCGCCTGTCGCGCGAACCCGCCATCGCGGAATCCGCCCGCGCCGCCTGGCGCCAGGCGTTGCTCTGGCAGGGTCCCTCGGGCGAGAGCTTCGCCCAGTACGAGGCGTATCTGGCCCGCTACCCGGACGACGAGGCCATCCGCGACAAGCGGGCGGAGGCGCGGTCCGTCCTCCCCGGTCCGGGCTTCGACGCGCGGCTTCGCGGCTTCGAGGAGCTCGCGGGAGGCCGCTTGGCGGAAGGCGCCCAGGAGTTCGAACGCGCCATCGCCCTCGATGCCGAGGATGTCGACGCGATCATGGGCCTCGCCCTCGCGCGCGCCCTGCAGCGCCGCGATGCGGATGCGACACGTCTCCTCGACCGGGCGATCGTGCTGGCGCCCCATCGGCGGGAGGAGTTCCTGCGGATGCTGGGCCGGTTGCCGGGAGAAGAGGGCGCGCCACAGGTGCCGGTCTTCACGGCACCCGCCGCGCCCGCGGGACGCTGGGCCGGCGGGCCGCCTCCCTTGTCGGTTCAGGCCCGACGAGCCACCCAACGCGGCGACTACGAGCGCGCAGAGCGCTTGGCCGAACGCGCGGCACGGCAGCGCGGGAGCGAGGCACTGGAGGCGGTGCTGGTTCGCGCGCAGATCGCGCTGGCCCGCAACGATCTGCGCGGCGCCGAAGCGCTCTTTCGTGAGGCGCTCGCGGCTCGCCCGCGGAACCCGGAGGCGCAGGCCGGGCTGTTCGAGGCGCTGCAACGGCAGAGCCGCTTCGCCGAGGCTGACGCGTTCCGCCTCTCGACGGGGCTGCGCCCTTGGCGCGGCTGGGAACTGGGGCGTGCCGCGACCCTGCGGGAGCAGGCTGCGTCGGTCGGTGGCGAGGAGGCGCTCGCGCTCCTCCGGGAGGCACGGCAGATCGCGCCCGCCGATCCCTGGGTTCGCGCGGACCTCGTCCGGCTGCTTCGCCAGCGCGGCGAGGTGTCGGCAGCCCGGATCGAGGAGGACGCGCTGGTGGCGCTCGGCACGCCGGACGCCATGCTCGCGGCGGCCTCCCTCGCGGACAATCCACGCGAAGCCGCGGCCCGGCTCGAACGCATCCCGCCGCGGCGGCGGCCAGCCGGGTCGGACGCGATCATCGCGCGCGCGCGGCAGCTGGCACGGCTCGATGCCGCGGAGGCCGCGCGGAACGTCACGGCGCTGGACGCCCTGGCCGGCGAGCGCGATCCCGCAGGGCTCGTGCCGGCAGCCGCCATGCGCGCCCTCACGCGGCTGGATTGCGGCACGGACGCGGTTGCAGCCGCCGACCGGGCCCTCGCGCGCAACCCGGAACCGGAAGCGCAGATCGCGATCGCGTCGGCCCTGCTGGAGGCCGGCGCCGTGGAGCGCGCCGGCCGGGTCGCCGAGCGCGTGCTGGCGGAGGCGGATCTGACGGGCGAGCAGCGCCTCTTCGCCACGGTCGTGGCGCAGGGCGCCGCCGTCCGCGAGGCCGTTGCCTGGCGTGAAGCAGGACGGCCCGAGATCGGGGCGGAGCGGCTCGCGCCCTTCGTTCGCGCCCGACCGGGTGACGACGCGCTCGTCGCGGCCGACGGGTGGTTGAGGCTGGCGGCCAACCAGCCGCAAGAAGCCGGCGCGGCCGCGGCCACGCTCCTCGACCGCAACCCGGCGAACCGCGAAGCGCGCCGCATGGCCGTGGCGGCTGCCCAGGCGCGCGGCGACAACGCCGAAGCTGAGCGCCTCGTCGCAGAGGGGCTGCGCCACGATCCATCCGATCCCGCGCTCTGGCTCGCCGATGCGAGGCTGCGCCGGCAGAGGGGCGATTCCTGGGGCGCGCGTCGCGCCTACGATGAGGCGGAGCGCCTGGCGGCCAACGGCGACGGCGAAGGGCGCGCCCTGATCGCGGACATCCAGCGGGAGCAACAGGCCCTCGGCACCGAACCCCTGCCGATGATCCAGGCCGGGCTCGGGGTCCGGGCGCGCAGCGGCGAGGCCGGGCGGTCGCGGCTGACGGAGTTCCAGGCCCCCGTCGAGGTGTCGGTCCCCGTGCCCGGCATCGGCGGCCGCTTCTCCTTCGGCGCCTCCACGACCCATCTCGACGCCGGCCGGCTGACGCTCGACGGCGGCGCCTTCCCCTATGGCGGCCTCGTCCCGTGGGTCGGTCAGGTGCGGCCGGGCTCGCGACAGCAGCAGGCAACGGGCGTGGCGCTCACCGCCAGCTACGCGATCGGCGCTCTGCGGGTCGATATCGGCTCGACGCCGCTCGGCTTCCGGCGCGTGAACCTCGTGGGCGGTGTCGAGGTGGCGCCGGCCATCGCGGAGCAGACGCGGCTGCGCCTCATCGCCGAACGCCGCGCCGTGACCGACAGCATCCTCGCCTATGCAGGGGCCGAGGATCCGGCCACCGGGCGAAGCTGGGGCGGCGTCACACGCACCACGCTGCGCGCGCAGCTCGAGCACAATGAGGGCCGCTGGCGCTTCTACGGCGGGGGCAGCTATGGCTGGTACGGCGGCACGGACGTCGCCGACAACACCCGCTGGGAGATCGGCGGCGGCGTGGCCCGCGCCGTCGTGTCGGAGCCCGGCAACGAGGTGCTCGTCGGCGTCGATGTCCGCCACGTCTCCTTCGAGCGGAACCTCCGCTACTTCTCGCTCGGCCATGGCGGCTATTTCTCGCCCCAGTCCTGGACGGCCGCGGCGCTGCAGGTGCAGTGGGCCCGGCAGACGGAGCGCTGGCGCTGGCGCGTGCTCGGGGCCCTCGGCTGGCAGACCTTCCGCGAGGATTCGGCACCCTTCTTCCCGCTCGACAATGCGCGCCAATCGGCCTTCATCGCCGGCGGCGGCAATCCCTTCTACCCTGGCCAGCGTGTCAGCGGCCTGACGGGTGGCCTGCAGGGCGAGATCGAGTACGCCGTGACGCCCGCCTTCCGACTGGGCGCCCTCGCCCGCTTCGAGCGGACGGGGGATTTCAACCAGGGCGGCGCGCTGCTCTACGCGCGTTACTGGTTCCTGCCGCCAACCTGGCGCGTCCCGAACGAGAGGCCGTGATGATCCGTCTCGCCGTCCTGCTGCTCCTGCTGGGCGCCGCGCCGGCGGGCGCCCAGCTCATGCTGTACGAGCAGCGCCTGCCCGAAGGCTTCGGTTTCGTCCGCTTCGCCTCCGCCCTGCCGGATGCGGCGACGATCCGCCCCGATTTCGGTCCGGCCGTGCCCGTCGGCGTCGAGGGAGCGGAGCGCGTGTCGGCCTACCAGGTGGCCGAGGGCGCCAAGCAGCGACCCATCCGCCTCACCGTCGAGGAGGCCGGGCAGCCCTCGCGCACGGTGGAGGTGCCCATCTCGGCCGACTTCTCGACCGTGGTGCTGCGTCGTGACGGCGCGACTCTCTCCCATGCCGTGACAGCGGACGAGGTCGCGTTCAACCAGACACGGGCGCGGTTGTCCTTCTTCCACCTCATCCCCGGCTGCGCGAACGGCGCCCTCACGCTCGAGCAAGGGAACCAGGCCGTATTCTCCAACATGGCGCCCGATACGATGCGGATGCGGAGCGTGAATCCGACCGCCGCGACCGTCCGCGCGAGCTGCGCGACGGCCCGTGCCGCGCCTCTGCCCCTCGGGCGGCTCGAGGCGGGCGGTCTCTACTCGGTCTGGTTCATGGCGCCCCGGGGTGAGCCCGTCGCGTTCCTCGCCCGCGACACCATCGCCCCGCGCCGGTGAGGGCGCTTCCCCTCGGCCTCGCCGCGCTGCTGGCGGCGAGCCCCGCCCTCGCGCAGCCGGCGGCGCAACCAGCCTGCCCGGCGGCGCGTCCGGGCCTCGTGGAAACGCGACCGACCGAACTCGCCGAGCCCAACTGGCGGAGCCGGGTGCAGCTTCTGACCGAAGAGCTGCGCGGCGTGCCGCTCGATCAGGTGAAGCTGGTCTTCCTCGGCGACAGCCTCGTTCAAGGCTGGTTCCCGGAGATCTGGCGGCAGTTCTACGGGCACCGGGGCGTGCTCAACCTCGGCGTCAACGGGGACTTCACCCAGGGGCTGCTGTGGCGCATCGCGAATGGGCACTGGCCTGCGGGCCTGCGGCCGCAGGGGGCCGTCGTGCTGATCGGCACGAACAACACCCTCTACAACGGCAGCGCCGAGAACGTGGCGGCCGGCGTGATGGAGACGGTGCGGGCCATCCGCGCGCGCAGCCCGCGCACCCGCGTGCTGGTGCTCGGGCTCCTGCCGCGCGGTGCCGATGCGCGAGACCCCTCGCGCGCGGTCCACGCGCGGATCAACCAGATCCTCGCGCGCTGCGCGGACGGGCGGGACGTGTTCTTCTTCGACGCCGGCTCGGTCCTGACCGATGCCTCAGGCAACCTGTCCGAGCATGTCGCCTGGGACCGCATCCACCTGACCTTCGTGGGCTACGCGCTGCTGTCGGCGGCCATCGAGCCCTCCATCCGGCGCCTCCTGCCGCCGTAGCGGAGAGCGGTCGGACCTGGCGCCAGCCGCCGCGTGCAGCGCGGGTGGGGTTCGCGTCCCTTCGCGCGGCAGCCGCGCCGGCTCACCAGCGCGCGAGGAACTCCCGCTCCTCGCGCTCGATGGGTTGTACCAGCACCCGCTCGGGGATTTCCCAGATGACGAGGCGCGGCGGGCTCTCGGCGAAGGTGGGACCTGTGAAGTATTCGCGCGCCGCCCCGGCGAAGCCGCCGCCGGCCTTCGCCCCGTTGAACACCACGCCCTGGATCGCCTCCTGCAAGCGACCGTGGAAATTGGCGTTGAGCGAGTAGGAGGATCCGACCAGCGCGACCTCGGGCGCCGGCGTGTCATCGAGCAGCCCTCCCCCCGCCTCGCTGCCGTCCTGCTCCGTCGTCGTCTCGCGCCGCTCGCGGTCTGGGGCCGGGCGCGGCCAGCCGGCGCGGTCCAGCCCCATGAGCCGGAGCAGGTCTCCCGGCCCATCGGTCTCCTCCCCCGCGGCTTCCGTCCGGAAGGCCTTGTCACGGGCCAGGTCCACATCGCCGAGCGCCGCGACGACCGCGGAGGCGGCCAGCGCCGCGCCGCGTTGGTTCCAGTGCGTGTCGGTCCGGTAGTAGAGCGCGGGCTCGCTGGTCAGGGCAGGCAGAAGCGGCACCACCCGCGCGAGTCCCGCGGCGCGGAGGGCCGAGAACGCTGCATCGTGCCGGGCAGCCGCTTGCTCCGAGAGTGGAGCCCCGCAGAGTGACGCGGACTGAACGCGCGCCTTGTCGGGCACGAGGACGACCGCCAGGGCGACTCCCTGCTCGCGCAGGCGGCCCTCGATCCGCGCGAGGGCGGCGGTGCGGGCCGCCATGGCCTCGGCCGCGCCGTCCCAGGGGCGAAGCTCCTCGGTCAGGAAGAGCCACCCATCGCAGCCGAGGCGGACCTGCGGGCCACCCGAGCGGAACAGGACGTACCGGATGGAACCGCCCGCCGCGCGCAGCCAGGCATCGGCGGGCAAGGCATGGGCCATGACATGGTTGATCGCGGCGGCCGTGCGGCCGGCGAGGAAGTCGGTTCCCGTCATCACGGGCGCGAGCCGGCTGCGGGCCGCATCCGAGGACAAGGCGGCGATGCCCTGCCACACGCCCCACCCCATCAGGAGGAGGAAAGCCAGTCCCTGGAGGCGGAGGCTGGGCATCTCGATCCCCTTTAGAACTGGAAATAAAGGAAGGGCGCCGCGGCGCGGCTGTAGAGCGCGACGAGGCTGAGCGCGAAGCCCGCGAGCGGCGCCAGGTCCACCGCGACGCGCCACAGCCCGGACGGCTCCGGGCGCGCCCAGGGCCACCACCGGTTGCCGAGCGGCAGAAAGACGAGGCCGACCGCGATCCAGAGGCACCACCATTGGTCGGGCGCCACCTGCAATGCCAGCGCGTCCGACAGCGCCACGCCGTGCAGCCCCGCCATGCCCCCCAGCATCACGAAGGCCGAGGCCAGGTCGTGCGCGCGGAACGGCACCCAGCCGAGGATGGCGACCACGAGCGTCAGCGGCAGGGCGATCCACGCCGCCATGCGGAAGCCGGCCTGGTTCCAGGCGCGGTGCAGCGAGAGGCAGAGCCCGTGCCAGAAGCCCCAGAGGATGAAGGTCCAGTTGGCGCCGTGCCAGAAACCGCCGATGACCATGGTCAGCATCAGGTTGACGTAGGTCCGGACGGGCCCGAGCCGGTTCCCGCCCAGCGGAATGTAGAGGTAGTCGCGCAGGAAGCGGGACAGCGTCATGTGCCAACGCTGCCAGAATTCCTGGATGGACCGCGCGAGATAGGGGTGGTTGAAGTTCTCGGGGAAGCGGAAGCCGTAGAGCAGCGCGAGGCCGATCGCCATCGCCGAATAGCCCGCGAAGTCGAAGAAGAGCTGGAGCGTGTAGGCGACGGCGCCAAGCCACGCATCGGCCAGCGTCGGCTCCGGCAGCGCGAAGGCGGCATCGACGACAGGGCTCAGCGTGTCGGCGATCAGCACCTTCATGGCGAAGCCGACCATGAAGCGTCGCGCTCCCGCCCCGAACTGCGCGAGGCTGTGGGTCCGGTGGCGCAGCATCTCCGCGATCTCGGCGTAGCGCACGATCGGCCCGGCGATGAGCTGGCTGAACAGTGCCTTGTAGGCCGCGTAGTCCACGAAGCGCTTCGTCGGCCGGATGTCGCCGCGCCAGACGTCGATCGCGTAGCTGACCGACTGCAGAACGTAGAAGGAGAGGCCGACCGGCAGGACGATGTTCGTCCAGGACATGGGCGTGAAGCCGGCCGCCGTGATGACTTGGTTGAAGGTCTCGACGCCGAAGTTCGCGTACTTGAAATAGGCCAGCACGCCCAGATTGCCGACCAGCGCCACCCAGAGCAGCCGCGTGGCAGCCGGCGTCCGCGGCCCGTGCCGGTCCATCCAGGCCGCCAGCACGAAGGTGAAGAGCGTGACGCCCGCGAGCAGCGCCAGGAAGTCCACGCGCCACCACGCGTAGAAGGCCCAGGAGAGGATCAGGATGGGCCAGTTCCGGAAGCGGTCGGGCGTGGCGAAATAGACCGCCGTGAAGAGCGGCAGAAAGAGGAAGAGGAACTCGAAGGAGGCGAAGATCACCGGCTTCGCCCTCGCCCGGCCTTACCTCCGCACCAGTTGCTGCACGGCGGGGATGGCCGTGATCGCCTGGCCGAGCGCCTGGCCGTAAGCGCGGTAGCCATCCACCGTGTAGTGCTGCCCGTCGAAGGTCGGCCACTGGCCGGGGCGCGAGAGACGCGTGGAGTCGACATAGGTGCAGGGGGCGACCACGGTCGAGAGGAACTCGTTCATCTCGCGCACGCGGTCGAAGGTCTTGAGGAAGGGTCCGCCCTCGCTGCCCCAGGAGGGCCCGATCCAGATGCAGGGCAGATTCAGCGCGCGGATCTCGGCGGTCAGTGCGGTGACCTGCTCGCGGATTTCCTCGCGCGGCATGGTGCGATGGATGTAGCCCGCCATGGTGTCGCCCATGCCGACCACGACCATGTTCGGGCGGTGCTGCCGCACGAGATCGCCGATGGGCGTGGTGCGGGGTCGTGTCCCTGATGATGGTGTAGGAGCGTTGGCTCCTGCGGGTTGGCCGCTGGTCAGGCTGGCACGGCGGACA
>JAIEOO010000204.1 GCA_019750475.1 Acetobacteraceae bacterium | reverse complement strand
GCCACGCGATCGGGCGGCGCCGACGCGGCGATGACGACGGGCCTCGCCGCGTCGAGCTTCCCCTCCATCCAGGCGACGGCCTGCGCTGCGAGGGCGGCGGCATCCGGCGTCGCCAGGGCGTCCAGCTCCAGCACCGGCACGTGATCCCGCGCGAGGCCGATCTGCCCGAGCGTCGCGCGCGAGCAGGACCCGGCGACCACCGCGCACGCGCCCGCCGGCGGGGGCAGGGCGGCCGCGTCGCTCCGCTCCGGCAGCAGCCCGGCGGCGCGGAAGTTCCCCGGCAGGCCGAGCGCGATGCCGGAGCCGCCGGTAACGAGAGGATGGCGCGCGCAGGCCTCACCGAGGGCCACCAGATGCGCGTCGGTGATCGCGTCGGCCACCGCGTGGACGCAGCCTGACTCGGACAGCCGGGCCATCACCGCCCGGATCGCGGCGGGGCCCTGCTCGACCACGGCGAAGGGGATCAACCCGACACGGCCGCGCGCCTGGCGCGACAGCACGCGCACCAGGTTGGCGTCCGTCATCGGCGTCAGCGGGTGGTTCTCCATCCCGCTCTCGCTCAGCAGGTTCCCGCCGACGAAGAGGTGCCCCTGGTAGATGGTGCGGCCATTGGTCGGGAAGGCCGGACAGAACAGCGTCAGCGACGCGTCGAGCCGCTTCGCCAGCGCCTCGGCCACCGGGCCGATATTGCCCTCATCGGTGCTGTCGAAGGTCGAGCAGTACTTGAACAGGATCTGCTTCGCCCCCGCCGCCAGCAGCGCCTCGCAGGCGGCGAGCGACTGCGCGACGGCGTCGGCCGCGGCAATCGTGCGGGACTTCAGCGCGACCACCACCGCGTCCGCATCGGGCACCACATCGGGCACGCCGATCGCCTGCACCGTCCGCATCCCGCCCCGCACCAAGGTGCTGGCGAGATCCGTCGCGCCGGTGAAATCATCCGCCACACAACCGAGCAAAACCATGACCGCTCCACACTCCCTCTCGCCCACGAGGCTGGCAGGTGGGTCGGCGCAAGCGACGTTGGGGGAGGGCGTCGCCCTCCCCCAAACCCCCACCCACCAGAGGCCGGGAGGCCTTCGGAAACCAGGACTTTGATCGGGGTTGAGGGAGGGGCATGGCGAGCCCTGGATCAAGGGTGCTCGCTTCGACGCCCCTCCCTCAACCCCGACAGGTCACGGCGGGTCCAGGGGCCCCGGGCCCCTGGTGGGGGAGGTTTGGAGGGGGCGACGCCCGCTCCAAGGGCCGCTTGGCGCGACACCACCTGCCAGCCTCATAGGACCGCGGGCGGGGCGGTGGAAGGCGGGGCTTGAAGCGGACGGTGCCGGGGGCAACATCGCGGGTGCCATGACGAACGAGCGCCCCCGCCCGCCGGTGTTGGACATGACGCCCGAGGGCGAGTTCCGCGCGCCGCCGCGGCCCACCGGTTTCAACGCTTTCCTCGCGCGCTTCGGCGGGATCGCCATCCTCGTGGCCGTGGTCGCGGGTGGGTTGGTGCTGGCCGCGCTCGCGTTGGTGTTCATCGGCCTGCTCCTGCCTGTGCTGCTCGGCGCGGCGGCGGTGGGCGCGGTGTCGCTGTGGTGGCGGCGCCGGCGCCTGCGGAAGATGGGGCTCGATCCGTCGGTGTCCGGCTCGGTGATCCGCTTCGTCGTCACGCGCCGGTGACGGACGCGTGTCGGGTCGCGCGCCCTTCGGGCTGGACCCGGAGCGCATCCGCGAGGTGGGCGCCGATGGCCGCCCGCGGAACGACGCACCGCCGCCGGCCTTTCTCGGCCGTCGTCATCGCCTCGTCCTCGCGCTGTTCGGCTTGGCGCTCTTCGTCATCGGCACGCTGGCCGGGTTGGCGGCGGCGGCTTTCGCCACCGGGGCGCGCGGCTGGGCGGGGGTGTTCGCGCTGATGGCGCTCGGCGCGACGCCGCTGCTGGCGATCGGGCCCTTGCAGGACCGCTGGCGGCATCGGCGGCGCTGAGGCGGGGCAAGCCGTCTCGGCCGGACGAGCGATGCGGGTCGAGGCGCCGCGCGGGCTTCGTGTCAGGCCCGGTCGGGGGCGCGGCGGATCGGTTGCGGGACGACGGCGCCGCTCGCATCGCGCCGCCGCGGCGGTGGCGGTTTCGGGAAGCTCATCCGGAACTCCAGCAGGACGCGATCGTCCATGACCTCGATCCGCTTGCCCGCCCGGCTCGGCAGGGGAATGCCGGCGGAGATGCAATAGGCGATGAGGGCGGAGGCGAGGCCGACGCCGTCGAGCCAGACTTCGCTGGCGGTGCCGCTCGTGTCGATGCGGCAGGCGATGCCGCCGCGCTCCGGGTGGAGGTCCAGCCCGGCCAGGAAGCCGTCCCCCTGGATGGCGGACCGGCTGCGCAGATGCGGCTCGAGCGCCGTGGCGAGCGCCGACGGCCGGAAGATGATGAGTCGGTGATCGCAGAGCGGCGGATCCTCGGTCGGTTCCTCGGTCGCGGGCACGTCACGCGGCATGGCGGACCTCTGTCGGGTTGCCGTCGCCGCGCGGGTGGGCGGCGCCGTCCAACGCCCGCCTGGCGGCGGTGCGGAGGGGCGCGGGCGGCCGGCTGGCCGGGGGGAGGGCGGGGCGCACCGGTGAAGGTTCCGCCCCGTCTGTTGCCACTGCATGAACCCCGGCCATGGCTGTTCGCCGCCGCGGAGCGGCCGAAGCTGTCCGCCGCGGAGCGGCCGCGGCTATTCCCGCTCGTAGAGGAGGCGGGCGCGGATGGTGTGGGGCAGGGCGCGCAGCTCGGCCAGGATGGCCTCGCCGTCGCGCGTCGCGTTGGCTTCTGAGCGAGACGGCCATTGACTCTGCGTCCGCCTCGCCCTCGCGTCTCGTCGCCAGGCGGCACTGAGTTTCCGTGCAGGGCCACGCGCCCTTCGCGTTGCACCACGGGCGCGTGCAGGTTGTGGGGCTGAATGGCCAGCCCAGTCATCCTCCGGCGCCGCCGCACATGCCGCCGCCGCTGGCGGTGGGGCTGTTGGCGCCATCGGCGGGGCCTCGGGCTTGCGCCGCCGACACGGGCCGCAACGGTGTCGCCGCGTGGCATGCCCGGGTCATTTTCAGCTGAGATGCCGGTGAGACGGGGCTCCGGCGGCCGTGATCGGCCCGCCTCGGAGCTTGTTGGATATCGTCCCGGACGGCCTCCAGCAGAGGAACCTGCGGCCGCAACCCGATCGTCGCATCGGGCGCAGACGCTGGGGCCCAGCGGCGCAGAAAGTCGGGCGGCAGGCCTGGCGCCGGGTCTGGGCGCCGCAACGGGCGACCGGGTCGCGTGGCTTTCAAATTAAGGCCGACACCGGTATCGCATCCGTTCGGAATGGGATCCGGGGGATCGGGATGCGCGCAAGCGACTACGATGAGGCATACTATCTATCTCATTGCGGGCCTATTCCGTACACGCGGGAACGGCCTGAGTGGGGCGAGTTCTTCGGCAAGGTAGCCGACGAGATCGCTCGGCTGCTTCGGCCCCGCACGATGTTCGATGCCGGATGCGCCCACGGCTTCCTCGTGGAGGCTGCCTGGCGTCGGGGCATCCGCACTTGGGGCAGGGACATCTCGGAGTTCGCGGTCTCCCAGGTGCGGCGGGACTTGCGGGACTACGTCACGGCCGGCTCCATAACAGAGTCCCTTGGCGGGCCCTACGATCTGGTGACTTGCATCGAAGTCCTGGAGCATATGCCCGAAGAGGAATCGCTGCGTGCCATCGCGGCGATGGCATCGGCCGCGCCCAGGATCCTTTTTTCGTCCTCACCGATCGACTTCGATGAGCCGACCCACATCAACGTGAAGCCCCCACGCTGGTGGCTGGAGCGGTTTGCCGAGGCGGGCTTCGCACCGGTGCCCGAGGTCGACGCGCGGTTCCTCACCCCGCATGCCTTCGTCGTGGAGCGCGTAGCCGAGCCGGTCTCGGACCGCCTCGTGGCAAGCTTCGCCTGTGTGATCGAGGAGCGGCTGGCCCGCGTGGCCGACGAGCGGGCCGCGGCCAAGGTCCGCGCGGATTTCTCGGATACCATCCGAAAGCTGCATGACGTGTCGGCAGAGGCCGAGACGGCTCGCATCGCCCGATCCTTGGCCGAAGCTAAGCTGGCGGATGCCGTGGCCTCAGCCGCTGCTGGCCTCGCCGGGGTCCGTTCCGAAGCGGCGGCCGGGCTCGAAGCCGCCCGGGCCGAAACCGTGGCGCTGCGAGAAGCTGTGCTCGGGCAACAGGCACGAGCCGTCCGGGCGGAAGCCGAACTCGCGACCGTGCAGGCCTCTCTCGCTTTCCATCTCGGGTTGCGTCTGTTGCGGGTCGCGTCGGTTGTGCCGCGGCCGGTGCGCCGTGCCGTCCGGAGCCTGGCGAGGCCTGCATGGCGCGCGCTCGGAGGACGACTGACCTCGAGGGCCGAACCTGCGCCGGCAGCGGCCGCGGCGCCTGAAGCGCCTGCTGCTTCAGCGCCACCGGCGCTCGAGTTCGAGAAGCCGCTGCGGTCGGCGGAAGATCTCGTCGGCGAACGTTTCTCGGCCCTCCGCGGGTTCACCGCATTCCCGCTCGCCGAGGGGCCGCGGCGCCTTTCGGTGCTGACGGACAGCGTTGGCCCGTCGTCGCTGTTCGGAGGGGTCGGCACTTCGCTGTTGCTCGCTGCCCGACTGGCCGATCGCCTGGGTGCCCAGCTCCGGATCGTCACGCGGACGGAGCCGCCCGACGCCGAGCCGGTTCGGGAAGTCCTGAAGCGAAACCATGTGCAGTTCGATGGTGTCCTCGAGACGGCGTTCCTGCCCCTCGATGGCTCGCGCGACCTGCCTCTCGGCCAGAGGGAGCTGTTTCTGACCACGTCCTGGTGGTCGACTTGGGCCGCGCTGCGGAGCGTTCCGCGCGAACGCGTGATCGCGCTCGTGCAGGAGGACGAACGGATGTTCTATCCGCGGGGTGACGACAGGCTCCGCTGCGCCGAAACCCTGGCGGAGCCCGGCATCCCGGTGATCGTGAACACGGAGGCATTGTTCCGGCATCTCCGCGCCGGACCCGAACCGCTTCTCAACTTGGATCGCGACGGCGATTGGTTTGAGCCTGCATTCCCTGGCGTCGCGCCCGTGCCGCAGCCGTCGGGGAAGCGGCGTTTGTTCTTTTACGCGCGCCCTCACAATCTGCGAAACCTGTTCTGGCGGGGCATCGAGGCCCTCGATGCGGCGGCAGCGGACGGGATATTCGCCCCAGACGAGTGGGAAATCCACTGGGCCGGCAACGACGTGCCGCCTGCCACGCTGTCTCGCGGGGTCGTCCCCATACGTCACGCATCGATGGCCTGGGGGGACTACCAGCGCTTCATCGCTTCGATGGATGCGGGATTTGTCCTGATGGACACGCCGCATCCGTCCTATCCGCCGCTCGATCTCGCGGCAGCCGGTGCTGCGGTTCTGACGAACACACATCCCGGCAAGGAGAGTCTCGCTCACTACTCCGATAACATCATGTGCGTGCCGTTGGATCTCGGTTCTCTGCGAGAGGGTCTGCGGCGTCTGGAAGTCTTGGCCCGGGACGACGCGGCGCGTGCCCGCAACCGGGAGCTGGATCATATCCAGCGCGACTGGACGCAGGCCCTTGATCCGGTGGTGGGCCGTCTCGCCAGCCGCTTCCAAGGAATTTGAGGCGATGTTTGTGGACCTCATCACCGAGCCGTTCGCGTACGTGGACCCGTGGCTGGCGCATCCTCTCGAAGCGCGCCTCACCCAACTCCGCCGTGGCCGTCCGCGCATCGCGTGGCTTTATGAGCAGCCCGATACGAGCACGTTCCGCTACCGCTGCCTGAATCCTGCAACAACCCTTGCCGACGCTCGTCCGGATGTCGGCGCGGCGTGGTTTTCAGGGGCCGAGATTCCGGCCTTGATGCGGGAGGTTGCCACGCTCGACGTGCTGGTGATCTGCCGTTTCCGCTATGACGCCGCGGTCGCTCGGTTGATCATGAGGGCGCGTGCCGCCGGCGTCCGTGTCCTCTTCGACTGCGATGACCTCGTCTTCGAAACGCGGCACGTGCATCTGCTGCTCGACACACTCGACCAGGACACGGCAAACCCGGCTTGCTGGGACAGCTGGTTCGCGGTGATCGGCCGTCTCGGATGCACGGCGAGCCTGTGCTCCGGCGGGATCGCGACGAACGGCTTCTTGGCTGCTCGGATGGCGAGGGCATTCAACTGGAGCCATGTGGGCATCCTGCCGAACTACCTGAATGTCGGTCAGGAGGCGGTGTCGCGCGAACTGCTCGCCAAGAAGCGTGCTCGCGGCTTCCGCGGCGATGGCCGCGTCACCATCGGCTACTTCAGCGGCACGCCGACCCACAACAAGGACTTTGCCGTTGCGGTGAACGGCATCTCGTCCGTGATGCAGGCGGATCCCGGGGTCGATCTCCTGGCAGTTGGCTTCCTTGACAGCATGGGGCCGCTCGCCCGCTTCGGGGAGCGCGTGAAGCGTATTCCGCTCCAGGACTACCTCAACCTGCAGCACATGATCGCGAAGGTGGAGCTGAACATCGCTCCGCTGCAGGACAACGAGTTCACCAACTGCAAGAGCGAGCTGAAGTTCTTCGAGGCAGCGGCTGTTGGCACATGGACGCTCGCGACTCCGACATACACCTTCAGCAGCGCCATCGAGGACGGCGTAACCGGCCGGTTGGTCCAGGTGGGGACGTGGAAGGATGCGCTGACGGAAGCCGTTGCGCTCGCACGCGATCCCGGGCGGTATGCGCGAGCCGCCGAGGCAACGGCGGCGTCCGCCTACGCTCGCTATGGCTGGGACAAGTTCGCTGACACCATCCTGTCGGCCGTCGGCCTGCCTGGGGAACGACGGTCCGCCGCCTGAGAAGCGTCACTCCCGCTCGTAGAGGAGGCGGGCGCGGATGGTGTGGGGCAGGGCGCGCAGCTCGGCCAGGATGGCCTCGCCGTCGCGCGTCGCGCCGGCGTCCACAACGACGTAGCCGATGTCGCCGTCGGTCTGGAGATACTGGCCGGCGATGTTCACGCCGCGCTTGGCGAAGACCTGGTTGACGTTGCCGAGCACGCCCGGCGCGTTGTGGTGCACATGCATGAAACGCGTGCCGGTCGGGCGGGCCGGCAGCTGCACCTGGGGGAAGTTCACGGCGCCGACGGTCGTGCCGGTGTCGGAATAGTCCGCGAGCTTGCGGGCCACCTCCTCGCCGATGCGGGACTGCGCTTCCTCGGTGCTGCCGCCGATATGCGGCGTCAGGATCACGTTCGGCAGGCCCTGGACGGGGCTGACGAAGGGGTCGCCGTTGCGCTTCGGCTCCTCGGGGAAGACGTCGAGCGCGGCGCCCGTGAGGTGGCCCGCCTTCAGCGCCCCGGCGAGGGCGTTCATGTCCACGAGCGTGCCGCGGGCGTTGTTGATGAGGAAGGCGCCCTTCTTCATCTTCGCGATCTGGTCCGCGCCGATCATGCCCATGGTCTCGGGCGTCTCGGGCACGTGCAGGGTCACGATGTCGGACCAGTGCAGCAGCTCGTCGAGGGTGGCGCAGCGGCTGGCGTTGCCGAGGGGCAGCTTGGCCGAGTGGTCGTAGTAGATCACCCGCATGCCGAAGGCTTCCGCCAGCACCGAGAGCTGGGAGCCGATGTTGCCGTAGCCGACGATGCCCAGCGTCCGGCCGCGCACCTCCCGGTAGCCGTCGGCCGACTTGTCCCAGCCGCCGCGATGGGCGGAGGCCGACTTGTCCGGCACGCCGCGCAGCAGCATCACGATCTCGCCCAGGGTGAGCTCGGCGACGGAGCGCGTGTTGGAGAAAGGCGCGTTGAAGACCGGGATGCCCTTCCGCCGCGCGGCGTCGAGGTCCACCTGGTTGGTGCCGATGCAGAAGCAGCCGATGGCGATCAGCCGGTCGGCGGCCTCCAGCGCCTCGGCCGTGACCTCGGTGCGGGAGCGGATGCCGAGCATGTGGACGCCCTTGAGGGCATCGGCCAGCGCCTGGCCTTCCAGAGCCTTCTTCTCCCGGCCGACGTTGCGGTAGCCGTCCTCGGCGAGGAGGTTCACCGCCGTCTCGGAGATGTTCTCGAGCAGCAGGGTGCGGATGCGGTCCTTGGGAAGGGAAAGCTGGTCGGACACGGCGGTGCTCCAGAACGGCATCAGCGATCGGCGAGGTCGGCGAGCACCTGCGCGAGGACGCGGGTGCCGGCGGCCAGCGCCTCGGGCGTGGCGTATTCGCTCGGGTGGTGGGAGACGCCGGCGCGGCAGGGGACGAAGATCATCCCCGTCGGGCAGAGCGGCACCATGAACTGGCTGTCGTGGAAGGCGCCGGAGGGGAGGCGCATGTGGCGCAACCCCTGGGCCTTCGCCGCGGCCTCGACCGCGTCGGGCACCTCGGGCTGGAAGTTCACGGGCACGGCGTGGAAGCGTTCGGTCAGCTTCACGGTGCAGGTCCTCACGGCGGCCTGGATCACGCCCTCGATGGCGTTGCCGCGGGCCTGCAGCACGCGGTTGTCCGGGTGGCGGAAGTCGATCGTGAAGCGCACGAGGCCGGCGACCGAGTTCGAGGTGTTGGGCTGCACCTCGATGCTGGCGACCGTGAAGCGCAGCACGTCCGAGGGGTCGTGCATCAGCTGGTTCAGCGCCGTGATGGCGCGGACCATGTCCTGCACGGCGTCGTTGCGCATGGCGAGCGGCGTGGTGCCGGCGTGGTCCGACTTGCCCTTCAGCTCGACGACGAACCAGCGGCTGCCCTGGATGCCGGTGACGACGCCGATGTCCATGTCCTTCGCCTCGAGCAGCGGGCCCTGCTCGATATGGGCCTCGACATAGGCGAAGGGGGCGGGCCCCTCGACCACGCCGAGCGGGCGGCGGGCGATGTCGGCTTCGAGCTTCAGCTGTTCGGACAGCGCGTCGCCCCAGGCGATGCCGTCCTTGTCGGTCACGGCGTCCCAGGTGTCGGGCGGGGCGAAGCCGGCATAGGCCATGCTGCCCATACAGCCCGGGGCGTAGCGGCCGCCTTCCTCGTTGGTCCAGGCGACGACCTCGATCGGGCGCTTCGTGGACACCCCGGCCTCGCGCAGGGCGCGCACCGCCTCGAAGCCGGCGATGACGCCCCAGATGCCATCGAAGCGCCCGCCATTGGGCTGGCTGTCCATGTGGCTGCCGGTCAGCACCGGGGCGAGGGTCGGATCCGTGCCCTCGTGCCGGAGGAAGAGGTTGCCGAGGCGGTCCACCGTGACCGCGAGCCCGGCCTTCTCCGCCCAGGAGATGAGGAGGCGCCGCGCCTGGCGGTCGAGGTCCGACAGGCAGGGGCGGTTGACGCCGATGTTGCCGTTCTCGTCGGTGAAGCCGCCGATCTCGGCCATCGCCATCATGTCCTGCCAGTGGCGGCGCTCGTTCACGGCGGCGACGAGGTTGGGGGCGACGGTGTCGGGCATGGCATTCACTCTGTGGGCGGGACGGCCTTACGGTTCCGGTCGGCGCTGGGCAAGCCGGCAATCGGTGGGGCCGATCCCGGCAATCCGCATGACCTCGTTGAGCCTGCGCCGCCGCGATCCCAGGATCGGAGGACGGATCGGGAGGTGACCCCCATGTCGAGATCCATCGCCTTCGCCGCCACCCTGGCGGCCCTCCCGCTGATGACCGGCACCGCCGCCGCCCAGTCGGCGGTGCAGACGCATTGCGGCGGCGACGTCATCGCCACCTTCAGCGGCCCCGAGCCCTCCGGCGGCGAGCAGGTCTACGGCATCACGGTGCTCAACAGCGGCGGCTCGACCTGGCAGATCGTGACGATGCCGGCGGGCACCCGGACGCCGCTCCCGGGCACCGGCCTGACGATCGACCCCGCCCAGCCCATGGCGCTCGAGGGGCGGGGCGGGGTCAACGAGGCTGGCTGGACGGTCGCCCGCGTCCGTGACGGCGCGGCGCCGCCGTTGGCTGCCGTCATCCCGCATGTCCGCGTGACCTGCGCGATGGCGTCGCGCCGCCCCCGCTGACGGCGGCCCCCCCGGCGGGTTCGACCGGCCGGGGGAGGAGGCACCGATCCTCTTGTGCTGCGGCGGTCCCTGGGGGCAATTTTGCGCCGCAACACGGGGGCGAGGCGATGGGCCGGCTTTCCACACATGTCCTCGACACCTCCCGCGGGAAGCCGGGCGCCGGCATGGCCTACGCGCTGTACCGCCTCGACGGGGACCGGCGGGTGAAGCTCGCGGAGGGCGTGACGAACGAGGACGGGCGCGCGGGCAAGCCCCTTCTCGAGGGCGAGGGGTTCCAGGCGGGGCGCTACCAGCTCGTCTACCAGGTCGCGGCCTATTTCCGCGCGCTCGGCGTCGAGCTGCCGGATCCGCCCTTCCTCGACGAGGTGACGCTGTCCTTCGGCCTGGGCGAGGACGGGCACTACCACGTGCCGCTGCTGGTCTCGCCCTTCGGCTACACGACCTATCGCGGGAGCTGAGAGTTGGACCTCGCCTACGCCGCCGAATGGGCCAACCTGCTCATCCGCTGGCTGCACGTCATCACCGGCATCGCCTGGATCGGGGCGAGCTTCTACTTCATCGCGCTCGACAACAGCCTGGAGCGGCCGAAGGACGGGGACCCCCTGGTGCGGGGGGAGCAATGGTCCCTCCATGGCGGGGGCTTCTACTACAAGAAGAAGTTCGTCTCGGCGCCGCCGGCGATGCCGGAGAAGCTGCACTGGTTCAAATGGGAGGCCTACTGGACCTGGATCAGCGGCTTCTCCCTCTTCGCGCTGATCTATTGGGGCCAGGCGAGCACCTACCTGGTCGACCCGGACGTGCTGGACCTGCCGGTCTGGGCCGCGATCCTGCTCTCGCTGGTCATGATCGTGGCCGGCTGGGTCGCCTATGACCGGCTGTGCAAGTCGAAGCTGGGCGAGAGCGAGGGCAAGCTGCTGGCGGCTGGCTTCGGCTTCCTCGTCGTCGTGACGCTGATCGCCACGCATCTGTTCTCGGGGCGCGGGGCTTTCCTGCTGGTGGGCGTCATCACCGGCACGATCATGGTGGCGAACGTCGCCATGGCGATCATCCCCGGGCAGCGGAAGATGGTCGCCGCCATCGCCGCCGGGCGGGAGCCCGACCCGGCCTGGGGCGCCGTCGGCAAGCAGCGGAGCGTGCACAACACCTACCTCACGCTGCCCGTCGTCTTCCTGATGCTCTCGCCGCACTACCCCATGCTGTACCAGCACCACCTGAACTGGCTGGTCCTGCTGATCCTGGCGGTGGCCGGGGCGCTCGTGCGGCAATTCTTCGTGCTGCGCCATTCGGGCCGTTCCAACTGGGCGCTGCCGGCGGGCGGCGCGGTGGCGATCGCGCTGCTGGTCGTGCTGCTCCTGCCGCGGCCAGATGCGCGGCTGGCGGGTGTGGCGGTGCCGACGCTGACCGAGGCGCACGCCATCGTCGCCACCCATTGCGTGCAGTGCCACGCGGCCCGCCCGACCTTCGAGGGGATCGCGAGCGCGCCCAAGGGCGTGGTGCTGGAGACGCCGGCCCAGCTCCGCCGGTGGGCCGCTTCCGTCCGCCAGCAGGTCCAGACGGAGGCGATGCCCCCCGGCAACATCACCGAGATCACCGAGGAGGAGCGCCTGAAGATCATCGCCTGGGTGGCGGCGGGGGCGCGCTGATCCCCACGACAGTTTTCCGCTGCACTGCGCTTCGCTTCGTTCCGCGGAAAACGGTCGCGGGGGCCCTGTCTTGCTTCCCCACGCCGCCTTCGTCCTCCGCTACGCTCCGGCCGAAGTCGTCGTGGGGGCCCCGTTTGGCACCTTGGCTTGGGGGCGGGCACTCGTTGGCGCGGCAAAGCCGCGCCGCCGATCGGAGCGGGCCCTGGATCACAGGCGTCCGGGATGCTGGCGGGACCGAATGCGATCCGGGGGCCGTCTGCCACGCGGCTCCTGGCCGCATTCGGTTGCGCGGATGGCATGGAGCGCCCCTCATCCAGGGCCCGGTTCGGTCGGCGGCGCGGCTTTGCCGCGCCAACGAGTGCTTGCCCCGAAGATCAAGCGCCAAGCCGGGGCCCCCGCGACGGTTTTCCGCGGAACGAAGCGAAGCGCAGTGCAGCGGAAAACTGTCGTGGGGATTAACGTCTGGTTTGCCCCGTCATGCGGCCCTGGGCGTCGTAGTGGCGCAGCGTGTCGCCGCTGCGCTCGGTCCGGCCGGTGTAGCGTCCGCTGCTGTCATAGTGGCGCGAGGTGTCGCCCCGCAGCTCGGTCCGGCCGGAATAGCGGCCCTGGGCGTCGTATTGCCGCTGGGTGTCGCCGCGGGTCTCGACCCGGCCCTGGTAGCGCCCCTGGGCGTCGTAGTCGCGCCGCGTGTCGCCGCGGAGGTCGCTGCGCCCCTGGTAGCGCCCGGCATCGTCGTATCGGCGGGCGGTGTCGTCCCGCCATTCGGTGCGCCCGGTGAGGCGCCCCTGCGCGTCGTAGTCGCGCTTCGTCTGGGCGAGGGCGGGGAGGGAGGCGACGAGCGCCGCGAGGAAGACCGGCCACATGCGAAGGAGCTTCGGCATGGCCCATGGCAGCTTCAGGGCGAGGTTGCGGTCAAGCTGCCCCAATCAGGGCAGCCGGCATCAGGGCAGCAGGCGCGCGATGGTCACCACCCGCTCGGTCCGGTCCTCGAGTTCGAGGGTGGTGGGGACGGCGTGGGTCGCGAGCGGTTCGAGTCCGTCCTTCGGCAGGTAGGCGCGGCCCGGATCGGCCAGCCACACCTCCGTGCCCGCGGCCGCCATGCGGCGCAGCCAGGGCAGGATGTGCGCCGTCATCGGCGCCTCGTAGCAGACATCGCCGCAGAGGATGATGTCCCATCGGCTGTCGCTGCCGACCATGTCGCCCTCGGGCGTGGCGAGGGTCACGCCGTTGAGCGCGGCGTTCATCCGGCAGGCGGCGAGGGCGAGCGGGTCGATCTCGGCGGCCTCCACGCCGGCGGCGCCGGACATGGCGGCGGCGATCGCCGCGATGCCGCAGCCGGCGGCGAAATCGAGCACCCGCTTGCCGCGCACGCTCTCCGGATGGTCGAGCAGGTGGCGCGCGGTGGCCTGCCCGCCCGGCCAGGCGAAGGCCCAGAAGGGCGGTTCGATGTTGGCCTGGCGGAGCCACTCCTCCGTCGCGCGCCAGATCGGCGTGATCTCCGAGGCGAGGAGGAGGGCGATCTCCGGCACCAGCGGCGCCGTCGCCGGCGCCGTGTGGGCGCGGATGAAGGCCTCGGGGTTCACATCCGGCCGATCAGCAGGGCGAGCGCCACGGCCAGCCCGACCTCCCGGTTCGCCTTGAACAGCGTCAGGCAATGGGCCGGGTCGCGGATGTCGAGGGCGACGACCTGCCGCGCCAGCAGCGCCGCCGGCAGGGCGAGGGCCGCGAGGAACCAGAGGGAGAGCCCTGCCGCGAGGCCCGCCGCGGCGACGAGGCCGAGGGCCGCGGCGTAGCACGCGGCGAGGAAGGGCCGCGTGCGCTCGCCGAACCGCAAGGCGGTCGAGCGGATGCCGACGAGGGCGTCATCCTCGCGGTCCTGATGGGCGTAGATCGTGTCGTAGCCGAGGATCCAGGCGATGGAGGCGGCGTAGAGCAGCAGGGCGGGCCAGGGCAGGGTGCCCGTCGCCGCCGCCGAGCCGAGCAGCGCCCCCCAGCCGAAGGTGAGGCCGAGGACGAATTGCGGATAGTCGGTGACGCGCTTGGCCAGCGGATAGAGCACCACCGGCACGAGGGAGAGGACGCCGAGCAGGATCGCCGCGCCGTTCAGCTGCAGCAGCACGGCGAGGCCGATGGCGCAGAGCGCGGCCAGGAACCACAGCGCCTGCATCGGCCGCACGGCGCCCGAGGCCAGCGGCCGGCCGCGCGTGCGCTCCACCTGGCGGTCGAGGTCGCGGTCCCACAGGTCGTTCACGACGCAGCCGGCGCCGCGCATGACGAAGGCGCCGACGAGGAAGAGCAGCGCGAGCCGCACGCCGTCCCCCCAGGAGGCGGCGTAGAGCGCGATGGCCCAGAGGCCCGGTAGGTAGAGCAGCCAGGCGCCGATCGGCCGGTCCGCGCGCATCAGCAGCGCGTAGGGGCGCCAGGCGGCGGGCAGGCGTGCCACCCAGCCACCCGCACGGATATCCGTGTAGGGTTGCATCGGCGGGATGCAGCACGCCACATCGGCGCATGTCCATCCCCAGGCTGTTCTGCGGCTTCCCCCTCTCCGAAGGCGCCGAGGTCGCGCTGACCCCGGCCCAGGCGCATCATGTCGGCACCGTCCTGCGGCGCGGGCCGGGCGACTCGCTCCACGCCTTCAACGCCGAGGATGGCGAGTTCGCGGCCGAGCTGACCGTGCTGCGCAAGGACCGCGGCGCGATGCGCCTCGGCGCGCGGTGCCGCGCCCCCGTGCCGGAGCCTGCCGTGACGCTGCTGCTCGCCGCGCTGAAGCGCGAGGCGATGGACTGGGCGGTCGAGAAGGCGACGGAGCTCGGCGTCGCGCGGATCCGCCCGGTGCTGACGCGGCGCTGCGTCGCGACGCATGTGAACGCCGAGCGCCTCTCCGCCATCGCCCGCGGCGCCGCCGAGCAGAGCGAGCGCCTGTCGGTCCCGGTGGTCGAGTCGGCGCAGCCCTTGCACGCCGTGCTGGAGCGGTGGGACGGATCCCGGCTGCTCGTGGGGGCCGAGCGGCGTGAGGCAGCGGGGTTACATTCGCTGCTCGCGGGGCTCTCCGCGCCCGTCGCATGGCTGGTCGGACCGGAGGGCGGGTTCGAGCCGCACGAGCTTGACGTTCTCGCGCGCGCTCCCTTTGTATCGCTCGCGTCACTCGGGCCGCGCATCCTGCGGGCCGAGACGGCGGCGGTCGCAGGGCTTGGGTCCATCGTCTTCGCTTTGGACGGACGCGCTTTGGGCTGAGGGTCGGCAGAGCAGACGGAGCGTTGATGTCCAATCCCGGCCAGGCCGATCCGACGCCCTTCACCCATGCGCGCCAGCTGGCCGAGTGGTTCGCCGCCGGCTGCAAGCCGCGCGCCGACTGGCGCATCGGCACCGAGCACGAGAAGTTCGGCTTTCGCCGCGCGGACCTCTCGCCCCCCGCCTACGAGCCCGACGGCATCCGCGCCATGCTGGAGGGCATCCAGGCCAAGGGCTGGGAGCCGATCCGGGATGGCGGCAACGTCATCGGACTCACGCGCGGCCAGGCGAGCGTCAGCCTGGAGCCGGGCGGCCAGTTCGAGCTGTCGGGCGGGCCGCTCGAGACGCTGCACGAGACGCGCCTCGAACTCGCGGCGCATCTGCGCGACATCCACGAGGTCGCGGCGCCCCTCGGCCTCGGCTTCGCGGGGATGGGCTTCCACCCGCTCGCGACGCGCGACGCCATGCCCTGGATGCCGAAGTCGCGCTACGCCGTGATGCGGCGCTACATGCCGACGCGCGGCTCGCTCGGCCTCGACATGATGCTGCGCACCTCGACCGTGCAGGTGAACCTCGATTTCGGCGACGAGGCCGACATGGTCGAGAAGCTGCGCGTCTCGCTCGCGCTGCAGCCGCTGGCCACCGCGCTCTTCGCGTCCTCCCCGCTGCGGGAGGGGAAGCCGTCGGGCTACCTCTCGCTGCGCGGCCATGTGTGGTCGGACACCGATCCGGACCGCACCGGCATCCCGGCCTGCGTGTTCGAGGACGGGTTCGGCTTCGAGCGATTCGCCGAATACGTGCTCGACGTGCCGATGTATTTCGTGGCGCGCGACGGCAAGCTGCACGACGCGGCCGGCGCCTCCATGCGCGCCTTCATGTCGGGCGGCCTGCCCTCCCTCCCGGGGGAGCGGGCCACGATGGGCGACATCGCCGACCACGTGACGACCGTCTTCACCGAGGTGCGCCTCAAGCGCTTCCTGGAGATGCGCGGCTCGGATTCGGGCAGCGCGGCGATGATCCTGGCGAAGCCCGCCTTCTGGGTCGGGCTGATCTACGACGCCGCCGCGCAGAAGGCGGCGGCGGCGCTCATCCGCGGCTGGAGCCACGCCGACATGCTGGCGCTGCGCGCCGACGCGCCGCGCCTCGGGCTTCGCGCGACGGTCGCGGGGCGCAGCCTGCGCGACGTGGCGCGCGACGCGCTCGCCATTAGCGAGCAGGGGTTGAAGGCGCGCGGCCTGGGCGAGGAACAGTACCTCGCGCCGCTGCACGAGATCGTCGCCAGCGGCATGACCCAGGCGGACCGCATCCTGCAACTCTACGAGGGGCTGTGGGGGCGCGACGCGCGCCCGGCCCTGGCCTCGGCCGAGCTTTAGGCTTCCCCGCGAAACCGCTTCGCGCCTTCGCGGGGGGGGGGGCGGTTCGGGGCCGGGCTCCCGTCGGTATGCTCAGTTCGACAGGATCCACCCGGCGATGGCCGTGGCGCGGGCGTCGGCGTGCGGTTGGGCGATCACCTGGAGGCCGAAGGGCAGGCCGCGCACCGCCATCAGCGGCAGCGTCACGGCGGGGCAGCCCAGCGCCGAGGTCGCGGCGTTGCAGGCGATGTCGCCCGTGGGCCGCGGGTTGCTCTCGGCATCGGGCGCCTTGGGGTCCCAGACCGGCGCGGGGCCCGGCGAGGCGGGTGCCACCAGCGCGTCCACCAGCGGCGCGAGCCGCGCCAGCGCCGCCCGCATCGCCTCGCGCTCGGCGAGGGCGGCGCGGTAATCGGCGACCGTCAGCTTCTCGGAGATGCGGAGCCGCGCCAGGGCGCGGGCCGACAAGCCGCCTGGCTTGTTGCGCTCGAGTTCGAGGAGCGACCAGCGGTTCTCGAAGCCGACGACGACGTTGGTCACCGCCTTGGCGTTGGCGATGCTGCGCTCCAGCGCCTCGATCCAGGGGTGGTCGCCCCGGCGCAGCACCTCGACCCCGCGGGCGCGCAGCGCCTCGACCTGCGCCTCGAAGGCGGCGCGGCTGTCGTCGTCCAGCATCGCCCAGCCCTCCGTCTCCAGGACGGCGAGGCGTTCGGGGCGCGTGGGCTGCGGGCAGCGCGACGGGCCCATCAGGCCGAGCGTGCCCGGGTCCCCGCCGGCGCGGTTCGCGATCTCGATGGCGACCGCCCACATGTCGGCCAGCGCGTTGGCGTGGACGCCGGCAGTGGATTGCGAGGACCCCTGGCGCTCCCCGCGGTGGATCGCGCCCTGGGTGGGCTTGAGGGCGATGTTCCCGCAGAAGCTCGCGGGCCGGATGATGGAGCCGCCGACCTGCGTGCCGATCGCGGCCGGCACCATCCCGGCCGCGACGGCGGCCGCCGAGCCCGAGGAGGAGCCGCCCGGCGTGTGCCGCGGGTTCCACGGGTTGGTGGTGGGGCCCGGCTCGCTCTGGCCGAGTTCCGTCGTGACCGTCTTGCCGAGGATGATGGCGCCCGCGCCGCGCAAGGCCTGGATCATGGCGCTGTCGCGGGTCGGGAAGTGGCCGTCGTAGGCCTTGCAGCCCATCTGGGTCGGCAGGTTGCGCGTCTCGATCAGGTCCTTGATGCCGATGGGCATGCCGTCGATCGGCGAGAGCGGGCGGCCCGCCTTCCAGCGCTGCGTGCTCTCCTCCGCCGCGGCCTTCGCCCCGCCCTCGTCGAGGCAGACCCAGGCGCGCACCACCGGCTCGCGGTCGGCGATGATGGCGAGGCAGCGTTCGAGATAGGCCCGCGGCGTGAGGCCGCCCGAGGCGAAGCCCTGGGTGGCGTCGAGCCAGGTGAGCCCCTTGGGACCGGGGGAATAGGCCATCAATGGATCTCCGGTTCGGGGGAGGCTTCGCCGCGCTCCAGGAAGTCGAGGTCGCAGCCGGCATCGGCCTGGGACACGTGCTGCTGGTAAAGCGCCGTCCAGCCGCGGGTTTGCGCGCGGTGCGGCGCGGCCTCGCGCAGCGCCAGCTCCTCCGGCGCGACCAGCAGGTCGAGCCGGCGGTTCGGCACGTCGAGGGCGATGAGGTCGCCGTCGCGCACCAGCGCGAGCGGCCCGCCCCGGGCGCTCTCGGGCGCCACGTGCAGCACGCAGGTGCCGTAGCTGGTGCCGGACATGCGCGCGTCGGACACGCGGACCATGTCGCGCACGCCTTGCTCCAGCAGCTTCTTCGGCAGGGGCAGCATCCCCCATTCGGGGAAGCCCGGCCCGCCGACGGGCCCGGCGCGGCGCAGCACCAGCACGCTGTCCTTCGTCACGGGGAGCGACGGATCGTCGAGGCGCGCGGCGAGGTCGTCGTAGTCGTCGAAGACGACCGCCGGGCCGGTGTGGGTCAGCAGGTGCGGGGAGGCCGCGCTGTGCTTGATGACGGCGCCTTGCGGCGCGAGCGACCCGCGCAGCACGGCGAGCCCGCCTTCGGGCTGGAAGGGGTTGTCGAGCGGGCGGATGACATCGTCGTTGAAGACCTGGGCGCCGGCGATCTGCTCGCCCAGCGTGCCGCTGACGGTCCGCGCTTGCAGCGCGAGGTGGGGAGCCAGCCGCGCGAGGAAGCCGCGGCTGCCGCCCGCATAATGAAAATCCTCCATCAGGTAGGTGTCGCCATTGGGGCGCAGGTTGGCGATCAGCGGCACGCGGCGGCTGATCGCGTCGAAGCGCTCGAGATCCATCTCGAGCCCGGCGCGCCGCGCCATGGCGATGAGGTGCGGGATGGCGTTGGTCGAGCCGCCGAAGGCCATGGTGGCGGCGACCGCGTTGTCCACGCTGTCCTGGCTCAGCAGGGCGCCGATGGTCAGCCCCTCCCGCACCATGGCGACGATGCGCCGGCCGCAGGCGGCGGCCATGCGGGAATGGCCGGAATCCACGGCCGGCAGGCTGGCCGCGCCCGGCAGCGTCAGGCCCATGGCTTCCGCGGCCAGCGCCATGGTGCTGGCGGTGCCGGCCGTCATGCAGGTGCCGGCCGAGCGGCTGAGGCCCGCCGACATCTCGTTCCACTCGTCCTCGGTGATGGTCCCCGCGCGAAGCTCCGCATGGTATTTCCACACGTCGCTGCCCGAGCCGAGCGCCTTGCCGCGCCAGTTGCCCCGCAGCATCGGCCCTGCGGGCACGACGATGGCCGGCAGCCCCATGCTGATCGCGCCCATGACGAGGCCCGGGATGGTCTTGTCGCAACCACCCATGAGCACGAGGCCGTCGAGCGGCAGCGACCGCGCGATCTCCTCCGTCTCCATCGCCAGCATGTTGCGGTAGAGCATGGTGGAGGGCTTCTGGAACACCTCCGGCAGCGCCATGGCCGGGATCTCGAAGGCGATGCCGCCGGCCTGGAACACGCCGCGCTTCACCTCCTGCGCGCGCTCGCGGAAGTGGCCGTGGCAGTGCATCAGGTCGGACCAGGTGTTGATCACGCCGATGACGGGCTTGCCGGCGAATTCCTCCGGCGCGAAGCCGAGCTGCATGAGGCGCGAGCGGTGGTTCGCCTGGCGCATCCCGTCGCCCGCGAACCAGCGGGCGGAGCGCAAGCCAGGGGCGGAGCGCGGTCCCTTGCTCACCGCGGGGCCATCCGCAGCGCGCCGTCGAGCCGGATGACCTCGCCGTTGAGGTAGCCGTTCTCGACGATGTGCATGGCGAGCGCCGCGTATTCGTCCGCCATGCCGAGGCGGTGCGGATTGGGCACGCCTTGCGCGAGGGACTGCTTGATGGGGTCGGCGAGGCGCTGGAGCATGGGCGTGTCCATGATGCCCGGCGCGATGGTGCAGACGCGGATGCCCTTGCTCGCGAGGTCGCGCGCGGCGCAGATCGTCATGCCGATGACGCCCGCCTTCGAGGATGCGTAGGGGATCTGCCCGATCTGCCCCTCATAGCCGGCGATGGAGGCGGTCAGGATGCAGACGCCGCGCTCCCCGTTCGCTTCCTCGGTCTTCGCCATGGCGGCGGCGGTGAGGCGCAGCGCGTTGAAGCTGCCGGTCAGGTTGACGCGGATGATCGCCTCGTAATGCGCGAGGCTGCCCGGGCTGCCGTCCTTCTCGAGGATGCGGAGCGCGCCGCCGCGACCGGCGCAATGCACCAGCACGCGGACCGGGCCCATGGATTCCGCCTGCGCCAGGGCCGCCTGCATCTGCGCCTCGTCGGCGACGTCGGCCGCGGCGAAGGCGCCGCCCAGCTCCTTCGCGACGGCTTCGCCGTTGGAGGCAGGCAGGTCGGCGATCAGCACCTTGGCGCCCTTGGCCGCCAGCCGCTTCGCGCTGGCGAGCCCCAGGCCCGAAGCGCCCCCCGTCACCACCGCCACCGCACCCTGGACGTCCATTCCCTTGCCTCCCGCAATGCCGTGGCGAGCGCACCATGGCCCCCGCATTGACGCAAGCCGTGCGCCCGCGAAGCATGGCCCCCGACAGGGGAGGAACGAGGGCATGCCGCTGCTCGCGGAACAGGCGCGGCGCCGGCCGGACGGGGCCGCGGCGGTCTTCACGGCGACGGGGACGGTGCTCACCTTCGGCGCGCTCGACGCCCGCGCCAACCAGGCGGCGCACTGGCTGATCGGGCAGGGATTCCAACCGGGCGAGGGCATCGCGCTGATGCTCGGCAACGTGCCGGAGTTCCTGGTCCTGACCTACGGCGCGAAGCGGGCGGGGCTGATGGTCACGCCGCTCTCCATCCACCTCCGCCCGCGCGAGGTCGCGCATGTGCTGGCCGACAGCGGGGCGCGGCTGCTGGTGACGGAGCCCGCCTTGCGGGAGCTGGCCGCCGCCATGCCCGCCGTTCCCGCCATCGAGACCGGCGCGCCGCTCGACGCCGCACTCGCCGGCCAGCCCACGCATTGGCCGGAGGGCGAGCGGCCGATCGGGCGGGAGTTCCTCTACTCCTCCGGGACGACGGGGCTGCCGAAAGGCATCCGGCGGCCGCTGATCCCCCACGCGGACCGGCTGAAGCCCGAATTCGACATGAGCTGGAAGGGCATCTACGGCTTCGGCGAGGGCGCGCGCTACCTCTCGCCCGCGCCGCTCTATCACGCCGCGCCCAACCGCTACGTCCAGCGGACCATGGACCATGGCGGGACGGCGGTGATCATGCCGAAATTCGACGCGGCCGAGGCGCTGCGGCTGATCGCGGCGCATCGGATCACGCACAGCCAATGGGTGCCGACCATGTTCGTGCGGCTGCTGGCCCTGCCGGAGGAGGTCCGGCGCGCGCATGACCTCTCCTCTCACCGCTGCGCCATCCACGCCGCGGCGCCCTGCCCGCCGCAGGTGAAGCGCGACATGATCGCCTGGTGGGGGCCGATCCTGCGCGAATACTACGCGGGCAGCGAAGGCGTCGGCACCACGGTGATCGACAGCGAGACCTGGCTGCGGAAGCCCGGCAGCGTCGGGCGTCCCGCCTACGGCGCCGTCCACATCACGGACGAGGACGAGAAGGAGCTGCCGCCCGGCGAGGTGGGGCGCGTCTGGTTCTCCGGGGGGCCGCGCTTCGCCTACCACAACGATCCCGCGAAGACGGCGGCCGCCTACAACGACCGCGGCTGGGCGACGCTCGGGGACCTCGGCTGGCTCGACGAGGAGGGGTTCCTCACCCTCTCCGACCGGCGCGCCGACCTGATCCTCGCGGGCGGGGTGAACATCTACCCCGCCGAGATCGAGGCCGTGCTGGCGGAGCATCCGGCGGTGGCGGAGGTCGCGGTGATCGGCGCGAAGGACGCGGAGATGGGCGAGCGCCCCATGGCCTTGGTCGTCCCGCGCGACGCCGTGACGGCGGAGGCGCTGGTCGCCTTCGCCCGCGAGCGTCTCGGCTCGCTCAAGGTGCCGCGGCGCGTGGAATTCGTGGAGGAGCTGCCGCGCAGCGAGGCCGGGAAGCTGCTGCGGCGGCTGCTGAAGGAACGCTTCGGGTAGCTAGCCGACGGCGGCGACCGGCACCGCCGTGAGGTTCCACGCCTCCGCCAGGAGGGCGTAGCTGCGGCGCCGCGCCTCGGCGTCGTGGCAGGGGGTCAGCACCGCGACCTCCTGCACCTGCAGCTCCTCGGCGAGCGCGACCAGCCGGTCCCGCACCTGGCGCGCCGTGCCGATGATGGCGGTCTGCCGCATCCGCGCGATTCGCAGCGTCTCGGCCTCGGTGTAGGGATGGGCCTCGGCCTCCTCGACGGAGGGCAGCGGCGGGTAGATGCCGCGGTCGCGGTAGAGGCGCCACAGCGCGCGCGAGCGGAACAGCCGCTCGGCCTCGGCCTCGGTCCGGGCGGCGAGCGCGTAGACCGCGACGGCCCCGTGCGGCGCCTTGAGGCGCACGTCGCGGAAGCCGTCCCGGTAGAGCGCCAGGGCCTCGGCGGCGCCGCGGCCATCGGTGATGAAGGAGGCGAAGCAGTAGGGCAGGCCGAAATAGGCGGCGACCTGCGCCCCGTAGTCGGAGGAGCCGAGCACCCACATCTCCGGCATGGTCGCGACGGGCGGCGAAGCCTTCACCTCCCGGAAGGGGTGCCCCTCGGGCAGGCCCTCGCCGAGCCAGCCCAGCAGGTCGCGGATCTGCGCGGGGAACTGCTCGGCCGCCTGGGCCGCGTTGGGGTTCAGCGCGAAGGCCGTGCGCCCGTCGCTGCCCGGCGCGCGCCCGACGCCGAGATCGATGCGGCCCGGGGCGATCGCCTCCAGCACGCGGAACTGCTCGGCGACCTTGAGGGCGGCGTAGTGCGGCAGCATGACACCGGCCGACCCGACGCGGATGCGCCGGGTGGTGGCGGCGATGGCGGCCATCAGGATCTCGGGCGCGGAGCCCGCATGGCTCTCGCTGCCATGGTGCTCGGCCAGCCAGTAGCGGGCGTAGCCGAGCTCATCGGCGAGGCGCGCGAGCTCCATCGTTTCGCGGATGGCATCGGCCGCGCCGCGGCCCGAGGCGATGGTGGACTGGTCCAGGATGGAAAGCGTGGGTAGGTGCATTCTGGCCGAGCATATGGACGAGGGGCGCGAAGTTGGAAGACGGGTCTGACGCGGGTTTCATGCGGCGCGCCATCGCCCTCTCCTGCGCGAGCGTCGCCGCGGGCGGCGGTCCCTTCGGCGCCGTGGTGGTGAAGGACGGCCAGGTGGTCGGGGAGGGGGCGAATCGCGTCGTCCCCGATGCCGACCCCACCATGCACGCGGAGATCACGGCGATCCGCGACGCCTGCCGGCGCCTCGGCACGCACGACCTCTCGGGGGCGGTCATCTACACGAGCTGCGAGCCCTGTCCGATGTGCCTAGGCGCCATCTGGTGGGCCCGCATCGGGGAGGTCGTCTACGGCAACGACCAGGGGGACGCGGCGCGGATCGGCTTCGACGACCGCGCCATCTACGAGGAGGTGCGCCGCCCGCTGGCGGAGCGCGCCCTGCCGATCCGCCGCCTGCTGGCGGCGGAGGCGGCGGAGGCGTTCCGGATGTGGGACGAGAAGGCGGACAAGGTCCGCTACTGACGGCCGGGCCGCTTGCCGCGGCGGCGCCCCGGCATGACGATGCGGCCAACCGAGAGAGGACCCGCATGCGCCCGCACGTCTCCCAGCACTGGCACGTCTCGAAACCCGCCGCACGCGGGCAGGGGGGCATCGTCTGCTCCCAGGCGCGGGAGGCGGCGGAAGCGGGGGCGGAGATGCTGCGGGCCGGCGGCAACGCGGCCGACGCCGCCGTCGCCACGGCCTTCGCGCTCGCCGCGGTTGAGCCCTGGAACAGCGGCCTCGGCGGCATCGGCTTCGCCCAGGTGGCGGCGCCGGGCAGCGGCGTGGAGACGCTGGATTTCGGGCCCGTCGCGCCCCGGGGCCTCGATCCCGCGGCCTTCCCGCTGACCGGCCGGATGAAGCAGGACCTCTTCGCCTGGCCGGAGGTGGCGGGCGACGTGAACATCCACGGGCCGAAGAGCTTCGTGATCCCGTCCTCCGTCGCGGGCTACGCCGCGCTGCACCGCCGCCACGGACGCCTTCCCGCCAAGGAGGTGCTGGCGCCGGCGATCGAGCTGGCGAAGCGCGGCCTGGCGCAGGACTGGTTCACCACGCTCAAGGTCGCGAACAGCGCCGCCGTGCTGCGCCTCTACGCCGAGAGCGCGCGGATCTACCTGCCGAACGGCCTGCCGCCGGTCGCGCCCTACCAGGGCCAGCCGGGCTTCTTCCGCCTGGGCAACCTCGCGGACACGCTGGAGCAGCTGTCGCGCGCCGGCTTCGACGATTTCTACCGGGGCGAGGTGGCGCGCGGCATCGCGTCCGACGTGGCCGAGATGGGCGGCTTCCTCGGCCTCGAGGACCTCGCCGGCTGCGAGGCGCGCTTCCTGCCGGCCCTCGCCGCGCCCTGGCGCGGCCGCATCCTCATGCTCGCCAACGGGCTGACGGCGGCGCCCACATTGATGGAGGTGCTGCGCGGCATGGGGGAGGTGCCCTTCGGTGCCGCCCCCGACGCCGCCTGGTACGCGGCGCTCGCGCGGGTGCTGCGGGCGGCCTATGCCGCGCGCCTCGCGGGCCTCGGCGAGGCCGAGCCGAAAGGGGCCGATTCCTGCACCACGCACCTGACCGTCGCCGACAAGGACGGGATGATGGTCGCGATGACGACGACGCTGCTGTCCTCCATGGGCAGCCGCGTCGTGCTGCCGCGCTCGGGCGTGCTGATGAACAACGGGGTGATGTGGTTCGACCCGCAGCCCGGCACGCCCAACGCCATCGCCCCGGGCAAGCGGCCGCTCTGCAACATGTGCCCGGTCATCGCCCTCGGCGCCGACGGCCAGCCCGAGATCGCCGCCGGGGCGTCCGGCGGGCGGCGCATCATGGCGAGCGTCTTCCAGATGCTCGCCTATGTCGCCGATTTCGGCATGGACCCCGAGGACGCGGCGCATCATCCGCGCCTCGACGTGAGCGGGCCCGACGGCGTCACCGCCGATGAGCGCCTGGGCGAGGAGACCATCGCGGCGCTGTCCCGCGACGCCGAGGTGACGGTGGTCGAGCACGCGGTGATGCCGGTGAACTTCGCCTGCCCCAACCTGATCCAACGGCGGGGCGGGGCGCAGGTGGGCATCACCGACGTCATGTCGCCCTGGTCGGCGGCCGTCGCGGCGTGAGCGGCCTGTCCCTGCCCGAGGAGATCACGCTCCTCACGCTCGACGACGAGACCGGCCGCAGCGTCGGGCGGCAGGGGCTGGCGGCCGCGCTCGCCCTCTCGGGCGCGGTGATGATGGAGCTCGCCCTCGCCCATCGGGTGGACACCGACCGCGACCGGCTGGAGGTGCTGGACACGACCCCTGCGGGCGATCCGGTGCTCGATGCCGGCCTCGCCGCCATCGCCGGCAGCGAGGACAGCCGCGCCGCGCTGCTGCGCCTGTCGCGGGAGGAGGGGCTGCGGCCGATGCTGCTCGACCGGCTGGTGGGGGCCGGGCTGCTGCGCCGCGTGGAGGGCCGCGTGCTGCTCGTCTTCCCCGAGCGCCGCTACCTCAAGCCCGAGGACCGGCCCGAGCCGCGCGAGGTGCGGGCGCGGCTGCTGCGCGCCGTCGAGGGCGACCACATCCCCGAGCCGCGGGAGGCGCTGCTGTTCGGTCTCGCCCGCGCCGTCGCCCTGCTGCCGGCGCTGCTGCCCGCCCCGGTCCTGGCGGCGCGGCAGGACCGCATGGACCTGCTGCTGCGCATCGAGGCGCTGAACCGCTCCCTCGCCGAGATCGTGGGGGACATCTACGCGGCGCGGCTGCGCTCGGGCGGGGCGTGAACATCGTCGTCCTCACCGGCGCCGGCATCTCGGCCGAGAGCGGCCTCGCGACCTTCCGCGACCTAGGTGGCATCTGGGCGCAGGTGCGGCTCGAGGAGGTGGCGACGCCCGAGGCCTTCGCCGCCGATCCGGAGCGCGTGCACGGCTTCTACAATGCCCGCCGCGCCCAGGTGGAGGATCCGTGCATCCGGCCCAACGCGGCCCATGAGGCGCTGGCGCGGCTCGACCGCGAATGGCGGCAGGGCTTCCTGCTGGTGACCCAGAACGTGGACGGGCTGCACGCCGCCGCGGGCTCGCGGCGGATGGTGGAGATGCACGGGGCGCTGCGCCGCGTCCGCTGCCTGCGCTGCGCCGCCATCCATGACTGGCGCGGGCCCTGCGGCACGGCGACGCCGTGCCCGGCCTGCGGGCAGGCCGGCGGGCTCCGCCCGGCGGTCGTCTGGTTCGGCGAGATGCCCGAGCACATGGACGCGATCGAGGCCGCGCTGGCGGATTGCGACCTGTTCGTCTCCATCGGCACCTCGGGGCAGGTCTATCCGGCGGCGGGCTTCGTGGCGGGGCTGCGCGGGCGGGCGCGCACGCTGGAACTGAACCTGGAGCCATCGGCGGGCTCCCGCCTGTTCGACGCGGCGCGGCACGGCCCGGCGACGCGGCTCGTGCCCGCCTGGGTGGATGAGGTGCTGGCCACGCCGTGATGCGGCGCAACATGGCTCGGACCGGGGCGTTGCCCTGTCATGCATGTCGAACGCCACGGATCGGGCCGGCCGCTGCTGCTGCTGCACGGCCTCGGCAGCAGCGCGCGCGTGTGGCGGCCCGTTCTCCCCGCCCTCGCGCGGCATCGGCTGGTCCTGGCGCCGGACCTGCCGGGCTTCGGCCAGTCGCCCCCGCCCGACGCGCCGCCCTCGCTCGAGGCCCTGGCCGATGCGGTCGAGGCGCTGCTGGCGCGGGAGGGGCTGACGCGCGTGGACGCGGTGGGGCTCTCGCTCGGCGGGCAGCTCGTGCTGGAGCTGGTGCGGCGGGGCTGCCTCGGCCGCGCGGTGGCGCTCTCCCCGGGCGGCTTCTGGGCCGGGTGGGAGCGGGCGGCGGTGGGCGCGCGGCTCGGGGCGGCGCTGCA
>JAIEOO010000106.1 GCA_019750475.1 Acetobacteraceae bacterium | reverse complement strand
CTGCCCCGCCTCGCCGCGCGCCTGGCCGAGCAGGGGGTGGCGGAGACGCGCCTCGCCGCCATCCGCGACGCCGCCCGCGCCGAGATGCAGGCGGCCCGGGAGGCCGCGCGCGCCGCCCCCTGGCCCGAGGCCCGGACCGCCCGCACCGAGGTGCAGGACGCATGAGGGCGACGCTGCTCGAGGCCGTCCGCCTCGCCGCCCTGCAGGAGATGCGGCGGGACCCGCGCGTCTGGGTGCTGGGGGAGGATGTGGCGCGGGGCGGGCTCTTCGGGCAGTACCGCGGCTTCCTCGACGAATTCGGCGCGGCGCGGATCGTCTCCACCCCGATCAGCGAGGCCACCATCATGGGCGCGGGGCTCGGCGCCGCGCTGGTCGGCACGCGGCCCATCGTCGAGATGCGCATCGCCGACTTCGCGCTCTGCGCGATGGACGAACTGGTCAACCAGGCGGCGAAGGCGCGCTACATGTTCGGCGGCCAGGCCCGGGTGCCGATGGTGATCCGCATGCCGCACGGCATCTGGCGCAACAGCGCGGCCCAGCACAGCCAGATGCTGGAAGCCTGGCTCGCCCACATCCCGGGCCTCACCGTCGCCTGCCCGGCGACGCCGGCCGACGCCGCCGGCCTGCTGGTCACGGCCATCCGCAGCGACGACCCGGTCGTGCTGCTGGAACCGAAGAACCTCTGGCAGAGCGAGGGGGAGATTCCCGACGGCGGGATCCCGCCCCTGCCCTTCGGCGAGGCCGCCCATCTCCGCGGGGGGCGCGACCTCACCCTCGTGAGCTGGAGCGCCATGGTGCCGGAAGCGCTGCGCGCCGCCGAGGCGCTGGCCGCCGAAGGGATCGAGGCCGAGCTGCTCGACCTGCGCACGCTCTGGCCCTGGGACGCGACCGCCGTCTCCGAGAGCGTCGCCCGCACCGGCCATCTCCTCGTCGCGCATGAGGCGGTCGAGACGGCGGGGTTCGGCGCGGAGGTCGTCGCCACCGTGGCCGAGCGCGGCGTGCCGCATCGGGCGGCGCGCGTCGGCTTCCCCCGCGTCCCCGTGCCCTTCGCCCCGCCCCTGGAGCAGGCGCTGAAGCCCGGCGCGGAGCGCCTGACGGCGGCGGCCCGGCGGCTGCTCGGGCGGTAGGCGGCGCCGGGGCCGCGCGTCGTCAGGGGGCGGTCAGAACGCCCACGGCAGCGCCGGACAGGCAGCAGGCGACGGTCGCGCAGGCGAGGCTCGGCAGCCCGAGGGCGACGATGTCGGCGCGCCGCTCCGGGCAGAGGGTGCTCATGCCGCCGAGCATGATGCCGACCGAGCCGAAATTGGCGAAGCCGCAGAGGGCGTAGGCGAGAATGAGGCGCGTGCGTTCCGACAGAGCGCCGCCTTCGGCCGCGAGGCCGAGATAGGCCACGAACTCGTTGATGACGAGCTTCGTGCCGAGCGACGCCCCGACCGCCGCGCTCTCCGACCAGGGCACGCCCATGGCCAGGGCGAGCGGCTTGAGGAGCCAGCCCGCCGCCTGCTGCAAGGTGACGCCGAGCAGCGGTTGGAGGATTTCGTTCATGAGGGCGACGAGGGCGACGAAGACGATCAGCGCCGCCATGATCCCGAGCAGCAGTTGCAGCCCGTCCGCCGTCCCCTGCACCAGCGCCTCCATGCTGGAGGCGTAGGGGGAAGGCATGGCGGTGGTCTCGGCGTCGGTGCCGGCGTCGCCCGGGATCATCAGCAGGGCGGCGAGGACGGAGGCCGGGGCGGCGACGAGGGAGGCGGTGAGCAGCTGCCCGGCCGCGCCCGGCACCACGGGGGAGATGATCAGCGCGTAGACGACGAGGGTGTTGCCCGAGATGGTGGCGAGGCCGGCGACCATGACGACGAACATCTCGGCCCGGGTGAGCCGCGCGAGCCACGCGCGGATCAGCAGCGGCGCCTCCACCATGCCGACGAAGACATTGGCCGCGACCGCGAAGCCCGCCGCGCCGCCGATGCCGAACAGGCGCTGGAGCCCGCTCGCCAGCAGGCGGACGATGAAGGGCAGCACCCGCCAGTGGAACAGCAGCGCCGAGAGCGCGCCCACGACGAGGACGAGGGGAAGCGCCTGGAAGAACAGGATGAAGGAGGAGCCGGGCACGGCCTCCTGGAAGGGGAGCGGCCCGCCGCCGAGATAGCCGAAGACCAGGGCGGTGCCGGCCCGCGTCGCGCGGGCGAGCGCGTCCACCGCGCTCCCCACCAGAGCGAAGCCGGCCCGGATCGGCGGGACGTGCAGCATGACGGCCGCGATGGCGAGCATGCCGGCGAGGCCCGCGAGCACCACGCGCGGCCGGACGCCGCGGCGGCAGCCGCCCATCACCCAGCAGAGCAGGCAGAGGGCCAGCAGGCCCAGGAAGGACTGGAGTTGGAGCGGCAGGTTCAGGCCTCCTCGGCCTCAGCCTCCTCCTCCGAGGGCTCACTGTCCAGTTCAAGCAGCTTCTCGCCCTGGCCGCCGGGCAGCAGCTCGACCGACTTCAGCTTGCGCGCGATCTGCCGCGTGCGGGTCTGGGCCCGGCCGATGGTGTTGGAGACGGTGCCGACCTGCCGCGAGAGCTGGCCCAGGACGGCTTCCATCTTCGCCATCTCCTCCTTGGTGGCGGACAGCAGATCCCGCACGCCGAGGGCGTTCTGCGACAGGGCCACCTGCACGTAGCCGAGGTGGATCGTCTTCAGCATGGCGGGCAGCAGGGAGGGGCCGGCGATGAAGACCCGGCAGGTGCGGCCGACATCCTCGATCAGGCCGGGCATGCGCGCGACCTCGGCCCACAGCCCCTCGGTCGGCAGGTAGAGGATGGCGTAGTCGGTGCTGCGCGGCGGGCAGATGTACTTCTCCGCGATCTTCGCCGCCTCGAGGCGGACGCGGTTCTCGAGCGCCTTGCGGGCGCGCGCCTCCTCGGCCGGATCGCCCGCGTCATGGGCGGCGATCAGGCGCTCGTAATCCTCGGCCGGGAACTTGGCGTCGAGCGGGAGCCGCGCCCGGGCCTCGCCGCTGCCGGGCATGAGGATGGCGAACTCGACGACGTCCTGCGCGTCCTCGCGCAGCTTCACGTTCGTCTCGTAGGCGCCTTCCGGCAGAAAGTCGTCCAGCATCGCCTTGAGCTGCGCCTCGCCCCAGCCGCCGCGGGTCTTCACGTTGCCGAAGAGGCGCTTGAGATCGCCCACCTGCGACGCGACGGACTGCACGTTGCCCATCATGTTCTGGATGGCGTTGAACTGGTCGATCACGCGGGTGAAGCTCTCGTTCATCCGCTTCTCCACGGCTTCGGCGAGCTGTTCGTTCACCGATTTCTGGATCTCGGCGAGGCGCTTCTCCGACGTCTCCTGCACCTCCTTCAGCTTCGCGTCGAGCAGCGTGCGGGAGCGTTCGGCCTCGCGCGCGGCGGCCTCGCGGCTCTCCTTGGCTTCGGCGGCCAGGCGATCGAGGAGTTGGGTCTGCAACGTGGTGAGGGCCGCATTCACCTGCGCGCGCAGCTCCTCGTTGGCGCGGGTGAGCTGGTCCTTCAGGTCCCCGGTCGCGCGCGTCAGTTCGGCGAGCTTGGCGCCCTGCTCCTCCCGCGCGGCGCGGCCTTCGTCGCGCAGCAGCTTGGTCTGCTCGGCGGCGAAGCCCTGCACGACGGGCCCGAGCTTCGCCTCGACGCGGTCCGGCATGGCGCGAAGTTCGGCCGCGAGTTCGCCCAGGCGCTCCCCCTGGCGTTCGAGGCCCGATTGGCAGGCGGTGATGCCCGGATCGGTGGGCGGGCGCCGCAGCAGCAGGATCGCCAGGAAACCCACCTGGACCAACAGCACCAAGATCAGCAGCACCGCTTCGATGGACATCGCTTCCCCGCCCCTGGACCGGGCGGGTCCTTAGCGGTCCGGCCGGCGGAATACCAGTGAAACCGTGAACCTTACGGGAACATTTTTCGTTGAAACGGCGCTGGCAAGGAGCAAAGCCCGCGCCCCGCCGGCGACCTCAGTGCCGGAAGTGGCGCATGCCGGTGAACACCATCGCCAGCCCCGCCTCGTCGGCCGCCGCGATGACCTCGGCGTCGCGCATGGAACCGCCGGGCTGGATCACCGCCATCGCCCCCGCCGCCGCGGCCGCCTGAAGCCCGTCGGCGAAGGGGAAGAAGGCGTCGGAGGCGACGACGCTGCCCTGCGCGAGCGGCGCGTCGAGCCCCGCGGCCTTCGCCGCCTCCCCCGACTTCCACGCCGCGATGCGGGAGCTGTCCACGCGGCTCATCTGCCCCGCGCCGATGCCGACGGTCGCCCCATCCTTCGCGTAGATGATCGCGTTCGACTTCACATGCTTGCAGACGCGGAAGGCGAAGAGCAGGTCGGCCAGCTCCGCCTCGGTCGGCGCGCGTCGGGTGACGACCTTCAGCCCCTCCCGCGCCACGCGCCCGGCGTCGCGCGACTGCGCCAGGAACCCGCCGCCGACGCTGCGGAACACCATCCCCGGCGCCGCGGGGTCGGGCAGGCCGCCGGTCAGCAGCAGGCGCAGATTCTTCTTCCGCGCGAAGACGGCGCGCGCCGCCGCGTCGGCGTCGGGGGCGATCACCACCTCGGTGAAGATGGCGGCGATCCTCTCCGCGGCGTCCGCATCCAGCGCCCGGTTCGCCGCGACGATCCCGCCGAAGGCCGACACCGGGTCGCAGCGCAGCGCGCGATCCCAGGCCTCCGCCAGCGTCGCGCCCTCGGCCACGCCGCAGGGATTGGCGTGCTTGACGATGACGATGGTGGGCTCGTCGAATTCGGCGACGCATTCGAAGGCGGCGTCGGTGTCGTTCAGGTTGTTGTAGGACAGCTCCTTGCCCTGCACCTGCTCGGCCGTCGCGATGCCGGGGCGCCGGCTGCCATCCGCATAGAAGGCCGCGCGCTGATGCGGGTTCTCGCCATAGCGCAGCGTCTGGCGCAGCACGCCCGGCACCGAGAGGCGGTTCGGGAACTCCTCGCCGAGCTGCCCCGCGAACCAGGCGGAGATCGCCGCGTCATAGCCGGCCGTGCGCGCATAGGCCGCGGCGGCGAAGCGCTTCCGTAGCGCCAGCGTCGTGCCCCCCTGCCCCTCCAGCTCGGCCTGCACCTCCGCCAGCTGCGCGGCCTCCGTCACCACCACCACATGGGCGTGGTTCTTGGCGGCGGAGCGGATCATCGCCGGCCCGCCGATGTCGATGTTCTCGATGCAGTCGTCGAAACCCGCGCCCTTCGCGACCGTCGCCTCGAAGGGATAGAGGTTGACGGCGACCAGATCGATCGGCGCGATCGCGTGCTGCTGCATCTGGGCCAGATGCGCCGCCTCATCCCGCCGGCCGAGGATCCCGCCATGGACCTGCGGCACCAGCGTCTTCACCCGCCCGTCCAGGATCTCGGGGAAGCCCGTGTGCTCGCTGACGTCCTTCACCGGGATGCCCGCCGCGCGGATCGCGGCCGCCGTGCCGCCGGTCGAGAGGATCTCGGCGCCCTGACCCGCGAGGAACCGCGCGAACTCCACGATGCCGGTCTTGTCGGAAACCGACAGCAGCGCGCGGCGGATGGGGACGATGTCGGTCATGCGGGAACAAACCCCCTCAAAGGCCGAGAAGGTCGAGCGTGCGGCCCACCACCTTCTCCTCGGTGAAACGGTCGAGCGCGCGTTCGAGGCCCGCCTGGCCCATCCTCTGGCGCAGCGCGGCATCGGCGGCCAGCCGCGCCAGCGCATCGGCGAGCGGCCCGGACTGCATGGGAGGGATCAGGAAGCCCGTCTCACCATCCACCACCTGCTCGCGCGGGCCCGGGATATCCGTCGCCACGACCGGCAAGCCACACAACATGGCCTCGATGATGGACATGGGCAGGCCCTCGAAATGGGAGGGCAGGCAGAACACATCGGCCGCCGCCAGCAGCCGCGCCACGTCATGCCGGTAGCCCAGCATCCGCAGCCGCCCGCCCAGCACGCGCGCCGCCCGCTCGAAATACGGCCCCAGGCTCTCGCCATAGTCGGTGGGCAGCCGCTCCCCCACGACCCAGAGCGTCGCGCCCGGCACGCGCTCCATCGCCGCCAGAAACTCCGGCCAGCCCTTGTGCCGCACCAGCCGGGACACGCCGACGACGACGCAATCCCCCTCCCCCGCGCCCAACTCCGCCCGCAGCGCCGCCCGCGCCGCCCCGTCCGGATGGAACAGGGCCGGGTCGCGGCCATTGCCCACCGCGACCGCGCGCCGGTGAATCCACAGCGTGCGGGCCAGCGCCGCGTCCTCCTCGCTGACGGTCAGGAAGCTGTGCGTCAGCGGCCCTGCCACCCACTCCACCCCCAACCCCAGCGCCTTCCGCCAGACCGGCCCCGGCTGCCGGAACAGGAACCCGTGCCCCGTATAGGCCACGCGCGGCACGCCGGCCGCCCGCGCCGCCACCCGCGCCATGAAGCCGGCGATCGGCATGTGGCCATGCACCAGGTCGAACCGCTCGGCCCGGAACAAATCCCGCAACGCCGTGAAGCACGCCCACTGCGCCCGTGGGTCCAGGCTGCGCGCCATGGGCACCGCCTCCACCCGGAAGCCCTCCCGCCGCGGCACGTCCAGCAACGGCCCCTCGGCACACACCCCCACCACCTCATGCCCACGGGCCCGCGCACCCCGCATCAACGGCAACAGGAAATGCCGGAGCGAGAAATCAACATTGGCGACCTGGGCGAGCTTCATCGGGAAGGGCTCGCGGCGGGGGCGCCGCCCCCGCGCCCCCGCCGGGGGCCTACGAGGCCCCCGGACCCCCGCGGAGAACATGTTGATGGGCGTTGAGGGAGGGGCATCGCGGTCGTGTCGGTCCCTGAGGTCCCGTCTTGCCCCTCCCTCAACGCCCATAAGTCCCGGCAGGGGTCTGGGGAGCCCCAGGCTCCCCAGCGGGGGTCGAGGGGGCAGAGCCCCCTCGTCAACCTTCCTCGCTCGGCGCCGGGGTGCCGATGCGGCTGATCGCCCATTGCACGTTTTCCGTGCCTGGTTCCGCGGTCAGCACGATCTGCTGGGTCCGGCGCGGTTCGCCCGTGGCGACGAAGACGCTGTCTTCGAGGGCGATGGCCGCGCCGCGCGCGCGGAAGCGCCAGCCTTGGCCGCCGGGGAGTTTCATGAGCACGCCGCCTTCTTCTTCCTGCAGGCTGGCGGTGACGCCCGGGTGCAGGTGGAAGCGGATGGCGAAGGGTTGGGTGGTGGCGCCGGGGGGTTCCAGCATGTCTTCGCCGCGGAGGTCGTCGCCCCCTTCGGCGAGGTAGAGGCGCCGGCGGTGGACGACGCCGTGGGTGCGGCGCCAGCCGTCATGGGTCGCCTCGAGCCATTGCGCGCCGTTGGCTTCGTAGCGTTCGACCTCGACGCGTTCCGGGCGGCGGCCGAGGCCGTCCTCGCGCAGTTCGGCGCTGTTGGTGTCGGCGAGGATGAGGGTGGAATGCGCGGCGGTGGAGCGCAGCGCGTCGCGCCATTCGCCGGGCGCGGCGGGCGACGCGCCGCAATTCACGATGAGCCGGTCCCGGCCGACCGACATCTCGAAGGAGAGCGTCCCGGCATGGGCCGACCGATCGGCGCCGCGCGGCAGGCCGGAGGGGGCGGCGGCGCGGCTGGGCGGCGGGGCGCCGCAATCGGCGATGACGAGGGTCCGCGCGGCGAGCAGGCGCTGGAAGCCGGTTTCCTCGAGCAGCAGGGGCGCCCGGCCGCGCGCCTGGCCGTGGGTGAGGACGAGGTCCACGACCGAGGCGGGCTCGTCGCGCGTGGCGTTGAAGAGGGCGAGCGCTCCGTCGCCGTGGCGGAACAGGCGCAGCGCGAGGCCGGCGCGGTCGATCGCGGTGGCCAGGACGGGGGGCGCGTCCAGTCCGACGCCGTTCAGCAGGTTGCGGATCTCGATGAGGTCCTGCAGCGCCGCGAGCTGGGCGGCCGCGCCACGTTCGACATGGCCGCCGTCGGGGTGGAACTGCCGTTCCAGCTCCTGCGGGAGGAGCTTGAGGGCGCGGTTGATCCAGGCCTCGTCCTCGAAGGCGATCGAGGCGGCGATGGCGGCCTTGAGGGCGACGAGGGCCCCGCGATGCGCCGCCTCGGCCGGGAGCGCCGCGACGAGGGCGCGGGCGTCGGTCGCGAGGCGCTGCATCACGCGCTTGCGGAAGGCCTCGTCGGCGGTGGCGGCGAGGAAGTCCCAGTGGCCGAGGATGGCGGAGATGCGGGCGCCGGCGATCTCGGGCTCGGCGGCGAGCGCCTCCCCGGCCCCGCGGGTCAGCCAGTCATCCACGAAGTCGCGGGCGAAGACGCGGGCCGCATCGGTTCCGAGGGTGCGGAGGTCCCGCAGCCAGGCGAAGGAATGGGCGGCGGCGCGCCAATGGAGGGGTCCGCCGCGCTGGTCCCAGTAGGTGAAGGGCCGTGCCGTGCCCGCGACGTCCAGTTCGCCGCGCAGAAGCCGGGCGCCGCGCGCCGGGTCACCGGGCCAGAGATCCCGGAAGTCGCGCGAGGGGGCGTCCGGGACGCGGAGGGGCTTCAGGCGGGAGAGGAACTGGCGCGCGCCGCGCAGCATGTCCGACATCAGCGCCCCCCCCGAAGCCCGGCGATCGCCGCAGCATAGTCGGCCGACCCGAAAACGGCAGTCCCCGCCACGAGGACATCGGCCCCGGCTTCGAGGCAGGCGGGAGCGGTGGCCGCGGTCACGCCGCCATCCACCTGGAGGTGGATGGGCCGTCCGCTCGCCGTGATCATCTGGCGCAGGGTGGCGATCTTCCGCAGCTGAGACGCCAGGAAGGACTGGCCGCCGAAGCCGGGGTTCACCGTCATGACGAGGATGAGGTCCAGCAGGTCCATGACATGGGCGATGCTCTCGACCGGCGTCGCCGGGTTCAGGACGACGCCCGCCTTCTTGCCCAGCGCCTGGATCGTCTGGAGCGAGCGGTGGAGGTGCGGCCCGGCCTCGGGATGGAGGGAGATGAGGTCGGCGCCGGCCTCCGCGAAGGCCGCGAGGTAGGGGTCGGCCGGGGCGATCATCAGGTGGACGTCGAAGGGCAGGCCGCAATGCTTGCGCAGCGCCTTCACCAGGCCCGGGCCGAAGCTGATGTTGGGCACGAAGTGCCCGTCCATGATGTCGAGGTGCAGCCAGTCGGCGCCGGCGCGTTCCACCGCGCCGATTTCCTCGCCGAGGCGGGAGAAGTCGGCGGCGAGGAGCGAGGGGGCGATGAGGGGCGCTGAAGCCTGCGCCTCGTTTCGAACAGCCACTGTCCGGGGGGCCTTCCAGCTTGACCATTGCAGTTTGGGCGCGCCTCGGGGGTGAGGCAACGCCGCGTTGCAACTGGCCGGATTCCCGCCGCCTGTCGAGCGTGGACGCGGGCTTGGCTGCCCCATTCCATGTCATGCGCCCCCTCTGTTGACAAATTCGTCCGGTCCAATGACGGTGACCACACGGAGGAAACACCATGCGGCACGGCGCCCGATGAGCACCGGCTTCGGTCCCCTGGACGGGCTGCGCGTGATCGACGCGTCGAACTTCCTCGCGGCCCCCACCATTTCCATGCATCTGGCGGACCTCGGCGCCGAGGTCATCAAGATCGAGCGGCCGGATGGCGGGGACGAGTTCCGCCAATGGGGCCATTCCAAGGGCGGGGTCGGCCTCTATGCCAAGGTGGTGAACCGCAACAAGAAATCGGTCACCGCCGATCTGCGCGCGCCGCTCGGCGTCGAGATCGTGAAGCGGCTGGTGCGCGACGCGGACCTCATCGTCGAGAACTACCGCCCCGGCACCTTCGAGCGCTGGGGCCTCGGCTACGAGGTGCTCTCGGCGATCAACCCGCGCCTCGTGATGCTGCGGGTCACCGGCTACGGGCAGGAGGGGCCGAACGCGGGCAAGCCCGGCTTCGGCACGGCGCTGGAGGGCTATGCCGGTTTCGTCCACATCAACGGGGAGGCGGACGGGTCGCCGCTGCTGCCGCCCTTCGGGATGGCGGATGCGAGTTCCGGGCTGTGCGGTGCCTTCCTGGCCCTGGCCGCCCTGCGGGAGCGCGACCGCTCGGGCCGCGGGCAGGTGGTGGACCTGGCGCTTTACGAGGCGATGTTCGCCATGCTCGGGCCGCTCGTCGTGGATTACGACCAGCTCGGCCTGGTGCAGGGGCGCGTCGGCAGCCGCCTGCCCTGGGTCGCGCCGCGCAACACCTATGTCTGCGCCGACGGGACGTGGGTCAGCCTCAGCGCCTCCTCCAACGGCACCTTCGTCCGGCTCTGCGGCGCCCTCGGCATTCCGGAACTGGCGGAGGATCCGCGCTTCGAGGGCAACCGCGCCCGCATCGCCAACGTGGAGGCCCTGGACGCGGCGCTGCAGGCGGCGATCCGCCGCTTCCCGCGCGACGAGCTGATCCGCCTGATCGAGGCGTCGGACGCCGTCGTCTCGCCCGTGAACGACGTGCGCGACATCCTGGCGGACGCGCACATCCGGGCCCGCGGCTCCGTCATCGCGGTCCCCGACGCGGAGCTGGGCGGCCCGATCCGGATGCAGGCGCCCTCCGGCCGCTTCTCCCGCACGCCGGCCGAGGTGCGGCACGCCGGCCCCCGCATCGGGGAGCACAACCGGGAGGTCCTGCTGGACGAGCTCGGCCTCGACGAGGCCGCGCTCCGCGACGCAGGCTATCCGCTGTGATCGCGCTGCCGGACCGCGCGACCCTCATCGAGGTCGGGCCCCGCGACGGGCTGCAATCCCTGGGCCGCTGGGTGCCGACCGCCGACAAGGTCTGGCTGATCGAGCGCCTGGCGGCCGCCGGCTTCCGCGAGATCGAGGCGGTGGGCTTCGTCTCGCCCCGATTCATCCCGGCGCTGGCCGACGCGGAGGAGGTGCTGGAGCGCCTGCCGCCGCTGCCCGGCGTCCGGCTGCGCGGCCTCGTGCCCAATGCGCGGGGCGCGCAGCGGGCCGCCGCCACCCGTCTGGACGAGGTGGTGGCGCTGATCACCGCCTCGGTCGCCTACACGGCGCGCAACCAGAACACGACCATCGAGCGCGCGGTCGAGAACGCGATCGAGAGCGTCCGCATCGCCGAGGCCGCGGGCAAGGCCTTCTCGGTCGCCATCGGCATGGCGCTGTGGTGCCCGCTCGACGGCGAGATCCCGGAGGAGCGCGTGGCGGCCATCGTCGCCCGGCTGCACGGGGCCGGCGTGCGCCAGATGATGCTCGCGGGCTCCATGGGCATGGAGGACCCGGTGACGCTGCGCGCCCGCTTCGCGCGGCTGCTCGACCGGCATCCGGGCCTCGACCTCTGCTACCACGTGCATGACATGGCGGGTCTCGCCTCGGCCAATGTGCTGGCCGCGATGGATGCGGGGGTGCGCCGCTTCGAGACCTCGATCTGCGGCCTCGGCGGCGGCGTCGCCACGCCCGAGGCCATCGGCAACATGCCGAGCGAGGACATCGCCCAGATGATGGAGCTGTGCGGGGTGCGGACCGGCATCGCCGCGCGCGACGCCATCCTGGCCGCGCGGGAGATCGCGGCGCGGCTCGGCCTGGCCTTGCCGAGCCGCGCCGGGCAGTTCGGCGACCGCGCCGAGATCCTGGCCCACGCCCATCGGAAAAGCAGCGACCGGCTGCGGAGGACGGAGGAAGCGTCATGACCCAGCTCACCCGCCGCGGCCTGGCCGCGCTCGGCCTTTCCGGGCTCGCCGCGCCGGCCCTGGCGCAGGGCGATTTCCCGCGCCAGCCGGTCCGCGTCATCGTCCCCTTCGCCGCCGGCACGGGCAGCGACATCGCCGCGCGCATCGTCGCCAACGAGACGCGCCACCGGCTGCCCCAGCCGCTCGTCATCGAGAACCGGGCGGGCGGCGGCGGCATCACGGGGACGGAACAGGGCGCGCGCGCCGCCCCGGACGGCTACACCCTGACCGTCGGCACGACCTCGACCTGGATCACCAACCCGGCGCTGAACCCGCGCGTCGCCTATTCCTTCGAGCGCGACTTCACCCCCGTCTCCCTCTTCGGCCGGTCCTTCTACGCCGTCGTCACCGCGAACACCCCGCAGGCGCCGCGGACGCTGGCCGAGCTGATCGAGCGGCTGCGCGCCCGCCCCGGCGAGGCCACCTTCGGTTCGTCCGGCGCCGGCACCATCACCCATCTCGCGACGGAGGTGATCCTGCACCGCGCCGGCGTGACGGCGACCCATGTCCCCTATCGCGGCAGCGCCCCGGCGATGACGGACATCGCCGCCGGCCAGGTGCTGTTCGGCTCCGACACGCTGGCCGCCACCGTGCCGCTGATCCGCAACGGCACGCTGCGGGCGCTCGCGGTCACGTCGCCGGAGCGCAGCCCCGCCCTGCCCGAGGTGCCGACGGTGGGCGAGAGCGGCTATCCAGGCGTGGTGCTGGATGCCTGGTTCGGCGTCGCCGCCCCCGCCGCGACGCCCGCGCCCGTCATCGCCGTGCTGGCGGAGGCGATCGGCGCAGCGGCGCGCTCGCCGGAGGCGCTGGCGCGGTTCGACGCGCTCGGCATCAATCCGCTCGGCCTCGGCCCGGCCGAGTTCGGCGCCTTCGTGCGGGAGAATGCGGGTTTCTGGCGCGACTTCATCCGCGCCTCCGGCATCCGCGTCGAGTTCTGAGGGTGCGCTTCGCCGAGGTCCACGAAGGCGATGCGCCCCCGCCCATCGCCGCGATCTATGCCGGGTTGCGGGAGGCCGCGGGCATCCCGGTCGTCAACCTGATCTGGCGGCACTTCGCCACCATGCCGGGCGTGCTGGAATGGGCCTGGGCCGCGGCGCGCCCCGCCTTCGCCGAGCGCAGCCTCGATGAGGGGCGCGCGGCTCTCGGGCGCCTCGCCCCCGCGGGCGGCCCGCTGCTCGACCTGCCGGAGGAGGCGCGGCAGGCCGTCGCCATCTACAACCGGGGCAACCGCACCAACCTGCAGATCCTGACCGCGTTGCGCCTCGCCATTGCGGGGGCCGCCACCGGCGGCGGGCGCCCCGATCCCGTCCCCTGCCCGCCCATGCTGCCCGCGCTGCCGCCGCAGCCCCGGATCGAGGCGCTGCCGCCGCGCGTGGCCGCGACGGTGCGGGCCCTGGCGGCGCTGCACGGCATGGAGGGCGCGCAGATCCCGAGCCTCTACCTGCACCTCGCGCTCTGGCCCGATGCGCTGCCGCCGCTGCGCGAGGCGCTGGCCCGGCGCTTCGGCACGGGCGGCGTCGCCGCGCTGCGCGACGCGCTGCTGGCCGAGGCGGGACGGAGGGCCGATCGGCTGCTGCCCGTGATGACGCCGCCCGGTCCCTTCCCGCCCGCGCATCGCGACGCGGTGCTGGCGGTGCTGGCGGTCTTCCCCGGGAAGCTCATCGCCGAGATGACGGCGATCGGCGCGATGCTGCTGCCGGAATAGGCGCCGCCTTCATCCGCGGCTAACCGGCGAGGATGCAGGGTCCGGCGTCATGTCGGCCCTGGCCCTCACCCCGCAGCTCAGCGCGCTGCGCTGCGTCTTCCTGGTCGCGGCGCATCACGGCGTGCACCTCGCGCCGGACGAGCTTCCCCTGCTGACCGAGGGGGACATGCTGTCATCGGTGCTGTCGGGGCTCGATCGCGCCGGGTTCCGCGCGCGGGCCCTGCACCACGCCTCCTGGCGGAAGGCCTCGGCGCTCGGCTCGGCCTATCCGGCGCTCGTCACCTTGCGCGATGGCGGCTGGGCCATCCTGATCCACTGCGTCCCCGATGCGAGCGGCCAGCCTTGCGCCGCGCTGCTCGACCCACGCCGGGAGGGTGAGGGCGTGCGGCTGGTCCCGCGCGACGCGTTCCTGGCCGCGTGGTCCGGCACGCTGGTGCTGTGCCGCCGGGCGCCGCCCCTCCTCGACGAGGCGCGGGGCTTCGGCCTCGGCTGGTTCCTGGCGGAGGCCGCGCGGCAACGCGGGCCGCTCGCGGGCGTCGCCGCGATGGCGCTGCTCGCCAACCTGGTCGCCTTCGGCATCCCGCTGCTGTTCCAGGCGCTGATCGACAAGGTGGTGCCGCACCAGGCCTGGAACACGCTCGCCGTCGTCGTCGCCGTCTTCGTGCTGCTCGCCCTGTTCGAGGCCGCCTTCGGCTACACGCGGCAGCGCCTGATGCTGCTGGCCGGCGCGCGGATGGATGCGCGCCTCGCCTCGCGCTCCTTCGCGCATCTGCTGGCGCTCCCCCTCTCCTTCTTCGAGACGCGGCCGGCCGGCGTCACGGCGCGGCACCTCCAGCAGACCGAGCGCGTGCGGCAATTCCTGACGGGGCGGCTGCTGCACACCGCGCTCGACGCCGCGATGCTGCCGCTCCTGCTGCTGCTGCTCGCCCTCTACAGCGGCGTGCTGACGCTGGTCGTCCTCGGCTTCGCCGCGGTGATCGCGCTGGTCATCGGGGCGCTGGTGCCGGTGTTCCGCGCGCGCCTGGCCGCCCTCTACGAGGCCGAGGCCGCGCGCCAGGCCCATCTCGTCGAGACGTTGCACAACATGCGCGCGGTGAAGTCCCTGGTGCTGGAACCCGCGCGCCAGCGCGCCTGGGACGGGCGGGTCGCGGCGGCGGCGCGGCGGCACCTCGCGCTCGGCGGGACCGGCGCCCTGGCCGGGGCGCTGACCCAGCTGGCCGAGAAGCTGATGCAGGTCACGGTGCTGGGGCTCGGCGCCGCGCTGGTCTTCGACGGGCGGCTCAGCCTGGGCGCCCTCGTCGCCTTCACCATGCTGGCCGGCCGCGTCACGGGTCCGCTCGTGCAGATCGTCACCCTCCTGCACGAGGCGCAGGAGGCCGCGCTGTCGTTGCGGATGCTGGGGGAGGTGATGCACCACCCGCCCGAACGCGCCGGCGGCGGCCGCCCGGCCCGGCCGCCGATCCTGGGCGCCGTCGAGTTCCGCGAGGTCGGCTTCACCTATCCGGGTGCGGCCAGCCCCGCGCTGGACCGCGTGTCCTTCAAGGCCCGCGAAGGCGAGGTGATCGGCATCGTCGGGCGATCGGGGTCGGGCAAGACGACGCTGACGCGGCTGATCCAGGGCATCCAGGCGCCGCAATCGGGGCTCGTCCTGCTGGATGGCACCGACATCCGCCACATCGACCTGCCGCATCTGCGGCGCGGCGTGGGCGTCGTCCTGCAGGAGAACCTGCTGTTCCGCGGAAGCCTGCGGGACAACATCGCCGCCGCCCGGCCCGACGCCCCGCTCGAAGAGGTGCAGGCCGCCGCCCGCCTCGCCGGCGCGGAGGAGTTCATCCGCCGCCTGCCGCTGTCCTATGAGACGCTGGTGGAGGAAGGCGGGGCGAACCTGTCGGGCGGTCAGCGCCAGCGCGTCGCCATCGCCCGCGCCCTGCTGACCGCGCCGCGCCTGCTCGTCTTCGACGAGGCGACCTCCGCCCTCGATCCGGAAAGCGAGGCCGTGATCCAGCAGAACCTGACGGAGATCGCGCGCGGGCGCACCCTGCTCATCGTCTCGCACCGGCTCTCGTCGCTCGTGCGGGCGGACAACATCCTCGTGCTGGAGGAGGGGCGCGTCGCCGATTTCGCGCCGCACGCCGTCCTGCTCCAGCGCTGCGAGGCCTACCGGCAGCTATGGCATCAGCAGACCCAGCACCTCCGCTGACGCGCGCGCGGCCCCTCCGCCCGCCGCGTCCGCCGGCCGAGGCCCTGCCCTTCCTCGACGAGATCGAGGCGCTGACGGCCGCGCCCGCGCCCCGCGCGCTGCGCCTGTGGCCCTGGCTCGTGGGCGGCGCCTTCGCCGCGCTGCTGGCCGCCGCGGCGCTCGGCCGGGTGGACATGGTGGTGAGCGGCACCGGGCGCCTCGTCCCCGACGCGCCGCCGGTCGTGCTCCAGCCGATGGAGCGCGCGGTGCTGCGGGAGCTGCGCGTGCGGCCGGGCGATGCCGTCCGCGCCGGAGAGGTGCTCGCCCTGCTGGATCCGAGCTTCGTCCAGGCGGACCGCAACGCGCTCGCGGCGCAGCGCCGCAGCCTGGCCGCCCAGGCCGAGCGGCTGGAGGCGGAGCTGGCCGGCGCCGCCATGCCCGCTCCCACCGACGCCGACGCCACGCTGCAGGCCCGGCTGCGCGAGCACCGGGCCGCGCTGCTCGCCGCCCGGCGCGACACCGTCGCGGGTGAGATCCGGGCCATCGCGGCGGCGCTCCGCGCCGCGGAGGAGAGCGACCGCATCCTGGCCGAACAGCTCGCCATGGCGCGGGAGGTGGAGACGCTGAGGGCCCGGCTGCTCGAGACCCAGCTCAACTCCCGCCTGCAATATCTCGCCGCGCGCTCGTCGCGCATCGGCGCCGAGCAGGAGCGCGCCCGCAACGCCGCCCGCATCGAGGAGCTGCGCCACCACCTGGCCTCCCGCGCCGCGGCCCTCAGCGCGACGGAGGAGGACTGGCGGCGCCAGATCGTCGAGGATCTCGCCCGCATCCGGGCCGATCTGCTGCGGACGGAGGAGGCGTTGGCCAAGGCCGAACGCCTCGACGCGCTGACGCTGCTCCGCGCCCCGCGCGACGGCGTGGTGCTGGAGATCGCGTCGCGCTCCCCGGGCTCGATCCTGCGGGAGGCCGAGCCGCTCATCACGCTCGTCCCGTCCGACGCGCCGCTCATCGCCGAGATCACCTTCCGCTCGGCCGAGATCGGGCGGCTGCGGGACGGGGCGGCGGCCGTGGTGAAGCTGGACGCCTTCCCCCACCAGCGCCACGGCGCGCTGCCCGGCCGGCTGCGCGCCGTGAGCCGGGAGAGCTTCCCATCGCCGGGCGGCCCGGCGCACCGGGCCCAGATCGTGCTCGGCCCGACGGAGGCGCTGCGCGGCGGGACGCCGATGGCCGGCATGACGGTCGCCGCCGAGGTGAAGGTGGGCGAGCGCAGCGCCCTCTCCTACTTCCTCGATCCGCTGCTGCGCGGGCTGCGGGACAGCCTGCGCGAGCCGTGAGGCCGGCCGATGCGGGGAGCGCGAGCACGATCCGCGACGGCGGACTCGCCGGAGCGGTGAATCCTCCTCCCGGAGGCTGCGGAAGCGGAACGCCGTGTTGCGGAACGCCGTGTTACGGAATCTCGCTGGAGCCCAGGGCCGCGAGGGCGCGGCGATAAGCGTCCTCGAGCCGCCGGGTGAAGCCCGCGACATCGCCGAGGGAGCGCCGCCACGCCCCGCCGGCGAGGCGGGCGCGGAGCTCGTCCCGCAGCGCCGGACGGGTGCCGATGGCGACGGCGCGCGCCACGTAGTCCGGCAGCGAGGTGGCGACGTTGTCGCCGAGGCCGATCGCCCGCAGCAGCCCGCCGCACATGCGCGCGGCGAAGGCCTCGCCCGCCAGGGTGACGATGGGCAGGCCCATGCGCAGCGCCTCGCTCGCCACGGCGCCGGCGTTGCAGGGATGGGTGTCGAGGAAGAGGTCGGCGAGGGCCATCCGCGCCCGGTAGCGCGCCGGCTCGACGCGCGGCGCGAAGACGAGGCGCGCGAGGTCGAGCCCGGCCGCCGCCCAGGCCGCCTGGAGGTTGCGGCGCGCCCATTCATTGTCCTCGAGCAGCCAGAGAACCGAACGCGGAATCCGGTGCGCCACGTCGCACCAGGCGGCGAACATCTCCGGGGTGAATTTGTAGGTCTGCGAGAAGCAGCAGAGGACGAAGCCATCCTCCGGCAGCCCCTCGCCCGCGCGGGAGACGGCGGGCAGCACCAGATCCTGCCCGTCATTCGCCTGGAAGCCGCCCTGGATGACGAGCGGCGGCGGCCGGTAAAGCGGCGCGGCCTCGGGCGGCACGGACCACTCGTCGCACAGCATGCCGTCCAGTTCGGGCAGCGGGACGGGCCCGATATAGCCGAGATAGGTGAGCTGCACGGGCGCGGGCTTCCAGCGCAGCAGGCCGGGCCGGGCGCCGCGCGTCAGACCGTTGAGGTCCACGAGGATGTCCACCTCGTCGGCGCGGATGCGGCGCGCCGCGGCCTCGTCGCTCATCGCGCCGATGGGGACGTGGCGGTCCAGCGCGGCGAGGACGCGGCGCTGGATCTCGCTGCCATCCTCGGGGCTGGAGCAGTAGCCGATCACCTCGAAGGCCGCGCGGTCATGGCGTTCCAGCACCTCCGCCATCAGGTGGCTGACGGCGTGGCGGCAGAAATCGGAGGAGAGGTAGCCGAGCCGGATCCGCGCTCCGCCATAGCCGCGCGCCGGTGCCAGCCGCTCCGACACGGGTGGGACCTTGCGCTCCAGCCATTCGGCGTTGGCGGCGACCTGCGCGGCGACGGAGTCGGTGAGCGCGAGGGTGCCGAGCGGCCCGCACCAGCGCCGCAGCGTCTCCGCCGGCAGGCCAGGCAGCGCCCGCCCATCCACGGGCCATTCGCACATGCGCTGGCGCAGATGCATCCAGTGCTGCACGACGTCGGGCTGCATCGGATCGAGCAGCAGGCTCTGTTCCAGCTCCGCGGCGGCCTCGGCGAGCAGGCCGCGCCGCTCCAGCACGCGGCCGATGTGGTTGTGCAGCGAGCGCCGCATGGCAGGGGGCGGCAGGGCGCGGCGCCAGGCGGCGAGGGCGCCGTCCGCGTCGCCGGCCGCTTCTAGCGCGAGGCCGAGATTGAGCGCGGCGTCGTGCAGCCCCGGCCGCAGCGCCAGCGCCGTGGCGAAGGCGTTCGCCGCGGCCTGCGCCTGCCCCGCCGCGTGCAGCGCCGCGCCGAGGTTGAACCAGCCGGCGAAGGCGTCGGCCGCCTGGCCGTTGACGGCGAGCCAGGCCTGATACGCGGCGACCGGCGCCGGCGATGGGGGCAGCAGGCCGAGCAGCTCGACGAAGGGCATGCCGGACAGCGCGCCTGCGAGACGCGCGCCTTCGTCGGGGTGGAACGCACCGGGCCCGCCCTCCCGGTTGAGCAGGGCGGAAAGCCAGGCGCGGTCGTCATCGCGGGACAAGCTCGTCGTCTCCGTATCCTGCGCGGAGATTGCGGTGACCGTTGTAAACGCGCGGTTAGGAGCAGCGCGCACGCGCTTTACGGCTTCTTCAAGTTCACGCTGGCAGAAGGGCGCGTCCCCCGGGCGGCAAAAGGTCCCCGGCGGTCGCGCCGCCCCTCCGCGGGAGGATCGTGGCGCGACGCCCGAGCCAAACAGGAGCCAGCCGTGTCCTTCATCCCCCTGCTCTCGACGACGCAGATCCAGCAGCTGACGACGACCTCCCTCGCGGCGCTGGGCACGGCGGACATCCGGGCCATGACCACGGCGCAGGTCGCCGTGCTGACGACGGGTCAGCTGGGCGCGCTGGGCACGGCGCAGGTGGGCGCGCTCACCACCGCGCAGCTCACCGCCCTCACCACCGACCAGCTCGCCGCCCTCACCACCACCCAGCTCCGCGCCCTCGCCTCCACACAGGCCGCCGCGCTCACCACCGCACAGGTCGCCGCCCTCACCACCGCGCAGCTCCAGGGCCTCGGCTCCACCCAGATCGCAGCGCTCGCCTCCGCCCAGCTCGCCGCCCTCACCTCCGACCAGCTCGCCGCCATGGGCTCCGCCCAGATCGCCGCCGTCACCACCGCCGGCCTGCGCGGCCTCGACACTGCCGACATCGCCGCCCTCTCCACCGCCCAGGCCGCGGCGCTCACCACCGCCCAGATCGCCGCCCTCTCCACCGCCCAGGTCGCCGCCTTCGAGACCGCCGACCTCGCCGCCCTCTCCACCGCCCAGATCCGCGCCCTCACCTCCGCACAGGCCGCGGCGCTCACCACCGACCAGATCCCCGCCATCGAGACCGCCGACCTCGCCGCCATGGGATCGGCCCAGATCGGCGCGCTCACCTCGGCCCAGATCGCCGCCCTCGCCTCCGCCCAGCTCGCCGCCATGGGCTCCGCCCAGATCGCCGCCATCAGCACCGCCGGCCTGCGCGGCCTCGACACCGACGACATCGCCGCCCTCTCCACCGCACAGACCGCGGCGCTCACCACCGCCCAGGTCGCCGCCCTCTCCACCGCCCAGCTCGCCGCCTTCGAGACCGCCGACCTCGCCGCCCTCGGCACCGCCCAGGCCCGCGCGCTCACCTCAGGCCAGGCCGCCGCGCTCACCACCGACCAGGTCGCGGCGCTCACCACCGCCCAGGCCGGTGCCCTCGCCTCGGCCGCCATCGCCGCCCTGACCACGGCGCAGGTCGCCGCCATGACCACCGGCCAGCTGCGCGCCCTGTCCTCGGGGCAGGCCGCCGCCCTGACCACCGCCCACATCGCCGCGCTGACCACGGCGCAGGTGCAGGGACTGGGCTCGGCGCAGCTCGGCGCGCTGGCCTCCGCCCAGGTCGCCGCGCTCACCACCGACCAGCTCGCCGCGCTCGGCACGGCGCAGCTCGCCGCCTTCACCACGGCCGCGCTGCGCGGCCTCGACACGGCCGACATCGCCGCGCTCAGCACCGCCCAGGCGGCGGCGCTGACCACGGCGCAGGTCGCCAGCCTGTCCACCGCGCAGCTCGCCGCCATCGAGACGGCGGACCTCGCCGCGCTGACGACGGCGCAGCTTCGCGCGCTCACCTCCGCCCAGGCCGCGGCGCTCACCACCGCCCAGGTCGAGAGCCTCACCACGGCGCAGGTGCAGGGCCTCGGCTCGGCCCAGCTCGGCGCCCTGTCCTCGGCCCAGTTCGCCGCCTTCACCACGGACCAGATCGCCGCCCTCGGCACGGCGCAGATCGCCCAGCTGACCCCCGGCGCGCTCCGCGGCCTCGACACGGGAGAGGTCGCGGGCCTCACCACGGGCCAGGCGGCCGCGCTGACGACGGCGCAGATCGCCTCCCTCTCGACCGCTCAGATCGTGGCGGTGGAAACCGCTGACCTCGCCGCGCTGACCACGGCGCAGATCCGCGCCCTGACCACGGCCCAGGCGGCGGCCCTGACGACGGATCAGGCGTCGGCCCTGACCACGGGGCAGGTCGCGGCGCTCAACACCGCACAGGTCGCGGCGCTGACCACGGCGCAGATCGCGGCCCTCGCCACCAACCAGGTGACGGCGCTGACGACGGCGCAGGTCAACGCGCTGACGACGGCGCAGATCGCCGCGGTGACCACGGCGGGAATCGTCGCCCTCACCACGGGCCAGATGGCCGGGCTGCGCACCGCCCAGATCGCGGCCCTGGGCACCGCGCAGGTGGAAGCGATGGAAACCCAGGATATCGCCGCGCTCAGCAACACGCAGGTCGCCGGCTTCACCAGCGCGCAGCTCGCCGCGATGAGCTCCGCCCAGGTGAACGCCCTCTTCGCCTGAGGGTGCCCGCCGCCGGGGCGGCCCGATCCGGAACCCCGGGCCGCCTCAGGGCAGGAAGGTGAACATCAGGAAGGCCGCGAAGACGGAGAGGTGGACGATGCCTTCCAGCACCGTGGTGCGGCCGGTGTTCAGCGTGATGGCGAGCATCAGGTAGGTGGTCGCCAGCAGCGCCGTCATCGCGGGCTCGAGGCCGAGATGCAGCGGCTCGCCCAGGATCAGCGCCACCACCGCGACGACGGGGATGGTGAGCCCGATGCAGGCGGCGATGGACCCGAGGGCGAGGTTCAGCGCCGTCTGCAGGTTGTTCCGCGCCGCCGCCTTCACCGCCGTGATCCCTTCGGGCAGCAGCACGAGGGTGGCGATGGCGACGCCCACCATCGCCGCCGGCGCGCCGATCGCGGCCACGCCGGCTTCCAGCGCCGGGGAGAGCATCTTCGCGAGCAGGATCACCGCGGCGAGCGAGATGGCGAGCAGCACGGCCGCCACGGCCGTGGAGCCCTTGGCCGGGCGGTCGGCCGGCGCGGCCTCGATGTCGTGGTCGGCCAGGAAATCCGCCCGATGGCGGACCAGCTGCACGTAGAGGAAGCAGCCATAGAGCAGCAGCGCCACCACCGCGACGAAGACGAGCTGCGGCGTGGCGAACAGCGGCCCCGGCGTCGTCACCGTGTAGGTCGGCAGCACGAGGGTGAGGACGGAGAGCGGCACGAGCACCGCGAGGAAGGCGTTGGCGGCGGGCGCACGGAAGCTCTGCGCGAAATGGCGCGCGCCCCCGAGCACGAGCGACAGGCCGATGATGCCGTTCAGCGCGATCATCAGCGCCGCGAAAATGGCATCGCGCGCCACGGTCGGCCCGCTGCCGCCCATCATCATGGAGACGATCATCCCTGCCTCCAGCACCGTGACCGCGAGCGCGAGGACGAGGGTGCCGAGCGGCTCCCCGAGGCGCGTGGCGACGGTCTCGGCATGGCGGACGGAGGCGAAGACGCAGCCCATCAGCAAGGCGAGGGTGACGGGCGCCGGCAGGCCCTTGCCGACGGCGAGGGCGGCGACCCCGAGGATGGGGAACAGCCAGGCCCACCAGGGCATCGGTCCGGCATGGGCCTGCGCCATCGGTCAAATCTCCAGCGGGATGGGGTGAATGGAAGACGCTTGACGCAGGCGGGGCGTCTGCACAAGCAAGGACGAACATCGAACGCCCTTGTGGCCGAGTCGCGCAGGAACCCCCAGCGATAGTGGGTCGGGGGCGTTTGTTCCGCGTCACCGATTCGTTCGCGCGAATCGGAGCAAACGCCTGTTTCCAAACGGTTTCGGCCGTCTCAGGTTCCGCTCACGTTCGCGCGTCGCGCCGCCTCCCCAGCACCCAGCCCAGCGCCACCACGCCACCCGCCGCGAGGGCCAGGGCCGCCGGCAGGCCGATGACCTCGCGCCCCAGGGCCATGACCGGCGGACCGGCCGCCTGACCCGCGAAGAAGTGCAGCGCGTGCAGCGCGACCGCCGAGGCCCGCCCCTGGGGCGCGATCTCGGTCACGCGCGTCTGCAACGAGTTGTGCAGCATGAAGAAGCCGCAGCCGAGCGCGAGGCCGGAGGCGATGAACAGGGGCGCCGCCGGGGCCAGGGCGAAGCCCAGCAGGCCGCAGGCCGCCAACGCCCCGCCGAGGCGCATCATCCGCGGCGGCCCGAGCCGCGCCACCAGCACGGGCGCCAGCGCCGCGTAGAGGAAGCCGCCGCAGCCGAAGGCCGCGACGGTCAGCCCGGCCTCCCGCGTGCCGCCGAGGCCGGCCTCGCGCAGATGCACGGCGAACCAGGGAAAGGCGCCGAAGATCAGCACGCCCTCCGCCGCGACGGAGCCGTAGAGGATCAGGGCCGGCCGGTGCGTCATCAGGAAGCGGTAGCGGGTGATCGCCTCCGCGAAGTCGAGGCGCCGGGGCGGCTCGGGCGCGCGGGCGCGCCAGACGATGACGGCGGCCGCGAGCGAGACGCTGCCGCACAGCACCATGATCCCCCGCCAGCCCAGCAGCGGCTCGAGCAACCCGCCGGTGAAGCCGCCCACCATCTGGCCCGCGATGGCGAAGGCGAGGAAGCGGCTGATCGCCACCTGCCGCGCGGCGAGCGGCACGCGGTCCCCGAAGAGGGCGAGCGTGACGGGAAACACCCCGCCCCCGGCGATCCCGGTCAGCGCGCGCAGCAGCAGCAGCACCCAGAGCGCCGGCGCGAAGGCGCAGGCGACGATGAAGAGGCCCTGGAAGGCGAGGCCCAGGATGATCACGCGCTGCTTGCCGATGGCGTCGGCGATCGGGCCGAGGATGGGCTGCACCAGCGCGTAGGGGATGGCGAAGGCGGTGCCGAGCAGCGCGACGCGCGCGGGGTCGGCGTCGAATTCCTGCGCCAGCACGGCGACGAGCGGGTCGGTCAGCCGCGTCGCGAGCGTCGAGGCGAAGCCGCCGAGGCCGAAGACCCAGACGAGCGCGCGGTGTTCCGGAAGCATGGGCGCCTGTGTGGGCATGGACGCGGCCGCCGCAACCGGCCGCCGCGTTACACCTCGGTCAGGGCGCGAGGCGCGCCAGGCCCCAGGTCAGCGCGACCGGCAGCACGGCACTCGGGATGAGCCAGGCCCAGGCGCGCCCGCCCTTCGCCCCGGCGGCGAGCCGCCCGCCGATCAGCAGGGCGCAGAGCGGGGTGGCGAGGGCCATCCAGTCGGCGGGCGCGCCCCGCGCCAGCACGGGTCCGGCCGCCAGCAGGGCGAGCATCGGCGCGAAGGCGAGCCAGGCGGCCGGCCCCGGACCCACGGCCAGCGCCACGGCGGCCGCCGCCAGGACCAGCCCCAGCATGAGCCAGGGCCCCACGACGCCGGAGGCCCACAGCGCCGCCGCGAGCGCGACCGCCGCGAGCAGGCAGCGCCAGCGGTCCCGCGCCTCGAGCAGGAGCAGCCCCGCGAGGAGTGCCATGGTGACGAAGACCGGGGCCGCCCGGACCGCATCGGCGCCGTGCAGCGGGGCGCCGGCCACCCACCACCCCGTGAACAGCGCCGCCACCGCGCCGAGGGCCGCCATCACCGGGCGCTTCGGCGCGAGGACGAGCGGCAGGGCGAGCAGCAGCAGCGCGAGGGCGAGGCCTGGCACGCGCTCGGGCAGCTGGCGCGGCGAGGCGGTCACCGGCCCCATCACCGCGATGGCCCCCGCGATCAGCGCCACCGGCAGGCCGAGCGAGGCGAGGCCGGGGCGCCGCAGCGCGGCCATCAGCCCGGCCCAGGCCAGCCCGGCGGCGAGGGCGATCAGCGGCCCGCGGAAGGCGTCGAACGCGGCGAGGATCGAATCGACCGACATGGGGCCACCCTGCCCGAAGCGGCGGCGCGGGGGGAGCGGCATCGGGTTGGGCGAGGCCGCGGCACCGCGTTTGCAAGCACCGGGCGGGATCATCGCCAGGAGTGCCCGAATGTCGATCAACATCACCCGCCGCGACCTGCTCGCTGCCTCCGGTCTGGCCGCGATGCCTATTCTGGGCGCAGGAACGCCGGCCGCCGCCCAGCAGGAACGGGTGCTCCGCTACGGCATCTCCATGGCCGACATCCCGCAGACGACCGGCCAGCCGGACCGCGGCGCCGGCGCCTACCAGTTCACCGGCCACACCCTCTACGACCCGCTCGTCGCCTGGGAGATGGACGTCGCCGACCGCCCGGGGAAGCTCGTCCCCGGCCTCGCCACCAGCTGGGAGGCCGACCCAGCCGACCGCCGCAAGTGGGTGTTCCGCCTGCGCCAGGGCGTCACCTTCCACGACGGCAGCGCCTTCGACGCCGACGCGGTGATCTGGAACTTCGACAAGGTGCTGAACAACCAGGCGCCGCATTTCGACCAGCGCCAGGCCGCGCAGGTCCGGCCGCGCCTGCCCTCCGTCGCCGCCTACCGCAAGCTGGACGACATGACGGTGGAGGTGACCACCCGCGCGGTGGACAGCTTCTTCCCCTATCAGATGCTGTGGTTCCTGATCTCCTCGCCGGCGCAGTATGAGCGCCTGGGCCGGAGCTGGGACCGCTTCGCCGTTGAGCCCTCGGGCACCGGGCCCTTCCGCCTCGCGCGCCTCGTCCCGCGCGAGCGCGCGGAGCTGGTGCGCAACCCGGCCTACTGGAACCCGGCGCGCCTGCCGAAGGTGGACCGCATCGTGCTGGTGGTGGCGCCCGAGACGACGACGCGGACCAACGCGCTCATCGCCGGCCAGCTCGACCTCGTCGAGGCGCCGGCGCCCGACCTCGTGCCGCGGCTGCGGCAGGCGGGCGCCCAGATCATGCAGAACGTCACGCCGCATGTCTGGAACTACCATCTGAGCCTGCTGGAGGGCTCGCCCTGGCGCGACCTCCGGCTGCGGCAGGCGGCGAACCTCGCCATCAACCGCGACGAGGTGGTGGCGCTGCTGGGCGGCCTCGGCAAGCCGGCCGTCGGCGTGGTGGACCCCTCCTCCCCCTGGTTCGGCCGGCCGGAGTTTCAGATCCGGCACGACCCGGCGGCGGCGCGGCGCCTGCTGGCGGATGCCGGCTTCAGCCCGCGCAACCCGCTGCGCACGCGCTTCATCGTGCCCTCGGGCGGCTCGGGCCAGATGCTCTCGATGCCGATGAACGAGTACATCCAGTCCGCCTGGCGCGAGGTGGGCATCCAGGTGGAGTTCCAGGTCGTCGAGCTGGAGGTGCTCTACACCGCCTGGCGCGAGGGCGCGGCCGGCGCGATCAGCCGCCAGGGCAACATCACGGCGAACAACGTCGCCTACCTGACGTCCGATCCGCTCTACGCCTTCATCCGCTTCTTCCACTCGGGGCAGATCAATCCGGTCGGCGTGAATTACGGCCACTACCGCGACGCCGAGATGGACCGGATGCTCGACGCCGCCATGAACAGCTTCGACGCGGCGGAGCAGGACGCGATCATGCGCCGCGTGCACGAGAAGGTGGTGAACGAGGCGCTGTGGGTCTTCGTCGTGCACGACACCAACCCGCGCGCCCTCGGCCGCAACGTGCGCGGCTACACCCAGGCGCAGCACTGGTTCCAGGACCTGACGACGCTCGCCTGAACCTCACCCGCGGAACCGCTGCGCGGCGGCGTGGGCGCCGCGTGGCGCCCGGCGCCGGCGCGCGGCGCCGG
>JAIEOO010000333.1 GCA_019750475.1 Acetobacteraceae bacterium | reverse complement strand
CCCCGGCCGGCGCTGGCCGCCGCCGCCCGCGTCGCCGGGCCGGGGATGACACTCGCGGCGCTCGCCTGCGCCGGCAGCTTCCTCGCCTTCCTTCCGACCGACTACCGCGGCGTCGCCGAACTCGGTCTCGTCTCGGGCGCGGGCATGGTCATCGGCTGGTTCCTCGCCATGACGCTGCTGCCGGCGCTGATGGTCGTCGCGCGTCCGACCGCCGAGGGGCACGAGGTCGGCTACCCGGCCCTCCGGCCGCTCGACGCCTTCCTCTCGCGGCGGGCCGGGATGGTCGCGCTGCTCGCGCTGCTGCTCGCGCTCGGCTGCGCCGCCTCCCTGGGCTGGCTCCGCTTCGACACCAACCCGGTGAACCTGCGCGACCCGCAGGCCGAATCCGTCGCCACCTGGCGCGACCTGTCGCGCGACCCGGAGACCAACCCCAACACCCTCGACGTGCTGGCGCGGGACCTGCCGGCCGCCGAGGCGCTGGCCCGGCGCCTCGCCGCCCTGCCGGAGGTCGGCCGCGCCACCTCCCTCGCCTCCTTCGTGCCGGAGGGGCAGGCCGCGAAGCTCGAACTGATCGAGGACGCGGCCATGCTGCTCGGCCCCGCGCCCGAACCCCGCGCCGCCCCCACCGATGCCGAGGTCGCCGCCGCCCTCGCCCGCGCCGGGCGCGAACTGGCGGCGCTGCGCTGCGACGGGCCGGGCTTCGCCGATGCGCGGCGGCTGGGCGCGGCCTTCGCCGCCCTCGCCGCCGGCCCCTCCGCCCATCGCGAGGCGCTGGCGCGCGCGCTCCTGCCCGGGCTTCAGGACACGCTGCGCCGCGTCCGCGCCCTTCTCACCGCCCGGGAGGTCACGGCCGAAACCCTCCCCGCGGACCTCCGCGCCGACTGGATCGCGCCCGACGGGCGCGCGCGGGTCGAAGTCGTGCCCCGCGCCGCGGGCGACGACACCGACATGCTCCGCCGCTTCGGCCGGGCGGTGCAGGCGATCGCGCCCGACGCGACCGGCCTCGCCACCTCCGCCATGGAGTCGTCGGCCACGATCCAGCGCGCCTTCGTGGAGAGCGGGGTCATCGCGCTGGTCCTGGTGCTCGCCCTGCTGTGGTGGAGCCTCCGCTCGCTGCGCCTCTCGCTGCTGGCCCTGGCGCCGCTCGCGCTCGCGGGGCTGATGACACTCGCCCATTGCGCGCTGTTCGGGCCGGACCTGAACCTGGCCAACATCATCGCCCTGCCGTTGCTCTTCGGCATGGGCGTCGCCTACGACATCTACTACGTCGCCGCCTGGCAGCAGGGCCGGCGGGACCTTCTCGCCTCCCCGCTCAACCGCGCCGTGATCTGGTCGGCCGTCACCAACGCCGCCGCCTTCGGGGCGCTCGCCATCTCGCCCCATCCGGGCACGGCCTCCATGGGCGTCGTCCTCTCGGTCAGCCTCGTCTACTCGCTGGCCTGCGTGATGCTGGTCCTGCCGCCGCTTCTGAAGCTCTTCGCCCCGCAACCCAGAGCCTGACCGAAGCGTTCACCCTCCGCCGGGAAGGAGCAGAGGGATTGCGCATCCTCGCGCACGGGCCGCGGGCCTATCTGGGGGATATCTGGCTCACGCTCATGCGGGAGGGCCACGAGGTGCGCGTGTTCGCGGAGGACCCCCTGCCCGAGCGCGCCTTCGGCGGCCTGATCGAGACCGTCCCCGACTGGCGCGCCGAGCTCGACTGGCTCGGCCCCGACGGGATCATGGTGTTCGAGCGCGTGGAGAACGCCGCCCTGCAGGAGGATCTGCGGTCCGAGGGCATCCGCGTCATCGGCACCTCCCGCTTCGGCGCCCGGCTCGAACTCGACCGCGCCTTCGGCCAGGCGGTGCTCGCCGAGGCCGGGCTCCCCGTCGCCGAGGCGCATTCCTTCGCCACGCCCGCCGCCGCCCATCGCTGGCTGCGCGCCCATCCGGGGCGCTTCGTCCTCAAGCACGACGACGTGAACCGCTCGACCTTCGTGGGCGCCCACCCGCGGGGGGAGGACGTGCTGTTCATGCTCCGCCGCGGGCCGCCCGAGGGCCGCGTGCTGCTGATGGAGCATCTCGACGGCATCGAGGTGGGCGTCGGCGCCTATTTCGACGGGCGCCGGTTTCTTCGCCCCGCCTGCATCGACTTCGAGCACAAGCGGTTCTTCCCCGGTGAACTCGGGGAGATGACGGGCGAGATGGGCACGCTCGCGAGCTATGAGGGGGGGGGAGGCGCTGTTCGAGGCGACCCTCGGCCGGCTCGAGGCGCGCTTCGCCGCGGCCGGCCACGTGGGATACGTCAACCTCAACCTCATCGTGGATGAGGCGGGGCCCCGCCCGCTCGAATTCACCTGCCGCTTCGGCAATCCGGGCTTCGCCGTCCTCGCCGCGCTCCAGCCCGCCGGCTGGGGCGACCTGTTCCGGCGCATGGCCGAGGGCGGCGCCGCGCGCTTCCCGACGGACGCCGGCTGGTCGGTGGCCATCGTGCTCACCATCCCGCCCTTCCCGGCCGCCATCGACGATGCGCCGCCGGAGGCCGACCCGCCCGTCTTCTTCCTCGCCGAGCCGGAGGCCGCGCACCTGCACCACGTGGACGTGCGGATGGAGGCGGGACAGCTGCTGGCGCGGCGGCGCTCCGGCCACGTCTCGATCGTCACCGGCACCGGCCCGAGCGTCGCCGCCGCCCGCGACGCCGCCGCCGCCCGCGCCCGGAACGTCGTGGTGCCGGAGCTGCGCTGGCGCGCCGACATCGGCGCCCGCTTCGAAGCGGGCGAGGGCGCGCGGCTTCGCGCCCTCGGCTGGCTGTGAGGGCAGGCGGGATGGCAGCCGCGTCTGCCGTGCCGGAAATGGCGGAGCGGGTCGCGGCCTTCGACTGGGCGGGAACGCCGCTCGGCGCGCGCGAGCGATGGTCCCCCGCGCTGCGCGGCGCGGTGCACATGATGCTCGCGATGCGCCAGCCGGCCGCGATCTACTGGGGCCCCGGGCTGATCGGCCTCTACAACGACGGCTACCGGACCTTCCTCGGGCCGGATCGCCACCCCGGCTGCCTGGGACGGCCGGCGAGCGAGACCTGGGCCGAGGCCTGGGACCGGATCGGCGAGCCCCTCGCCGAGGCGATGCGCGGCGGCTCCGTCTGGCACGAGGAGCTGTGCATCCCGGACGGCGCGGAGCGCCGCGAGCGCTGGTGGAGCTACGGCTGCTCCCCCATCCCCGGGGAATCGGGCCCGGGCGGGGTCCTGGTGCTGGCGCAGGAGGTCACCGCCGTGCGGCGCGACCGCGAGGCGCTGCGCGACAGCGAGCGCCGCTTCGCGGCGATCGCGCAGACCGGCCTCCTCGGCGTCGCCGAATGCGTGGACGGCCGCGTCGTCTTCGCCAACGAGGCCCTGCTCAGCATGCTGGGCGCAACCGGGACGGACGTCGCCGACGCGCGGCTCTGCTGCCCCGCCCCGATGCCGGCCAGCCGGGCGGCTGGCGTCGCCGCCGGGCCGCGGGCCGAAATCGAACTCCCCCGCCTCGACGGCGGCCGCGTCCCCGTCCTGCTCGCCTCGGTGCCGGTGGGGCACGACCCGGGCCGCCTGCTCTGCGCCGCGGTCGACCTGACGGCGGTCCGCCGCTCCGAGGCCGCGCTCCGTGCCAGCGAGGAGCGGCTGCGCCTGGCGCAGGAGGCCGCCGGCCTCGGCATCCACGTCTACGACGCGACCACCGACAGCTTCGAGTGGGATGCGCGGCTGCGCGAGCTGTGGGGCATCGGGCCGGAGGTCCGCATCACGCGCGACGTCTTCGCCGCCGGCTGCCACCCGGACGACCTGCCCCGCGTGCGGGCCGCGTTCCACCGGGCGCTCGATCCGGCCGGAGACGGGCGCTACGAGGCCGAGTACCGCGTGACCAGCGCGCGGGACGGCCTGACGCGGCGCATCCGCGCGATCGGCCGGACCACCTTCGCCGACGGTCGGGCGCTGCGGCTGGTCGGCACCGTCGAGGACGTCACGGCCGCGCGGACGGCGACGGAGCAGAGCCGCGACGCGCTGGAGGCGCGCGTCGCCGCCGCGACCGCCGAGCGCAACAGCATGTGGCGCATCAGCCAGGACCTGTTCGTCGTCTCGGGGACGGACGGCGTCTTCCGCAGCGCGAATCCGGCCTGGCTGCGCGTGCTCGGCCGCGCGCCCGAGGAGGTGGCCGGGCGCCTCCACACGGACCTCATCCACCCCGACGACCGCGAGCGCGCCGTGGCCGAGCACGCCACCCTCGTCGCGGGCGGGCTGGTCCGCGATCTCGAGCTGCGCTTCCTGCACGCCGACGGCTCCGCCCGCTGGATCTCCTGGTCGGCGGTGAAGGATGGGGACCTGCTCTACGCCGTCGGGCGCGACATCACCGAGCAGCGGGAGGCCGCGGCGGCGCTCCGCCGCGCCCAGCACGAGCTCAACCAGGTGCAGAAGCTCGAGACGATCGGCCAGCTGACCGGCGGCGTCGCGCACGACTTCAACAACCTGCTCGCGGCCATCCTGGCCAATCTCGACCTGCTGCGGAAGCGCGTGGGCGACGACCCGCGCCTCGGGCGCTTCGTCAGCGCCGCGATCCAGGGCGCCGAGCGCGGCGCCGCCCTGACCAGCCGCCTCCTCGCCTTCGCCCGCAAGCAGGAGCTGCATGCCGCGCCGGTGCAGGTCGGCGCGCTACTCCAGGGCATGGAGGAGCTGATCCGCCGCTCGCTCGGCCCCGGGATCGACCTGCTCATCGACGTCCCGGACAGCCTGCCGCCCGCGCGGGTGGACACCAACCAGCTCGAACTCGCGCTGCTGAACCTGACGGTGAACGCGCGCGACGCCATGCCCCAGGGCGGCACCCTCGCCTTCTTCGCGACGGCGGCGACGCATCCCCCGGACGGCCCGCGCGAGCTGCGGCCCGGCCGGTTCCTGCGCCTGACCGTGGCCGACACGGGCATCGGCATGGACGAGGAGACGGCCCGGCGGGCCCTCGAACCCTTCTTCACGACCAAGGGCGTCGGCAAGGGAACGGGCCTCGGGCTATCCATGGTGCACGGGCTCGCCCTCCAGTCCGGCGGCGCCCTGACCCTGCAGAGCCGTCCCCAAGAGGGGACGGCGGTGACATTGTGGCTTCCCATGGCCGAGGCGGAAATGACCCAACCCCCGATCGACACCAGCCCCTCCAACGCGCCCGCCAGTGACCGGGCGCGCGTCGTGCTCGTCGTGGACGACGACGTGCTCGTCAGCATGGGAACCGTCGCCATGCTGGAGGACCTGGGCCACGTGGTCCTCGACGCGTCCTCCGGCCGGCAGGCGCTGGAGGTGCTGGCCGCCCGTCCGGACATCGAGGTGATGATCACCGACCACGCGATGCCCGGGATGACGGGGACGGAGCTGGCGCGGCGGGCGAAGACGGCGCGGCCGGACCTGCCCGTCATCCTCGCCACCGGCTACGCCGAGCTGCCGAACGGGGAGGAGCCGGGGCTGCCCCGCCTGCCCAAGCCCTTCTTCCAGCAGGATATCGTCCGCGTGCTGGGCGAGGTGCTGGGCGGCTGAGCCGACGTCACACGGCAGCGCTGGCGCGGCGGGACAGGCCGTTGCAGGCTGGCGCGGCCATAGCGAAGCCGAGGGGAAAGCCCACGCCATGTCCGACCGCATCCTCGATGACCGCCGCAACGCGCTGGAGGAGGCCTTCTTCGCCCAGCAGAACGAAATGCTGCGCCGCCGCCTGCAGGAGGGCGACGCGGCCACCAACCGCCGCCGCGCCCTGTCCGAGGCCTCCGGCATCACCGACGAGGCGACGCTCTCCCGGATGGAGGCGCTCGGCCTGAACGCCGGCACGGCGGCGGCGCTCACCCTCGCCCCGCTGGTGCTGGTCGCCTGGGCCGACGGGCAGATGAGCGAGGCCGAGCACGGAACGATCCTCGCGGCCGCGGCCAAGGCCGGCATCACCCATGCGAGCCCGGCCGGCCAGCTGCTCGACGGGTGGCTGAAGCAGGCGCCGTCCCCGGCGATGCGCGAGGCCTGGAAGGCCTACGTGCACGCCCTGGTGCAGCCGCTCGACGGCGCCGCGCGGCAACGGCTGGCCGGGGACGTGCTCGCCCAGGCCCGCGCCGTCGCCGATGCGACCGGCGGCTTCCTCGGCCTCGGACGGCGCATCTCGGCCGAGGAGCAGAAGGTGCTGGACGAGCTGGCGGCGGCCTTCGGCTGACGGGCCGCGAGGGCCGCCCGGCGAAGCGTCTCAGACGGCGGCGGACAGGCGGCTCTTCTTCGCCGCGTCCGCCGCGCGCCAGAGATACCAGGCGGCGATGCTGCGCCAGGGCGCCCAGGCGGCGCCCAGCGCCGCCAGCTCCTTCGGCTTGAGCTGCGCATCGGCGCCCGTCGCGACGCGCCAGCCCTCGCGCACGCCGAAATCATCCACCGGCAGCACGTCCGGCCGGCCGAGCGTGAAGATCAGCAGCATCTCGACCGTCCAGCGCCCGACGCCGCGGATCGCGACCAGCCGCTCGATCAGCGCCTCGTCGTCGAGGCGCGCCGCTTCCTCCCGCGTCGGCACGAGGCCGCCCACGGCCTTCTCGGCGATGTCGCGGATGGCGATGGTCTTGGCCTGGGAGAAGCCGCAGCCGCGCAGCGCCTCGACGGGCAGCGCCAGGATGAAGCGCGGCGGCGGGAAGGCGCCCTCCCCCTCATGCAGCGCGAGCAGCCGGCGCAGCATGGCCGCCGCCGCGTTGCCGTGGACCTGCTGGTGCGCGATGGCGCGGACCAGCGCCTCGTAGGGCTCGCGCTCCGGGAGCGGCGTCAGCGTGCAGGGGCCGATCTGCTTCAGCACCGTCTTGAGCACCGGGTCGCGCTTCAGCGCGCGCTCGGCCTTGGACCAGTCGGGGGGCGTCGGGGCGGCGTCGGTCATCGCATCACGATCAGCGCGAGCGTGCCGCAGAGCAGCACCAGCGCCATGGAGGGGAGCAGCAGGCGCCACACCTGCACCGGTTTCGTGCCGTCCGCCAGCACCGCGCAGATCATCGCGGTCACACCGACGCTCATCCCCGCGCCGGCGGCCCCCGCGAAGTTGTGCAGCGCGGGGGCGAGCAGCGGCGGCAGGCCGGTCGCCGTGCCGAGCGCCTGCTGCACGCCCATCAGCGCCGCATTGGCGCCGACGCCGCTGCCGGTGACGAAGCCCGCGAGGAAGCCCATGGGCGCGATCCCATAGGGGGCCAGATCCCCCTTCCCCGCCACCAGCGCGGCCGCGAGCGCCGCCGCGACGCCGCCCGCCGCGAGCCAGCGCCCGAGCACGACGTAGAGCAGCAGCGTCGCGGCCGGCCTGCGCGCGCGCGCCATCGCCCCCCGCAGCCGCGCCACGCCGCCCGGCCGCAGCGTGAGCCAACCGAGCGCCACCACCCACAGCACGACGGCGACATGGGTGAGCGGGAAGGCCGGCAGGTCGGCGAAGGGACGAAGGGCCGGCGGATGGGGGACCGCGCGGGACGCGAGCAGCGCCGCAGTGAGGAGGAGATAGGGCGCGGCGGCGGCGAGCGCCGCGCGCGGATCGCGCGGCGGATCGGCGCGCCACAGCGCCGGCACCGCGACGAGGCCGGCGGCGACGATCCCCACCACCTCGAAGGGCAGGACACGGTGCAGCGCGACGAGCAGCGCCGCCATCAGCAGGGTCAGCCCCGTCTGGGCCAGCATCTCCCGCGGGGGCACCGCGACGCCGGCGCGGCGCTGCAGCCACCACAGCAGCGGCAGCAGCAGCACCAGCCACAGCGCGTTCGGCCAGGCGGCGATGGCGGCGGCGTCGTGCGCGGGGATGCCGGCCAGCGCGGCGCCGAGCGACGTGCCCGGCCCGAGCCCGCCCCAGGGCACCATGACGAGGGATTGCAGGGCGAGCGCCACGGCGACCGGCCCGGCCACCGCCATGCCGCGCAGCGCGGCGAGGGCGAAGACGGCGCCCACGGCGAAGCCCGTCACGCTCTCGAGGAACACCCCCATGGGCAGCGAGACGGCGAAGATCCGCGCCGCCGTCGCTTCGCGCGGGGCCGAAGCGTCGCCGCGATCCACCGCCGCGTGGAACAGTAGCCCGCCCGCGACCACGGCCATGGGCTGGGCCGCGAGCCAGGCGGCGCGCAGCGTCTCCTCCGCCAGGAAGGGCAGCAGCGCGCCGTCGCGGCTGACGAGGATGGCCGGGATGGCGGCCGCGAGCGCCGCGCCGCAGGCCGCGATGGGGCTCGCCCGGCCCGAGGCCAGCAGCCCGAGCAGCAGCAGGAGCGGCGCCGCCTGGAGGACGAGGATCAAGGCGTCACCCGGGGCCGGCGCGTCTCCGCGACCGTGATGACCACGGCGCCGCCGAGGATCACCACGGCGCCGAGCCAGGTCCAGCCGTCCGGAACCTCGCCCCAGAGCACCCAGCCGAAGGCCGCGATGACGACGAGGCGCAGATACTGGAAGGGGGCGACCGCCGAGGCCTCCCCCGCGCGCAGCGCCTCGGTCAGCAGCCAGATGATGCCCGGCGTGAACAGCGCGAAGCCGACGAGGATGGCGAGGTCGGCCGCGCCGAGCGGCTGCCAGGTGGCGACGGCGAAGGGGAAGGCGGCCGCCGTGGTGACGAGGCCGACCCAGGCCACCACCGTCTCGGTGCGCTCCGTGCGGGTCAGCATCCGCGAGGTCAGCGTGATGCCGCACCAGGTGAGCGCGGCCGCGAGCGCGATGAGGGCGCCCACCCAGGAGATGTCGGAGCCCGGGCGCAGCATGATCGCGACGCCGACGAGGCCCGCGATGGTGCCCGCCCAGCGCGCCGCGTCCACGCGCTCGCCCAGCAGGGGCCGGGCCAGGATCGTCGTGAACATGACGTTGGTGAAGGAGAGCACGGTCGCCGTCGCCAGGTCGAGGAAGGCGAAGGAGAGGTAGTAGAGCCCCCAGGTCGAGACCGAGGACAGGCCCCGCAGCAGATGGAGCGGCGCGCGCTGCGTCCGGAAGACGGCCAGACCGGTCGCGGCGACGAGCGGCGCCATCCAGACGAGCTGCCCCGCCGCCCGGAACAGCACCTGCACCGCGGTCGGGATGCCGCGCTCCGTCATCCACCGGATGAACAGCGCCTCCACGGCGAAGAGCATGGCGCTCGCCGACATCCAGAGGGCGCCGCGGAGATTCCCGGGCAGGGCGGCGAAGCTCGCGCGGAGCTGGATGCGGGCGCGCATCCGGGATTTGTGCGCCGCGGCAGGGCCGCCGTCCAGCAGGCCGCGAAGCTGGACGCGGCGGGGCCGGCGCGGCACCATCGCCGCCAAGAACGAGGAGGCGACCATGGACGGCCATCAGAGCGGCCTCACTGGCTACGACGCCGAAATGGCGCGCTGGCGTGCCGACCCCGAGGGGTGGTGGATGCAGGCGGCGCGCGGCCTCGACTGGTCCCGGCCGCCGAGCCGCGCCTTCGATGCCGGCCTGGGCGCCTATGGCCGCTGGTTCCCCGACGGGGTGCTCAACACCTGCCACAACGCGCTCGACCGCCACGTCGCGGCCGGCCGCGGGGAACAGACCGCGCTGATCTGCGACAGCCCGATGACCGGCACGGTCGCGACGCTGACCTATGCCGAGCTGCGCGACCGCGTGGCGAAGCTCGCGGGGGCTCTGGCCGCGCGCGGTGTCGCGAAGGGCGACCGCGTCGTCGTTTACATGCCGATGGTGCCCGAGGCCGCCATCGCCATGCTGGCCTGCGCCCGGCTCGGCGCCATCCACTCCGTCGTCTTCGGCGGCTTCGCCGCGGCGGAGCTCGCGGCGCGCATCGCCGACGCGACGCCCAAGGCGGTCATCGCCGCCTCCTGCGGGCTCGAACCCGGGCGGATCGTCGCCTACAAGCCGCTGCTCGACGCCGCCATCGGCCTCTCGCCGCACAAGCCGGATTTCTGCCTGGTGCTGCAGCGCGACCAGCTGCGGTGCGACATGACCGCGGGGCGGGATTTCGACTACGCCGCGGAAGAGGCCGCCGGCGCGCCGCACCCTTGCGTGGACGTGGCGGCGACCGACCCGCTCTATATCCTCTACACGTCGGGCACGACCGGGAAGCCCAAGGGCATCGTGCGCGACAATGGCGGCCACGCCGTCGCGCTGCACCACTCCATGCGGATGATCTACGGCGTCGAAGCGGGCGATGTTTACTGGGCAGCGTCGGACGTCGGCTGGGTCGTCGGCCATTCCTACATCGTCTACGCGCCGCTGCTCGCGGGCTGCACCACCGTCCTGTTCGAGGGGAAGCCCGTCGGTACGCCCGATGCCGGCACCTTCTGGCGCGTCTGCGCCGAGCACGGGGTGAAGGTGCTGTTCACCGCGCCGACCGCCATCCGCGCCATCCGCAAGGAGGACCCGGAGGGCGCGCATATGCGCCGGCACGACCTCTCGAAGCTCGAGGCGCTGTTCCTCGCCGGCGAGCGCTGCGACCCGCCGACCGCCATCTGGGTGGGCGAGCAGCTCGGCAAGCCGGTGGTGGACCATTGGTGGCAGACCGAGACCGGCTGGGCCATCACCGCGGGCTTCCGCGGCCTCGGCCTGTTCGAGCCCCGCCCGGGTTCCGGCGGCAAGCCTTCGCCCGGCTACGACGTCGTGGCGCTGGACGAGGCGGGGCGCGAGCTGCCGCGCGGCACGGTGGGCTCGCTCGCGGTGCGGCTGCCCCTGCCCCCCTCCTGCCTGCCGACGCTGTGGAATGCCGAGGCGCGCTTCCGCGAGGCCTACATCTCGACCTTCCCGGGCTTCTACGACACCTCCGACGCCGGGATGGTGGACGAGGACGGCTATGTCTGGGTGATGGGCCGCACCGACGATATCATCAACGTCGCGGGCCACCGCCTCTCGACCGGCGCCATGGAGGAGGTCGTGGCGTCGCACCCCGACGTCGCCGAATGCGCGGTGGTCGGCGCGCAGGATTCGCTGAAGGGCCAGATCCCCCTCGCGCTCGTCGTGCTGAAGGCGGGGGCGAACCGCCAGGAAGCCGACGTGGCGAAGGAGCTGGCGGCGCTGGTGCGCGAACGCATCGGCCCCGTCGCCGCCTTCCGCGAGGCCCGCATCGTCGCGCGGCTGCCCAAGACGCGCTCGGGCAAGATCCTGCGCGCCACGCTGCGCAAGATCGCCGACGGGCAGGAGGCGCCGGTGCCCGCCACCATCGACGACCCCGCGATCCTCGACGAGGTGCGCGAGGCCCTCGGGCGATGAACGCCGCCGCGACGGCCGGCGCCGCGCCGAACGCGCCCGTCCTGCTGGAGGAGCGGCTGCCGAACGGCGTCGCCCTGCTGACGCTGAACCGCCCGGCGAGCCGCAACGCCCTGTCGCTCGCGCTGCTCGAAGCCCTGCGGGACGCGCTGCGCGCCGCCGAGGGGGCGCGCTGCGTCGTCGTCGCGGCCGAGGGTCCCGCCTTCTGCGCCGGGCATGACCTCGGCGAGCTGACGGCGGCCCGGAGCGACGCCGATGGCGGCCGCGCCTTCTTCGCCCGCACCATGGCCCTGTGCAGCGAGGTGATGCGCGGCATCGCCGAACACCCGGTGCCCGTCATCGCGGCCGTGCAGGGCATCGCCACCGCCGCCGGCTGCCAGCTCGTCGCCTCCTGCGACCTGACGGTCGCGGCGCCGGAGGCGAAGTTCTGCACGCCCGGCGTGGACATCGGCCTGTTCTGCTCGACGCCGGCCGTGGCGCTGGCGCGCAACGTCGCGCCCAAGCAGGCGATGGACATGCTGCTGACCGGCCGGATGGTCCCCGCGGCCGAGGCGCTGGCCATGGGACTGATCAACCGCATGGCCGAGGATGCCAGGGTCGGCGCCCTCGCGCTGGCCGATCAGGTGGCGTCTCGCTCGGCGGTGGCGATCCGCCTCGGCAAGCGGGGCTTCCGCGACCAGTGCGCGGCCGCCACGCTGCACGAGGCCTATGACCGCGCGAGCGCGGTGATGGTCGAGAACCTGATGAGCGCCGACGCCGCCGCGGGTATCGGCGCCTTTCGCAACAAGACAAGGCCCGTCTGGCAGGACCGCTGATGGAAGACACCCTCCCCCGCCTTCCCGCCAACCACCAGCCGCTGACGCCGCTGCTGTTCCTGGAGCGCTCGGCCCAGGTGTTCCCGGACCATCCGGCCGTCGCCTACGGCGCCATCCGCTATTCCTACCGGGAGCTGCGCGACCGCTGCGTGCGGCTCGCGCACGCGCTGACCAAGCTCGGGCTCGGGCGGGGCGACACGGTGGCGGCGCTGCTGCCGAACATCCCCGAGATGCTGGAATGCCATTTCGGCGTGCCCATGGCGGGCTGCGTGCTGAACACGATCAACACGCGCCTCGACGCCGCGACCATCGCCTACATCCTCGATCACGGGGAGGCGAAGCTGCTGATCGCCGACCGCGAACACATCCCGCTGCTGCGCGTGGCCCTCGCCCAGTGCCGGAACCCGCCCGCCGTGATCGAGGTGAACGACCGCGAGGCCCCCAGCCACGAGACGATGGGCGCGCAGGACTACGAGGATTTCCTGCACGAGGGCGACGCGTCCTTCGCCTGGCCCCTGCCGGAGGACGAGTGGGACGCGATCACCCTCAACTACACCAGCGGCACCACGGGGAAGCCCAAGGGCGTCGTCTACCACCACCGCGGCGCCTATCTGCTGGCGACCGGCAACGTGATGTCGGCGGGGATGGGGCGGCATCCGAACTACCTCTGGACGCTGCCGATGTTCCACTGCAACGGCTGGTGCTTCCCCTGGACCATCACCGCCATGGCGGGCACGCATGTCTGCCTGCGTGCCGTGCGCGGCCCGGCCATGTGGTCGCTCATCGCCGGCGAGCACATCACCCATATGTGCGGCGCCCCCATCGTGATGAGCACGCTGCTCTCCACACCCGAGAAGGAGCAGCGGCACCTGCCCATCGGGGAGAGGGGCGGCCCGGTCACCTTCGTCGTCGCCGGCGCCCCGCCGCCCGAGGCGGTGCTGGCCGCCATGCGCCATGCCGGCTTCAACATCCTGCACGTCTACGGCCTGACCGAGGTGTACGGCCCCGCCGTCACCAACGAGTGGCACCGCGACTGGGACGCGCTGCCGGCGGCGGACCAGGCGCGGCTGATGGCGCGGCAGGGCGTGCGCTACATCCCGCTCGAAGGGCTCGACGTGCTCGACCCCGCGACGATGACGCCCGTGGCGGCGGACGGCCAGACCATGGGCGAGGTGATGTTCCGCGGCAACGTGGTGATGAAGGGCTACCTCAAGGACCCGGAGGCCACGGCGAAGGCCTTCGCCGGCGGCTGGTTCCATTCCGGCGACCTCGGGGTGAAGTATCCGGACGGCTACATCCAGCTGCGGGACCGCTCGAAGGACATCATCATCTCGGGCGGCGAGAACATCTCCTCGATCGAGGTGGAGGACGCGCTCTACAAGCACCCGGCCGTGGCGCTCGCGGCCGTCGTCGCGCTGCCCGACGAGAAATGGGGCGAGGTGCCCTGCGCCTTCGTCGAGCTCCGCGCCGGGATGCAGGCGACGGAAGCCGAGCTGATCGCCCACACCCGCTCCATCCTCGCGGGGTTCAAGGCGCCGAAGAAGGTGGTGTTCCAGGAACTGCCGAAGACCAGCACCGGCAAGATCCAGAAGCACGTGCTGCGGAGCGCGCTGCGGGGCTAGACAAGCGGCCGCCCGGGCGAGCGCCGTCGCCACCACCCAGGCGACGGTCGCCGCCAATCCGCGCCTGCCCCGCGCAGCATGCGCGCGTGGCGATGGCCTTCTGCGCGGTCTCCACGGCTTCGCCGCGCTGGCGGCGGAGGGCGCGGGGCCCATCCTGCGCGGCGCCGGCACCGAGGCGGCCGCCATGGAGGCGCGCCTCGCGCGGCTCGTCGCCTGACGCGGCAATTCCCTTGCCGCGCGCGGGGGCGGCCGCGCTAGGCTGCCCGGAACGACATGGGAGGAAGACCGATGCTCCGGCGCATGCTCGGACCGATGGGCGCGCTCGCCTGCGCGCTGTTCATCGCGGCGCCCGCCGCGGCCCAGCAGGGCACCGTCACGCTGGTGACCAACTTCGTCGCCGGCGGCCCCTCCGACCTCATGTCCCGCCTCATGGCGCCGGAGCTCTCGGCCGCGCTAGGCGTGCCGGTGGTCGTGAAGAACAGCGTGGGCGCGGCCGGCACGATCGGCGCGGCGGAGGTGGCGCGCGCCCGGCCGGACGGCACCACCCTCCTGCTCTCGCCCATCGGCGCCATGGCGGTGCAGCCGCATTTCCGCGCCGATCTGCCGTACCGTCCCGCCGATTTCGCGCCGGTCTGCCAGGTGGCGGACACGCCCGTCGTCATCATGGCCGCGCCCGAGGGGCCGGTGCGGACGGTGGCCGACATCCTCTCCCGCGCGCGGGAGACGCGGGGCGCCTTCAACTTCGCCTCGACCGGCCCGGGCAGCCTGCCGCACATCTCGACCGTGGCGCTGGCCCGCGCGGCGGGCGTCGAGATGACGCACGTGCCCTTCCGCGGCAACGCCGAGGCGGTGACGGCGCTGCTGCGCGGCGATGTCGGCATGTTCGCCGACCAGCCCGGCACGATCCGCGCCAACAACCTCCGCCCCGTCGCCGTCTTCGCGCGGGAGCGCAGCGCCGAATTCCCCGGGACGCCGACGCTACGGGAACTCGGCCACGACCTGTCCTACTCGATCTGGTCGGGCATCTGGGCGCCCGCCGGCACGCCCGAGCCGCTGCTGCAGCGCCTCGAGGCGGCGTGCGAGCGCGCGCTGCGCCACCCCGCGGTGATCGAGGGGTTCCAGCGCCTCGCGACGCCGATCGTCCATCGCGACCGGGCGGCCTTCGCGGCCTTCTGGCAGGCGGAGCTCGAGAAGTTCCGCGGCATCGTGCAGGCGGCGGGCATCCGGCCGGGCGACTGACCGGCCGGGCCCGCGAGCGGGGCGGCGCGGGGGTGATCCGCGCCGCCCGGTGCCTCACCACATCGCGGCGGGCGCGACCGTGCTGCCGGTGAAGCCGCGCATCCGCAGCGGCTGCATGACGAAGCAGAATTCGCTGCGGCCCGAGGCCACCAGCTCCGCGAGGTTCATGTTCTCCAGCAGGTGGACCCCGTTCACGACCAGCGCGATCTGGTGCACCGGCAGCGAGGCATCCGGCATCGTCTTGGACGGCGCGCATTCCACCGGCCAGTTGTCGGCGCCCATCAGCAGCGGGTTGCGCGCGATCAGCCACTCCGCCGCGGCGACGCCGATGCCGGGGCAGGTGCGGACGTAGCGCGCATTGTCCCGGCCCCAGAGATGGCCCCAGCCGGTGTTGATGATCATCGCGTCGCCCTCGCGCAGCTCGACGCGCTGGCGGGCGAGCGCCTGCTGCAGGTCCTCGGGCGTGATCTCGTAGTCGTCGGGCAGGGTCTGCACGCCCTTGAGGCCGGCCACGTCCATCAGCACGCCGCGCGCCATGATGGTGCCGACCGTCTCGATCCCCATCTCGGTGAAGCCGCCGCGCGAGCTGATCGAGGGCACGTTCACGCAGTTATAGGTCTCGTCGCCGATGGTCTGGTGCGGGAAGCCGTCGAACTGCGTCCCCACCTGCGCGATCTCGCCGATCACGACCTCCTCGTTGGAGCCACGGCGGTTGGCCTGCGGGTTCATGAACTGCTGCTTGAGGTGCACGTCGAAGCGCCGCGTGCCGAAGAACGGCATGTCCTGCGCCAGCATGTGCCCGATCTCGACCTTCCGGCCCTCGCGGATCATCGAGGCGGCGTTGCGCATGCGCTCGGGCGTCAGCAGGTTCATCGAGCCGCGGCGGTCGTTCGGACCCCAGCGCGAGGGGCAGCGCTGCGCCGCCGCCGGCGGCGACCAGCGCGGCTGGCCCTGCGCCTGCACCGGCGTCGCCTGCAAGCCGAGATGGGCGCTCCCGCAGGCGAAGCACGCGCCGAACAGGCCACGGCGTGACAATCCTGGCATCGGTTTCCTCCAATCGTTATTTCATAACATGGGTGGCGATCTGGACGCCGAGTTGAGCGTAGTTGCAGCCAGGCTGTTTCGGAAAGCGAAAGCTTGCGGGCGGCGCGGGGCCGCGGCGGACGGAGGCGCGGCGAGACGGCGGCCATCGGCGCGGGACGCATCGACGGGGAGAGCGCGGTTGGAGGACAGCGGGCGGCCGGTGCCGCCCAAGCCCCGCGATCACGCCGCATGTGGCGCGGCGGCGGCGCCGCGCGCCGCCGCGTGTGGGTGGCGGTCCGTCTCAGGTCCCGGCGTAGAGGTGCATCGGCATCGGGCGCGTGTTGTCGAGCACGCCCTTCACGCCCGGCACCGTCTCCGCGAGCACGCGCAGCCCGCGCTTCACCCCCTCGTCGCGCATGAAGCCGTGGAACTCGACGACGCCGTCCTTCACGTCCACGAGGGTGTAGAAGCTGTCCGCCCAGGGCTGCTTGCGCATCGCCGCCATCACGGCCCGGCGGATGCGGTCGTCCGACAGGTCGTCGGAGGAGGTGGGCGGCGCGACCAGCGCCCGCAGCAGGTCGGCGCGAGAGACGATCCCGCGCAGCCGGCCATCCGTCACGACGAGGACGCGCCGGATGCCGCGCTCCTCCATGATGTGCGCGCAATGCGCCACGGTGTCGTCCTCGCCCACCGTGACGACGCTCTCGGTCATGACGTCCGACGCCGTCTGGCCGTGGGTGCGGGCGAAGCGCTCGGCCTCGGCGCCCGGGTCCATGAAGAAGGTCTTGAACCAGGACGCCGGCTTGTCCTCCTCGCCGGCGAGGCGGCGGATGAGATCGGCTTCGGTGACGACGCCCATCACCTCGCCCTGCTGGCCGAGGACGGGGACGGCGCTGATGCCGCGCTCCGCCATCAGCCGCGCCATGGCGACGATCGGGGTTTCGGGGGGAACCGTGATCACGTCGGGCGTCATCACGTCGCGGGCGGTGAGCATGTCTGGGCCTCCATGATCCGAACCAGTGCCCCACCATGGCGCGTGGCGCGCGGAGCCGCCTTGCGGCAGGTCAAGCGGTCCCGTATCTGCCGCGCAGGATTAACCGGAGGAAACGCCGTGACCGCAACAACCCGCCGCTCCGCCCTTGCAGCCGGGCTCGCGCTTCCGGCCCTGATCGGCACGGCCGCCGCCCAGGGCTCGCAGCAGCTCGTCATCGCCACCGGCACCACGGGCGGCGTGTACTTCCCGCTCGGCGGCGCGCTCGCGAACTACCTCTCGCGCGGCATCCCGGGCATGTCCGCGACGGCCGAGGTGACGGCCGGCTCCACCGCCAATTTCCAGCTGCTCGGCGCCAACCGCGTGCAGCTCGTCTTCGGTCAGGTGGACGCGGCGGTGGACAGCGTGCGCGGCGCCGGCCAGTTCCGCGGCCGCGTCGTGCCGACCCGCGCCATCGCGGTGCTCTACACCAACCGCATGCAGGTCGTGACGACGGCCGACCGCAACATCCGCTCCATGGCGGACCTCCGCGGCAAGCGCATCTCGACGGGGGCGCCGCAATCGGCGACCGAGCTCTTCGCGCTGCGCCTCATCGCCGCCGCCGGCCTCGACATCAACCGCGACTTCCGCGGCCGCGAGCGCCTGTCGCCGGCGGAGAGCACCAACGCCATCCGCGACAACAAGATCGACGCCTATTTCTTCGTCTCGGGCGTGCCGACCTCGGCCATCACCGACCTCGCGGCGACCCCCGGCACGCAGCTGGTGCTGGTGGACCACGAACAGTTCCTCGAGCCCATCGTGCGCGAGCACGGGCCGGTTTACTTCGCCGAGGAGATCCCGGCCGGCACCTATCCGGGCCAGAACGCGCCCAACAAGCAGCTCTCGGTCGCGAACATCCTCGCCATGCGGGAGGACACGCCGGCGCAGCTCGTCACCCAGGTGCTGAACGTGCTGTGGCAGAACCGCGAGGACTGGGCCCGCGTCCACGCCGAGGCGCGGAACTTCACCATCGCCCAGCAGCGCACCTCCGCCGCCGGCGTGCCCTGGCACCCGGCCGCCGAGGCCTTCTGGCGCGGCCAGGGCGCGACGCTCGGCTGACCATGGACCGGGGGGCGTGAGCCCCCCGTCCTCGCCGAAGCGCGGTGCCGCGCGTCAGGCGGCCGCGAGCGCGGGCTTCGGCCCGCCGTCGCGGCCTTCCTCCACCGCGTGGCACGCGACCTGCGTCTCGGGCGTGCCGCGGGCCGGGAGCGTCTTCGGCATCTCCGCCTTGCAGCGGTCGTTCGCCAGCGCGCAGCGCGGGTGGAAGGGGCAGCCCGAGGGCGGCGTGATCGGGCTCGGCACCTCGCCGCCCACCGGGATGCGGGTGCGGCCCGTCATCTCGATGTCCGGGATCGCGTCCATCAGGGCCCGCGTGTAGGGGTGCCGCGGCGCGGTGAAGAGGGTTTCAGCCGGCGCCAGCTCCACCAGCTTGCCGAGATACATCACCCCGATCCGGTCGCTCACCTGCCGCACCACCGCGAGGTTGTGCGAGATGAAGAGGTAGGTGAGGCCGAGCCGCGACTGCAGCTCCTTCATCAGGTTCAGGATCTGCGCCTGCACGCTGACGTCGAGGGCCGAGGTCGGCTCGTCGCAGACGAGGAATTCGGGGTTCGAGGACAGGGCGCGCGCGATCGAGATGCGCTGGCGCTGCCCGCCCGAGAACTCGTGCGGGAATCTCTGCCCGTCGAGCGGCGAGAGGCCGACCTGCTTCAGCAGCTCCCCCACCTTGTCGAGCTGCGCCTGAGGCTCCCGGATGAGGCCGAAGGCGCGGATCGGCTCGGCGATGATGTCCCGCACCCGCCAGCGCGGATTGAGGCTGGCATAGGGGTCCTGGAAGATCATCTGCATGCGGCGGCGCTGCGTCGCGTCCGAGCGCGCATCCTGCAGGTCGCGGCCGTCGAAGATCACCTCCCCGCGCGTCGGCCGGTAGAGCCCGACGACGAGGCGCGCGACGGTGGACTTGCCGCAGCCGGACTCGCCCACGAGGGAGAGGGTCGTGCCCTTCGGGATGTCGAAGGAGACGCCGTCCACGGCGCGGAGGATCCGCTTCGGCTCCCGTGCGATGGTGCGCTGGAGCCAGGGGCGGGAGACGTCGAAGTGGCGCGCGACGTCCCGGGTCTGGAGCATGAGGGTCATTTCGGGTCGTAGAGCCAGCAGGCCGCCCGCGTCGCCCCGGCATCCAGCAGCTCGGGGCGGAGGGTCAGGCACTTGTCGAAGACGCGCGGGCAGCGCGGGTTGTAGGGGCAGCCGGGCGGAATGGCGGAGAGGCGGGGCATGGCGCCGTCGATCTGCTCCAGCCGCTCGACGCGGTGGGAGATGGGCGGGATCGAGCCCATGAGGCCGGCCGTGTACGGGTGCGCGGCTTCCTTCACGACCGAGCGCACGGCGCCGATCTCGATGATGCGGCCCGCATACATCACGGCCACGCGGTCCGCGGTCTCGGCGATGACGCCCATGTCGTGGGTGACGAGCATCATGGCCGTCCCCTTTTCCCGCGCCAGGCGCTTGAGCAGGGCGATGACCTGCGCCTGGATCGAGACGTCGAGCGCCGTGGTCGGCTCGTCCGCCACGACGAGCTTGGGCTCGGCGCAGAGCGCGAGGGCGATGACGACGCGCTGGCGCATGCCGCCCGAGAATTCGTGCGGGTAGCTGTCCACCCGCTGCGCCGCGGCCGGGATGCCGACCAGCTCCAGCCACTCGATCGCGCGCCTGCGCGCCTCGGCCGGGCCGACGGGCAGGTGCGTCGTGATCGTCTCCACGAGCTGCCGGCCCACCGTGTAGAGCGGGTTCAGCGTGGTCAGCGGATCCTGGAAGATCGCGCCGATCTCGCGGCCGCGGATGCGGCGCATCTGCTCATAGGGCAGGTTGTCGATGCGCTTGCCCGCCAGGCTGATGCTGCCGGCGGCGATTCGGCCGGGCGGCTCCAGCAGGCCGATGATGGCGGCCCCGGTCATGGACTTGCCCGCGCCGGATTCGCCCACGACGCCCAGCACCTCGCCCGGGTGGATGTCGAAGGAGACGTCGTCGAGCGCGACGAGGGTGCCGCGCCGCGTCGGGAACTCGACGCGGAGGTTCCGCACCGAGAGCAGCGGCGCGGTGGCCGGGGCGGACCCGGCCGCCGGGAGGGTTTCTGTCTCGCTCATCGCAGCTTCGGGTTCAGGGCGTCGCGCAGCCAATCGCCCAGCAGGTTCACGGAGAGCACCATCACGATCAGCGCGACGCCCGGGAAGATGGTGATCCACCACTCGCCGGAGAACAGGAAGTCGTTGCCGATGCGGATGAGGGTGCCGAGGGAGGGCTGGGTCGGCGGCACGCCGACGCCGAGGAAGGAGAGCGTCGCCTCCGCCAGGATGGCGAAGCCCAGGTTGAGCGTCGCGATGACCAGCACCGGCCCCAGCACGTTGGGCAGCACGTGGGAGCGCATGATGCGCAGCGGGCTGAGGCCGATGACGCGCGCCGCCTGCACGTATTCCTTGTTGCGCTCGACCAGGGTCGAGCCGCGGACGGTGCGGGCGAATTGCGGCCAGTTGGAAATCCCGATGGCGAAGATCACGACGAAGATCGCGATCTGGTCGTGCACGTCGCGCGGCAGGGCGGCGCGCACCACGCCGTCCACCAGCAGCGCCACGAGGATCGAGGGGAAGGTGAGCTGGATGTCGGCGATGCGCATCAGCACCGCGTCCACCCGCCCGCCGAGATAGCCCGCCAGCAGCCCGAGCGCGACGCCGAGCGTGGTCGAGAACAGCACCGCGCAGAAGCCCACCAGCAGCGAGACGCGCGCGCCGTACATGATGGCCGAGAGCACGTCCCGCCCCTGGTCGTCGGTGCCGAGGGGGTAGGTGGCATCCCCCTCCCCCGTCCAGGCCGGCGGCTTGAACGCGTCCATGAGCTGGAGCGAGGCGAGGTCGAACGGGTTGTGCGGCGCGAGCAGCGGCGCGAGCACGGCGCCCGCGATGCACACGAAGGCCGTCACGGCCGAGATCATCGTCACCGGGGAGCGGGTGAAGCTCCACCACAGGTCGCTGTCGAAGAAATTCTTCATCGGATGGTGTCCCCCCGGAAGCGCGAAGCGGTTTCGTGGGGTGTCATCAGTGCCCCCCGCCCCGGCCGATGCGGAGCCGCGGGTCCACCGCGTAGTAGAGCAGGTCCACGATCAGGTTGATGGTGACGAAGACCGCCGCGATCAGCATGAGGTAGGCCGCCATGACCGGGATGTCGGCGGCGCCGACGCTCTGGATGAAGAGCAGCCCCATGCCCGGCCACTGGAACACCGTCTCGGTCACGATGGCGAAGGCGATGATGGCGCCGAGCTGGAGGCCCGCGATGGTGATGACGGGCACGAGGGTGTTCTTCAGCGCGTGCCCGAAATGCACCATCCGGTTCGGCAGGCCGCGGGCCCGGGCGAACTTGATGTAGTCGGTCCGCAGCACCTCCAGCATCTCGCTCCGCACCAGGCGCATGATGAGGGTGAGCTGGAACAGGCCGAGGGTGATGGCGGGCAGGATCAGCGCCTTGATCCCGGACCAGGACAGGAACCCGGTGCTCCACCAGCCGAGGCGCGCGACGTCGCCCCGCCCGAAGGAGGGCAGCCAGCCGAGCCAGACGCTGAAGGTCAGGATCAGCAGGATGCCGATCAGGAAGGTCGGCAGCGAGACGCCGATCAGCGAGAAGGTCAGGAAGAAGCGGCTCAGCCAGGAATGGCGGTAGAGGCCGGTATAGACCCCCATCGGCACGCCGACCGCCAGCGCGATGAAGGCGGCGCAGAGCGCGAGCTCGAGCGTCGCCGGCGCGCGCTCCGCGATCAGCTCCGCCACCGGGCGGGAGAGGCGGTAGGACAGGCCGAACTCCCCCTGCACCGCGTTGCCGAGGAAGGTGGCGAACTGGACGAAGAAGGGCTGGTCGAGGCCGAGCTGCTGCACCAGCGCCTGGCGCTGCGCCTCGGTGAAATCCTGACCGAGCATGATCGCCACCGGATCGCCCACATAGGCGAACATGGCGAAGGAGATCAGCGAGACGGTCAGCATCACCGGCAGGGCCTGGAGGATGCGGGAGACGATGAAGGCGAACATGCTGGCTCTTTCAGGCGGCCGCCCGCCCGGACGCGGGCGGCCGAAGATCGCCGCGGGGCTGCGTCAGTTGACGACGGCCCAGCGGAAATAGGGTTGGTTGTTGGCGGTGTGCGGCATCTGGATGTTGGCCCGCAGCGCCCAGGGGATCATCTGGTGGTGCAGCGGGATGTGCGGCAGGTCCTGCCGGTAGAGGCGCAGCGCCTCCCGGATGGTGGCCTGGCGCTGGTCGCCCGTCTCCACCTTCATCCGCTGGATCAGCGCGTCCATGGCCGGGTTGGAGTAGCGGCCGTAGTTCCAGATGCCATCCCCCTGCGCGCCGTTGCGCGTGGCCAGCAGCGACTGGAAGGAATAGAGGGCGTCGAGCGTCGGGACGCCCCAGCCCAGCATGTACACGCTGGTGTCGTCGCGCTGGATCTTGGCGAAGAACGGGCCGAGCGGCATGGCGTTCAGCCGCGTCCGCACGCCGATCCGCGTCCACATGGCGGCGATCGCCTGGCAGATCTGCTCGTCATTGATGTAGCGGTTGTTGGAGCAGTCGAGCGTCACCTCGAACCCGTTCGGGAAGCCGGCCTCGGCCAGCAGGGCGCGGGCGCGGTTCGCGTCGAAGGGCAGGCGGACATCCTCCTCGCGCGCGTAGCCCTGCACCTGCTCGGGGAAGAGCGTCCCGGTCACGACGCTCTGGCCGCGCATCGTGGTGCGGTGGATCGCCTGGATATCGATGGCCTGGTAGAGCGCCTGGCGCACCCGCAGGTCCCGGAAGGGGTTGCGGCCGCGCACGTCGCTGTAGAGCAGCTCGTCGCGGTAGGTGTCGAAGGCAATGAAGAGGGTCCGCACCTCGGGGCCTTCCAGCACGCGCAGGCCCTGGGCGTTGCGGAGGCGGTTGAGGTCCTGCAGCGGCGGATCGAGGACGAAATCGATCTCGCCCGAGAGCAGCGCCGCGACGCGCGTCGCGTCGGAGGCGATCGGGCGATAGACGATCTCGGTCACGTTCCCGCGGTTCTGCGGCTCGCGCCAACCCCACCAGTCGTTGTTGCGCACCAGCACGGTGCGCACGTCCGGTTCGCGGGATTGAAGGCGAAAGGCGCCGGTGCCGTTGGTGTTGCGGACCGTGTGCATCTCCTCTCGCTGGCGCGTGTTCTGCGGGCGGGCCGCGTTGTTCCGCTCGGACCAGGAGCGGCTCATCATGAAGACGCTGGCGAGCTTGTTCGGCAGGATCGGGTCGGGCGCCTTGGTGATGATGTCCACCGTATGCGCGTCCACCGCCTCGGCGCGGTCGATCGTGTCCACGAAGATGCCGAAGTTGCTGGTCGGCTGCAGGGCGCGCGTGATGCTGAACACCACGTCGTCGCTGGTGAAGGCCTCGCCCTCGTGGAAGCGGACGCCCTGGCGCAGCGTGAAGCGCCAGCGCGACGGCTCCACCTGTCGCCACTCGGTGGCGAGGCCGGGCTCCAGGCTCAGGTCCGGCTTGCGCGAGATCAGCGGGTCGTAGATCTGCTGCAGCACCATGGTGACGGTGCCCACGTTCTGGCTGTGGGGGTCCATGGTGTTGGGGTCGCCCGAGGCGGACCAGCGAACGGTCCGCGCCTCGGCGGCGGCGGCGCCGAGGCCCAGGCCCAGCGCGGCCACCACGGCGGCACGGCACAGCATCCTTCGCAGCATCGGGGGCTCCTGTCGGGAGGGGACGAAGCCCGTGCCTATAGGGAAGCCACGCGGCCAGGGAAAGGCTGGGCGATGCCTCCCGGCCGGGACTGCCGCCGGCCTGCTCAGTCCCGCGCCGGGCCACCCCCCTGCCCCGCATTCGTCGCCCAGTCCCTGAGCAGCGAGAACCCGACCGCCAGCACGACCGGCCCCAGGAACAGGCCCAGCAGGCCGAAGGCCAGCACCCCGCCCAGCGCGCCGATCAGCGTCAGCAGGAAGGGCAGGTCCGCCCCGCGCGAGATGAACCAGGGGCGGATCACATTGTCCACGGAGGAAATCCCGAGCCCGCCATAGGCGAGCAGGAATAGCCCCCAGCCGGTGCTGCCCTGGAGCAGCAGCCAGATGGCGGCCGGAAGCCAGACGAGCGGCGCCCCCACCGGCAGGATGGAAATCAGCCCGGCGATGACCCCGAGCAGCACGTGCTGCGGCACACCGGCCACCCAGAGGCCGAAGGTCGTCATGGCGCCCTGGATGACGGCGGTGCCGATCAGCCCGTAGACCACGCCGCGGGTGACGTTGCCCGTCAGCTCCAGCATGTGGCGGGCCCGGTCGCCGGACAGGCGCTGCAGCACGGCCTCGGACCGCGCGACGATCGCCGGTCCGTCGCGGTAGATGAACCAGGCGAGGAAGATCGCCACCAGCAGCTCCGCGAGACCGGACAGGATCGACACGAACACCGAGAAGGCGATCTGCGCCGCCTGCCCGACATAGGGCCGCGCCGCCTCGCCCAGGCCCTGGAAATCGATGCCGTATTCCGCCCACCAGGACACCAGGGCCGGGCCGGCGAAGGGGATGGAGGAGAGCAGCGGCGTCAGGTCCGGCGGGCCGGCGCTCACCGTCTCCTCGACCCAGCGCCGGATGCCCTCGATCTCCTCGCGGCGGGTCGGCAGGGCATAGATCAGCGGCAGGCCGAGCAGCAGGAACTCCGCCAGCACCATCACCGTGGCGGCCCAGCCCGGCGAAAGCCGCAGCCGGCGGGTCAGGAACTGGAAGAAGGGCCAGGTGCAGAAGACGATGATCACGGCCCAGAGCAGGGCCGAGAGGAACGGCCGCGCGACGAGGAAGCACGCGAAGGCCAGCGCCGCGGCCGCGACCAGCGCCAGGATCCGTCCCGCCGGGAACCGCCCCTCCTCCATCTGTCCCTCTCCCATGGACCAGTCCATCCCTCTTTGCCTCAGGCCACGGCCGCGCGATAGGATGGGATGTGAACCTGCTCGCCCCGCCCCGGCCGAGACTTGCGATCGAGGTCGTGTTCGACCTCGTCTGTCCCTGGTGCTTCCTGGGCGTGCGGCGGCTCCTCCGCGTCCTCGCGGCGCGGCCCGAGCTTCAGGTGGAGCTGGCCTGGCGGCCCTTCCTGCTCAACCCGGACATCGCCCCGGGCGGCGTCCCCCGGCAGGACTGGATGCTGCGCAAGTTCGGCGGCGAGGAACGCGCCCGGCGCCTGCACCACACCATCGCCGAACTCGGCGCGGCCGAGGGCATCCGCTTCCGCTTCGACCTCATCCGGCGCATCCCGCCCTCGCTCGACGCGCATCGCCTGGTCCGCTGGGCGTCGCGCCACCGCCCGGCCGAGGAGCTGGTGGAGGCGCTGTTCACCGCCTACTTCAGCGAGGGCGCCGATCTGGGCCAGCCCGCGACGCTCGCGGCCATCGCCGCCGCCTGCGGCTTCGACCACGTGGCGGTCACCCGCTTCCTCGCCGGCCTCGGCGAGACGGAGTGGGTGCATCTCGAGAATCTCCGCGCCCACCGCCTCGGCATCAACGGCGTGCCCTGCTTCGTCGTCGAGGGTCAGCACGCCATCGCCGGCGCGCAGGAGGCGGAGGTGCTGGAGCGCCTGATCGAGGTGGCGCTGGCGGCCTAGAACACGCCCCGCGACGACGGCTCGCCGGAGCGGTGAAGCGTCCTCGTCAGGCGCGGCGGAAGCGCGGTCCCGCGCGACGGGGCCGCGCCGCAGCTGGCGGTCCCCGCCGCGTCGGGCCTGGGGACCGTGCCGCGGACAGGCCGGCTCAGGCGCGGCGCAGCCAGCCGAGGCAGCCGCCGAGCGGCGAGGCCCGGCCGACCAGCAGCGCGCCGCGGCCGTAGAGCGCCCAGCCGCTCGCGCCGTCCTCGAGGGCGACCTCGGCCATGCCCCAGTCGGGCGCGACGCGGACGAGCCGCCCGCCGCTCGCGGCGACCGCCTCGAGCACCTGCACCGGCTCCATCCCGCTGCGGAACACGACGAAGGTCGCGCCGTCCGGCGCCGGGAGCGCCGCCGCCGGCGCCGCCCCGGTCACCGCCAG
>JAIEOO010000139.1 GCA_019750475.1 Acetobacteraceae bacterium | reverse complement strand
TGGGGAGGGGCACTTCGGCCCCTCCCCAATCCCCAAAGGGTTCGCAGGGGTCCGGGGAGCCCGTGGCTCCCCGGCGGGAGGGGTCCGGGGAGGGCAGCGCCCTCCCCGGCCAGCCAGCGCCGGCCTCGCGGCTTACGACGTGGCTTGGATGCTGTAGCGCCGGGCGACTTCGCGGGCGGCCGCCAGTTCGGTGCGGATGATGTCGATGAAGTCCGTGCCGGTCGGGATGGGGCTCCGCGGCATGGTTTGCAGTTCGGTGGTGCGTTGCACGATGGCTGCGTTCTGCATGATGCCGGGCATTTCGCGGATCATGCGTTCGGCGATGGGCGCGGGCAGGTTGCGGGGCCCGGAGATGCCGACCCATTGCGTCTGCACCAGTGACGGGAAGCCGAGTTCGGAGAAGGTCGGCACGTTGGGGAAGGCGGCGAGGCGTTGCGGCGTCGAGATGGCGAGGGCGCGGAGCGTGCCGTTGCGCATCGCTTCGACGTTGGTGGTGATCGGGTCGATCAGGCTCTCGATGTGTCCGCCGAGGAGGTCTCGCATGGCGGGGGCGGAGCCGGCGTAGGGGGCGTGGTCGAGTTGCGGCAGGTTCGCGAGGCCGCCGAGCATGGCGCCGAGCATGTGCGGCGCCGAGCCGATGCCCGAGGAGCCGTAGCGGGTCGGGCGGGTGCGGGCCGCGGCCAGGTAGTCCTGGAAGCTGCGGATCGGGCTGTCCCCGCGGACGAGCAGGACGGATGCCGCTTCGACGAGCTGCGCGAGATGCGTGAAGTCGTTGATCGGGTCGAAGGGCAGCGAGGGGAGCGTCGCGGCCGAGTAGACCATGACCGAGGCGTGGGTCATGAGGAAGGTGTAGCCGTCGGCGGGCTGCTTCGCGACGTAGTCGGTGCCGATGACGCCGCCGGCGCCGGCGCGGTTCTCGACGACGACGTTCTGGCCCAGCGCCTGGGAGAGGGGTGGAGCCACGAGGCGCGTGATGGTGTCCACGAGGCCGCCTGGCGGGAACTGGGCGATGAGGCGGACGGGGGTGCGGGTGGGCCAGGCGGCGCCTTGGGCGTGAGCGATGGCGGGCGCGGCGAGCAGGGCGGGAGCGGCGAGGAGTGAGCGGCGGTTGAGCATGCTGGTTCTCCGATCAGCAACGTTCCGGCGATATGCCGCATATTTCGGCAAAATGACCGACGGAACAGGAACTGACCGAAAGGTGAGCAAGCCGCGTGCCGCGCGTTCCGAGGCCAGCCGCCGGCCCCGCATCAGGCCGGGAATCGCCTCAGACCGGGAACTGCCCCGGGGGCTTCAGCACCTCGAGCACGAAGGAGGAGCGCGTCTCCTTCACGCCCGGCATCCGCAGCAGCGTCTTCATGGCGAACTCGCCGAAAGCGGCCATGTCCGGCGCGACGACCTGCAGCAGGTAGTCCATCTCGCCGCTCATGGTGAAGGCGGCGACGATCTCGGGGCGCTGGGCCAGCGCCTTGTGGAAACGCTCCACGACGTCCTCGGCATGGGAGACGAGGGCGACCTGGACGAAGGCGGTGATGGCGTAACCCAGCGCCCCGGCGTCGAGCCGCGCCGCGTAGCCCTGGATCACCCCCGCCTCCTCCAGCCGCTTGAGGCGCCGCTGGCACGGCGTGGCCGAGAGGCCGACGGCCTCCGCCAGCGCGACGAGCGGCATCCGGCCATCGCGCTGGAGCGTGCGGAGGATCCGACGATCCGTCGCGTCGAGGTCCGGTGGAGGGGATTTCGCCATGGAACGCCGCATCCAGGGTGGAAAGCCATCGTAGCAGGACGTGTATCGGGCTGAAATCGCGAAGAACCGCCCCGGACCCTGCGGCATTGTCCCTCCATGAACGCGCCCACGCCCCATCTCCGCGGTGACTACGCGGCGGCCGCCGCGGACTTCACCCTGCCCCAGCACCACGCCCTCATTCCCGAGGCCGACCACCAGACGTGGCGGGCGCTGATGCGGCGCCAGGCGGCGCTGCTGCCGCGCCACGCGGCGCAGGCCTATCGCGACGGCCTGGCGAAGCTGCGCTGCGAGGACGGCGTGCCCGATCTCGGCCAGGCGTCGGAGGCGCTGCGCGGCACCGGCTGGCGCCTGGTCGGCGTGCCGGGCCTGATCCCCGAAGAGGCGTTCTTCGCCCATCTCGCGGCCCGGCGCTTCCCCGTGACCGTCTGGATCCGACGGCCGGAGGAGCTGGACTACCTGGAAGAGCCCGACATCTTCCACGACTTCGCGGGCCACGTGCCGCTGCTGACCAACCCGGCCTTCGCGGATTTCCTCCAGGCCTACGGCCGCCTCGGCGCCTTCGCGACCGGGCATGGCGCGCTCAAGCCGCTCGCGCGGCTCTACTGGCACATGGTGGAATTCGGCCTGATCGCGGAAGAGGGCGGGCTGCGGGCCTACGGCGCCGGGATCCTCTCCTCCCGCACCGAGACCATCCACAGCACGACCGACGCCACGCCGCTGCGGCTGCGCTTCGACCCCGCGCGGGTCCTGCGCAGCGACTACCGGATCGACGACCTGCAACCCACCTACTTCGTCATCCGCGACTACGCCGAACTCTTCCACGTCGTGGACGCGCTGCCGGACCTGCTGCTGCGCGCCCGCGACGCGCAACCCATCCCGCCCGGCGCGCGAGAGCCGGGCGACCAGCTCATCTGAACCGGAGAGAGACGCCATGGACATCCCGCCCGACCGGACCGCGATCGCCGGCCAGATCTGCGACGCCAACCCGATGGGGACCGACGGCTTCGAGTTCGTCGAGTTCACGGGGCCGGACACCGCGCATCTCGAGAGCGTCTTCACGCGGCTCGGCTTCGCGCAGGTGGCGCGGCACCGGTCGAAGGACGTCACGCTGTGGCGCCAGGGCGAGGTGAACTTCATCCTCAACGCCGAGCCCTCCTCCTTCGCGACGGCCTTCGGGCGGGTGCACGGCCCCTCGGCCTGCGCGATGGCCTTCCGCGTCGCCGACGCGGCCTACGCCTTCGAGCGCGCGGTCAGCCTTGGCGCGCGGCCCTTCCACGGCCGCGTCGGGCCGATGGAGCTGAACATCCCCGCCATCGAGGGGATCGGCGGCAGCCTCATCTACTTCGTGGACCGCTACGGCCCCGCGGGCTCGATCTACGACGTGGATTTCCGCTTCTTCGCCAACGGGGACGGCATCGTCGAGCGCCACCCTCAGGGCCACGGGCTGACGGTCATCGACCACCTCACCCACAACGTCCACCGCGGCCGCATGGACGCCTGGGCCGGCTTCTACGAACGCCTCTTCAACTTCAGCGAGATCCGCTACTTCGACATCGAAGGGAAGCTGACCGGCCTGAAGTCCAAGGCCATGACCTCGCCCTGCGGACAGATCCGCATCCCCATCAACGAGAGCGCCGACGACAAGTCCCAGATCGAGGAATACCTGCGCGCCTACAACGGCGAGGGCATCCAGCACATCGCCATGGGCACGACGGACATCTACGCCAGCGTCGAAGGGCTGCGCGCGCAATCGGTCCGCTTCCTCGACACGCCCGACACCTACTACGAACTCCTGCCGAAGCGCCTGCCCGACACCGGCGAAGACCTCGCGCGGATGGCGCGCAACCGCATCCTGATGGACGGCTCGCCCTCCGGCGGACGATTGCTGCAGATCTTCACCGAAACCGTGATCGGCCCGATCTTCTTCGAACTCATCCAACGCAAGGGCGACCAGGGCTTCGGCGAAGGCAACTTCCGCGCCCTGTTCGAGAGCATCGAACTCGACCAGGTCCGCCGCGGCGTGCTGAAGCCGGCGGCTGAGTGAGAGGCGCGCTGGGGGAGGGTCTGGGAGGGGCAGCGCCCCTCCCAGCGCCGCCGCCTCAGCCCTCGCGCCGGCCGCGCAGGGCGCGCCAGACTTCGCGCAGGCCGACGGCTTGTTGGCGCAGCCAGCCGCCGTTGACGTAGGCAGCGGGTGCGGCGGGGTCGCCGGTGCGCGGGTAGTGGTCGCGGCGGAAGTCGGCGGTGCCGAACATCCAGTCCCACACCGGCAGCAGGACCCCGTAGTTCTTGCCTTGCTGTCCGACCGAGAGCACGCCGTGGTGCAGCCGGTGGAAGCGTGGGCTGACGACGAGGCGTTCCCCGACGCGGCCGAAGTCCAGGCGGACATTGGCGTGGGACAGGCTCTCGGCGAGGCGGAGGACGAGCAGGATGACGGGGAACTGCCCGGGCGGCACGCCGATCAGCACGGCGATGATGCCGAACCAGGCGGCGGCGATGACGTCGTCGAGGATGTGGTTCCGGTCGTCGGTCCAGAACGTCATCTGCGTCTGGGCGTGATGGATGGAGTGCAGGGCCCACCACCACCCGAACATGTGCTGGAAGCGGTGGCGCCAATACTCCCCGAAGTCCAGGATGAGGATGTAGAGGGCGAGCGCCGCGAGCGGCCAGTCGCGCAGCCAGGGCAGGAAGGTCTCGAGCGTGGGCGGCACGAAGCCGCTGTCGGCGATCCAGCCTTCGATGCGCGTGCCGATGTGGAAGAACAGGATGAAGCCGATCATCGGCAGCAGGCCGAGCCGCGTCAGCAGCGTGTAGGCGACGTCGGTCCAGACGACGCGGCCGTCGGGCCAGCGCTCGACCGGGCGCCACATCTCGAGCGGCCGGCAGACGGCGATGACGACGGCCACCTGGATCAGCCCGAAGACGAAGAAGTCCATCCAGTGGAAGGCCTCGTCCGCCCAGTCCATCAGGCCGAGGGCGTACATGGCCGGCTGGACCAGCGTCTCGAACAGCCAGCCCGTGGCGTCGTCGTACAGGCCGCGGATGGTCTCGATCACGTGCGGATGCCCTCGGGCGGGAGGGGCGCGAAGCAGAAGCCGCGCTGGAGAAGGCCGGTGATCAGCGCCTCGAAGACCAGCCCGAAGGGCTCCCGGCGGGAGCGTACGCCCCAGTGCATCACCAGCACGTCGCCGTCCCGCAGGTTGCGGAGGTTGCGCTCCAGCAGGGCGGCGTTCGGGTGGGTGTCGGCGGGCAGCTCGTCGCCGAGGAAGCCGTTGCGCGTCCAGCCCTGGTGGCGCAGGCCGCAGGCCTCGGCCATGCGGATCGTGCCCGGGGTGGTGATGCCGCCGGGGGCGCGCCAGATCGGCAGGATGGTCGCCTGCGGCACCATCCGGCGGATCGCCTCGATGGGCCGGTACAGTTCGGCGCAGAGGGCCTGCTGGTCCAGCACCTCGCCGCCGCCGCCGGTGCGCGGGATATAGCTCACCTGGCCGGGCCCGCGGTCGCCGCGGAAGTACCAGTGGCGCCAGGTGTGGGTGGCGAAGACGTGGCCCTCGGCGGCGCGGGCGCGCCAGAAGGAGGCCCAGCTCTCCTCGAGCTGGCGGTCGCCGCGATGGGTGGGCTCGTTGGCGACGAAGAGGGTGGCGCGCACGCCGTGGCGGCGCATCACCTCGGCGATCAGCTCGGCTTCGCGCGACCAGCCCGTGTCGATGGTGAGGTACAGGGTGCCGGCGCAGCCGCGCTGGAGCGTGCTGCCGGGCACGGGGCCGCGCTGGGCGAGGGCCGGGGCGGCCAGACCGCCGAGACCGGCCGCGAGGAGCCCCCGGCGTTGCATGTCAGCGCCAGACCGAGGCGGGGCCGCCGGCGTTCACGCGGACGGGAGTCGCCGGCACGTCGGGCGCGGGGGCGGCCCGGAAAATCGTGCCGCCTGCCGTCGCGGGCTGCGGCAGGGGACGTGGACCGCTGCGCGCGCCGGGCATGGCGAAGGCGAAGTCGGCGCCCATGGGGCGGCCTTCGGCGGTCTGACGGCGGGGCATGACGAAGATGCCGTGCGGGCTGCGGCCGACCCGGATCTGCGCCTGCTCCCCGGTGGCGGGGTCGAGCATGAGGGTCCGGCCGATCCAGCGCAGCGTCGCCCAGACGCGCCCGTCGGGATCGAAGGCGATGCAGTCCGGCCCGCCCGGGATCTCGAAGACGCGGGAGACCTCCAGCGTTTCGGCGTCCACCTGGGCGATGCGGCTGTCCACGCGGGAGGTCGCGTAGAGGTGCCGCCCGTCGGGGGCGGGGAACAGGTTGTGGGCGCCGCGGCCGACGCGGAAGGCCGTCGTCACCTCCCGCGTGCGCGGGTCGAGCGCGACGAAATCCTCCCGGCCCATGAGGCCCACGAGCAGGCGCCCGCGATGCCAGATGATCCCGGCGGGCTCGGGTCCGATATCCTGGATCCAGGCGGTGCTGCGCGCCTCGAGGTCCACGGCGGCGACCTGGCCGGAGCCTTGCAGCGTGACATAGGCCCAGGCGCTGTCGGGGCTGAAGGCGATGTGCGAGGGCTTGTCCGGCTGCCGGAAGCGCTGGAGGAGGCGCAGCGTGTCGGCCTCGTAGATGTCGATCTGGTCGCGGCGGAGCGAGGCGACGACCAGGAAGCGGCCGTCCGGGCTGTATTCCAGGTGGTAGGGGTTGCTGATCCGCTCCCGCCGCAGGACGGTTCCGGCCAGAGGGTCGAGAAAGAACAGCTCGTTGCCGCCGGAATCGCCCACGACGAGCTGAGAGCCGTCCGGCGTCACGACGAGGTGATGCACCTCGCGAAGGACCGGGATGCGGCGGATCTCCGTGCGGGTTCCGGCGTCGAGCAGCGAGATCGACGCGTCGCCCGAATTCAGCACGAAGATCTTGTCGCCCGGCGGGGTGGCGGGGGGCGCGACCGTCTGCGCGGCGGCGGGCCCCGCCAGCGTCGCGAGGCCGGAAAGGAGGACGGAGCGCCGAAGCATGGCGGGCGGAATTCCTGAGAGCGGGACGAAAAAAGCCCAGGATGGGCGCCGCTTCAAGGGCGGCGTCCTTCCGCAACGCGAGCTTACGGCTCCGGTTTGAATTCCAGCGCCGCGCCGTTGATGCAGTAGCGCAGGCCGGTCGGCGCCGGGCCGTCGGGGAAGACGTGGCCGAGATGCCCGCCGCAGGCGGCGCAATGCACCTCGGTCCGGACCATGAAGAAGGACCGGTCCTCGTTCGTTCCGACATTGCCCTCGACGGGCGAGGTGAAGGAGGGCCAGCCCGTCCCGCTCTCGAACTTGGCGTCGGAGGCGAAGACGGGCGTGCCGCAGCCGGCGCAGACGAACTGCCCGGCCCGCTTCTCGGCGTTGAGGGGAGAGGTCCCGGCGCGCTCCGTCCCATGCTCGCGCAGGACCTTGTAGGCCATGGGCGAGAGATCGCGCCGCCACTCCTCCTCGCTGCGGCGAATCGGGAAGTCGCCCCGGGACGGGGTCTTGGGCCCGAACAGCATCAGGCGGCCCCCCGCTTCAGCCGCTCGGCGAAGCTCTTGCGGAACTTCAGAACCTTCGGCGCGACCACGGCGCGGCAGTAGCCGGACCAAGGGTTGCGGTTGAAGTAGTCCTGGTGCTCGGCCTCGGCCGGCCAGAAGGTGGCGGCCGGCTGGAGCTCGGTCACGAGGGGCGCGCCCCAGATGCCCTCGGCCGTGATCTCGGCCATCACCTCGCGCGCGGTCGTCATCTGCTCGGCCGTCTCGGCGAAGATGACGGAGCGGTATTGCGGCCCGATGTCGTTGCCCTGGCGGTCCTTCGTGGTGGGATCGTGGATGGTGAAGAACACCCGCAGCAGGTCGGCGTAGGACAGCGCGGCGGGGTCGAAGCCGACGCGCACCACCTCGGCGTGGCCGGTCCGCTTGCCGCAGACCTGCTCATAGGTCGGGTTCTCGACGTGTCCGCCGGCATAGCCGGAGACGACCTCCGTCACGCCATGGAGTTCCCGGTAGACGGCATCGAGGCACCAGAAGCACCCCCCGCCCAAGGTCGCGTGTTCGGTCATCGCGCAGCCCTCCTCGTTGGGCCCCTACATGGGGATGCGGCGGCCTCGCGCAAAGCGCTGGCCGCCTTGCCGCCGGCCGTTGCCCCGGCCATCATGTCACAAAATCGTCATCCGGGCTCGGCTCGGAGGGAGAACGACCATGCTTCGCACGCTTCTCGCGGCCACGGCGCTCGCCGCGCTTCTGATCCCCGCCGCGGCGGAGGCCCAGACCCCCGCCTGCTCGAACCGCGGCGCTCTCGATGACGCCTTCTGCGACGAGGACCGGGACCTGACGGCGGACCCGCCGCGCGACCCGGCGCGGCTGCGGAATCCGTCCACGCTCGTCTTCGCCTACACGCCGGTCGAGGATCCTGCCCTCTATGCCACGCAGTTCCGGCCGTTGCTCGACTACCTGACGCAATGCACGGGTCGCCGCGTCGTCTATTTCCAGGTGACGAGCAACGCCGCCCAGGTCGAGGCCATGCGCTCCGGGCGGCTGCACATCGCCGGCTTCTCGACCGGCCCCACCGCCTTCGCCGTGAATCTGGCGGGCGCCGTCCCCTTCGCCATCAAGGGCAATGCCCGGGAGTTCGAGAGCTACCGCGTCGTGGTGCTGACGCGCGCCAATTCCGAGATCCGCCAGCTCTCCGACCTGCGGGGCCGGCGCGTCGCCCACACCTCGGCGACCTCGAACTCCGGCAACCTCGCTCCGCGCGCGCTGTTCCCGGCCGCCGGCGTGACGCCCGACACCGACTACCGCGTGCTGTTCTCGGGCGGGCATGACCGCAGCGTGATGGGCGTGAACGCCGGCGACTACGACGCCGCGCCGGTGGCCTCCGACGTGTACAACCGCATGGTGGCGCGCGGGCAGGTGCGGGGCGAGAACTTCCGGACGGTCTGGCAGTCCGACCCCTTCCCCACCTCCTCCTTCGCGCTGGCGCATGACCTCCAGCCGGAGCTCGCGCAGCGGATCCGCCAGTGCTTCTACGATTTCCGCTTCCCCGAGGCGATGCAGCGGGACCTCGGCGGCAATGACCGCTTCTGGCCCGCGACCTATCTGCGCGAATGGGCGCCGGTGCGCGCCGTGGCCGACGCGGTGAACGCGCCCTACACCCGGGCCGCCTTCGACGCCGAGAGCCGGCGCGAGCTGGAGGCCGAGGCGCGGCGCCGCGCGGCCCAGCCGCAGCAGCCGGCGCCCACGGCGCAGCCTGCCCCCGCCGGCCAGGCCCCCGCCGGGCAGGCCCCCGCGCGGCCGCAATGAGCATCATGGCTTGACCGCGTCCATTCTCGAGATCACCGGGCTGGTGAAGGAGTACCAGCCCGGCAAGCCGGTGCTGCGCGGGATCGACCTGTCGATCGGTGCGCAGGGCATCACCGCGGTCATCGGGCCGTCGGGCACCGGCAAGTCCACGCTGCTCCGCTGCATCAACCGCCTCGTGGAACCCACGCGGGGCAGCATCGTCATGCAGGGGCAGGATCTCGCGCGGCTGCGGGGTTCGTCCCTGCGGGCCGCGCGGCGGCGGATCGGCATGGTCTTCCAGGAGTACAACCTGGTCGAGCGCCTCTCCGTCATGGAGAACGTGCTGACCGGGCGCCTCGGCTACGTGCCGCTCTGGCGCGCCTGGCTGCGCAAATACCCCGAGGCCGACATCGCCCGCGCCTTCGCCCTCCTCGACGCGGTGGGCCTGCCCGAGCACGCGACGCGCCGGGCCGACGCCCTCTCGGGCGGGCAGCGCCAGCGCGTCGGCATCGCCCGGGCCCTGATGCAGTCCCCTGCCCTGCTGCTGGCCGACGAGCCCACCTCCTCCCTCGACCCCAAGACGGCGGTCGAGGTGATGGAGCTGATGGCGCGCCTGACCGGCGAGGCCGGGGTGCCCGTGATCGTCAACATCCACAATGTCGAGCTGGCGAAGCGCTTCGCCGTCCGCATCATCGGCATGACGGGGGGCGAGGTCGTGTTCGACGGTCCGCCCGACGCGATCGAGAACCACCACCTCCGCCAGATCTACGGCGGCGAGGACTGGCTTTGATGCCGCCCTCAAGCGCCGGGCGCGCGCTCCGCGCGCTTGGCTTGCGCGCCCCAGAAATGACAGGCACGGCGGCGCTGTCGGTCGCGGCGCGCCGGCCGCCGTGCGGCCGGAGCTTGCCGAAGGGAGCCCCCCATGCCTAGCGCGCGCGCGGCCTTCCGCCCCAACTGGACCGCGCGCCTCGGCCTGCTGGCGCTGGCGGTCTACGCGGTCTGGGCCACGACGCAGCTCGGCATCACGGGCGAGCGTCTCGCCACCGGCCTCGGCGAGGCCGGGCGCTTCCTCGCCCGCATGTGGCCGCCCAATTTCGCGCGGTGGGAGCTGCTGCTGGAAGGCCTGCTGGAGAGCCTGCAGATCGCCGTGCTCTCGACCGCGCTCGGCATCCTGCTCTCGCTGCCGCTCGGGCTGATGGCGGCGCGCAACCTGTCGCCCGCCTGGCTCTCGGCGCCGACGCGCGGCTTCGTGGCACTCTGCCGGTCGCTCCATTACGTGATCGTCGCCATCCTCTTCGTGAAGGCGATCGGCTTCGGGGCGCTCGCGGGCGTCGCGGCGCTCACCGTGGCGTCGATGGGCTTCATCGCCAAGTTGTTCGCGGAGGCCATCGAGGAGATCAGCATGAAGCAGGTGGAGGCGGTGCGCGCCTCCGGCGCCTCGGCCCCGGCCGTGCTGCTCTACGGCGTGCTGCCGCAGGTCGCGTCGCGCTTCGTGGGCTTCTGCCTGTACCAGCTGGACAGCAATCTCCGGAACTCGACGCTGGTCGGCATCGTCGGCGCGGGCGGGATCGGGGGCACGCTGTTCGCCGCCTTCAAGCGCTTCGATTACGACTTCGTGGCCGCCATCCTGCTCTCGATCATCGCGCTCATCTTCCTGGCGGAGGTCATCTCCGGCCGGGTGCGGGCGGCGCTGCAATGAGCGCCGCGACCGGCCCCATGGCCCCGCTCGACCGGGAGTGGATGCGGCACAGCCCGGGCCAGAGGATCGGGCGCTTCCTCGTCTGGCTCGCCATCGTGGCGGCGATCGTCTGGGCCGTGCGCACGGTCGAGATCATCCCGGAGTTCCTGGCCGACGCGCCGCAGCAGATGGGCGACCTGCTCATCCGCATGTGGCCGCCCGACCTCGCCCACTACCACCCGAGCGTCCACGCCGCGATGATCGAGACGCTGCACATCGCGACGCTGGGCACGATCCTGGGCCTCGCGCTGGCGATTCCCTTCGCGCTGCTGGCGGCGCGGAACGTGTGCCGCAACCTGGCGCTCAACACCTTCGCGCAACTCGTCCTCGTCTCCTCGCGCTCGGTGAACTCGCTGGTCTGGGCGCTGATCTTCGTGGCCGTCTTCGGCCCCGGCCCGGCGGCGGGCGTCTTCGCCATCGCCTTCCGCTCCATCGGCTTCGTCGGCAAGCTGCTGGCCGAGGCGCTGGAGGAGACGGCGCCCGGCCCCCTCGAGGCGCTGACCGCCGCCGGGGCGGGCTGGGGCGCGCGGATGCTGAAGGGCGTCTGGCCCCAGGTGCAGCCGGCCTTCTGGGGCGTGGCCCTGTTCCGCTGGGACATCAATGTCCGGGAATCCGCCGTTCTCGGCCTCGTCGGCGCCGGCGGGATCGGCGTGGTGCTGGACGACGCCATCAACTTCTTCCAATGGGAGCGCGTGGCGACCATCCTCCTGGCGATCCTCGCCGTGGTGGTGATCGCCGAGATCCTGGTCACCCGCATCCGCGCGAAGCTTCTCTAGGCACCCCATGCAATACGACGTGCTCGTCATCGGCGGCGGCGTGAACGGCGCCGGCATCGCCCGCGACCTTTCGGGCCGCGGCCTGTCCGTCTGCCTCGTCGAGAAGGGGGACCTCGCCCAGGCGACCTCCTCGTCCTCCTCGAAGCTCATCCATGGCGGGCTGCGCTACCTCGAGCATTACGAGTTCCGCCTCGTGCGCGAGGCGCTGGGCGAGCGCGAGGTGCTGCTGCGCACCGCCCCCCACATCATCTGGCCGATGCGCTTCGTCCTGCCGCACCGGCCGGAGATGCGGCCGCGCTGGCTGATCCGCGCGGGCCTCTTCCTCTACGACCACCTGGCGAAGCGCGTCTCCCTGCCGCGGCACGAGGCCTTCCGCACCGCGGGCAACGCGCGCGCCTCGGCCCTCAAGCCCGGAATCACCCACGCCTTCGCCTATTCTGACGCCTGGGTGGAGGACAGCCGCCTCGTGCTGCTGAACGCGCTGGACGCCGCCCGCCGCGGCGCCGCCATCCACACCCGCACCGCCTTCACCGCGGCGACGCGCGGCGCCGACGGGTGGGAGGCGGAGCTGGCGCCGGACGGCGGCGCCCCCTTCCGCGTCTCGGCCCGCGCCGTGGTCAACGCGGCCGGCCCCTGGGTGCAGCAGGCGCTGGATGCCGCGCACGCCCCGAAGCCCGGCTCGGTGCGCCTCATCCGGGGCAGCCACATCGTCCTGCCCCGCCTCTACGAGGGCGACCACGCCTTCATCCTCCAGAATGACGACCGGCGCGTGGTCTTCGTCATCCCTTACGAAGGCAAGTACAGCCTCGTCGGCACGACCGACGTCCCGCATGAGGGCGACCCCGGCAAGGCCGTCTGCACCCCGGAGGAGGCCGGGTATCTCTGCGCCGCGGTCAACCGCCAGTTCCGCCGGCAGGTCACGCCCGCCGACATGGTCTGGTCCTACAGCGGCGTGCGGCCGCTGTTCGACGACGGCGCCGAGGACCCGTCCGCCGTCACGCGCGACTACGTGCTGAAGCTGGATGCCAGCGGCGCGCCGCTGCTCTCCGTCTATGGCGGGAAGATCACCACCTTCCGCCGCCTGGCCGAGGAGGCGGCCGACAAGGTCGCCGCCGCGCTCGGCGCCGCCCGCCCCGCCTGGACGGCGGAGGCCAAGCTGCCGGGCGGCGACCTCAAGGGCTATCCGCTCGACCTGTTCGAGGCCGAGACGGCGCGCGCCAATCCCTGGCTGCCGGAGGAATGGGTGCCGCGCCTCGTCCGCACCCATGGCGGCGAGTTGCTCCAGGTGCTCGGTGATGCGCAGCACGTGGACGACCTCGGCCGCCATTACGGCGCGGGCCTCACGGAACGCGAGGTCGAGCACATGATCCGCCACGAATGGGCGCGCAGTGCCGACGACATCCTCTGGCGCCGGACCAAGCTCGGGCTCCACATGGACGAAGCGGGCCAGCGGGCGCTGCGGGAGCGCATGGGGGGGTAGGCATTCCCCAAGCAACCGCTGCGCGGTTCCGTGGGGGCCCCGGGTCGGCGCCTGCCTGGCCTCGGCAGGCGCCGGCCGTCACTCAGCTCGCGGAGAGGGCGGCGCGGAACTTCGCGGGGGTGAAGGGCACCGAGCGCAGGCGGATGCCCGTCGCGTCGAACACCGCGTTGCTGACGGCCGACGGCACCACCGCCGCCGCCGGCTCACCGGCGCCCCAGGGACGCTCCGCCGGGCGGTCCACGAGGTCGATCACGATCTCCGGCACCTCGGGGAAGGTGATCACCTGGTAGCTCGCCCAGTCGAGGCTGGTGACGGCCTTCCGGTCGAAGGTCATCTCCTCCTTGAAGGTGCGCGACAGCGTGTGGATGATGTTCCCCTCGATCTGAGAGCGCACGCCATCCGGGTTGATGATCTGCCCGCAATCATGGCTGCACAGGAAGCGCGTCACGCGGATCACGCCGGTGCGGCGGTTCACCTCCACCTCGGCGACGGCGGCGACGTAGGTGCGCACCAGCTCGTACTTGCAGAAGGTGACGCCGCGGCCGCGCAGCACCTCGCCGGTGCGGTCGGCCTGCGGGGAGGGCCGCGTCTGCCAGTTGGCGAGCCGTGCGACGCGCTCCAGCACCTCGCGCCCGCGCGTCTCCTCCCGCGGCAGCATGGAGAGCCGGAACTGCACCGGGTCCTTCCCCGCCGCGGCCGCGACCTCATCCAGGAAGGCCTCGCTCGCGTAGGTGTTCTGCATCCGGCCCGGCGTGCTGATCCAGGAGGGGCGGAAGGGCGTGGTGTCGAGGCGGTGGCAGACCGTCTTCACCGCCGGGAAGGCGTAGGGCTGCGCCAGGTTGTGGATGATGTTGCCGGGGTGGATCTGGTTCTCGCGCGGCAGCCCGCCGAGCTCCGCCGCCGTCAGGTCCACGTTGCCCCCCGCCCCTTTCGGGATCCAGGCCTCGGCTTCCCAGCCCGTCAGGTTGCCCTGCGCGTCGAGCCCGGCGCGCAGCTCCACCAGATGCGGCGGGCCCTTCGGGTCCCAGCCATGCTCGTCGGCGCGCATCCACTGCACGCGGACCGGCCGCCCGACCGCCTGGGCCAGCAGCGCGGCATCGGCCGCCGCGTCCTCATGCCCGTTGCGGCCGTAGCACCCCGCGCCCTCGAGGTAGATGCAGCGCACCTGCTCGACCGGCATGGCCAGCATCATCGCGAGCTGCTTGCGGAGGTTGTGCGTCGCCTGGCTCGCGGACCAGGTGGTCAGACGCCCGCCCTCGAAGTTCGCCACCGCGCAGGACGGGCCCATCGAGGCGTGGGAGTTGATGCCGAAATCGTAGCTCGCCTGCAGCTTCCGCGGCGCGCTCGCGATGGCCTGCGCCGCGTTGCCGCGGTCGCTCGTCACCTGCACCTGCGCGACCGGCGTCGCCTTCACATGCTCCCACAGCCGGGCCTGGTCCGGCAGCCCGGCCCAGTCCGACCAGCGGACGCGCAGATCCTTCGCGGCGCGGACCGCGGCCCATTCGGTCTCGGCGACGACGCCCACGAAGGCGCCGCGGTGGACGACGCGCACCACGCCCGGGATGTGGCGGATGCTCGCCTCGTCCACGGCTTCGGCGACGGCGCCCATCGCCGGCGGCCGCACCGGGCGCCCGTGCAGCATGTTGGGCAGCTTGAAGTCGTGGACGTATTCGAAGCGGCCGAAGACCTTGTCCGGGATGTCCACGCGCGGGACGGTGCGGCCGACCACGCGCCGCGCCTCGGGCGGCTTGATCGGCGCGTTGGCATCCACCGCGAGCTCCAGCCGCCCCGTGCCCAGCAGCTCCGCGAAGGTCGCGCGGCGGCCATCGGGGGCGACGACCGCCCCCTCCTCCACCCGCAGCGCGCCCGGCTGCGCGCCGAAGCGGGTGGCGGCGCGCGTCAGCAGCTCCCGCCGCGCGGTCGCGGCGGCGGCGCGGAGCTGCACGCCGGCATTCTGGATCGAGAGCGAGCCGTAGGTCGGGCCCTGGTCGGGCGTCAGCGCCGTGTCGCCCTCGATCACGCGCACGCGGCCGAGCGGCACGTCCAGCTCCTCCGCCGCGATCTGCATGAAGCCGGTGCGCACCCCGGTGCCGAGATCCACCTTGCCGATGAACACGGTGACGTTGCCCTGCGCGTCGAGCGCCAGGAACGACTCCACCCGGTCGGTCGCGACGGGCTTCTCCGTCCAGGCCTGGGCCGCGCGCGGGCCGGCGGTGAACGCGACGAGCAAGGCGGCGCCGAGGAGCGAGCGGCGGTCCATGGTGATCTGGTCCATCGTCCCCCTCCCCTCAGCCGCGCGCCGCGCGCATCACGGCCGCGACGACGCGCGGATGCGTGCCGCAGCGGCAGATGTTGTTGGCCAGCGCCTCCTTTACCTGCGCCTCGGTCGGGCGCGGCGTGCGGGCGAGGAAGGCCGCGCTCTCCATGATCATGCCATTGGTGCAATAGCCGCATTGGACCGCCTGCTCGGCGATGAAGGCGGCCTGGACGGGGTGCGGGCGCTCCGGCGCGCCGAGGCCCTCCAGCGTGACGACCTGCCTGCCCGCCGCGGCCGAGGCCGGGACCGAGCAGGAGCGCACGGCCTGCCCGTCGATGTGCACCGTGCAGGCGCCGCATTGCGCGAGGCCGCAACCGTAATGCGGCCCGGTCACCCCGAGATCGTTCCGCAGCACGTAGAGCAGCGGCATCTGGGGGTCATCCACGGTGATGCTGGCCGCACGGCCGTTCACCGTCATGGCGATGGTCTGGCTCACGCTATCCTCCCTCCGGGGTTCGCTCCCCGCGCGATGGCGGGAAGCAAACCCCAAAGCGATGCGTGGCCGCAACTACCCCGTGAGGATCAGGAACCGACCTTCAGCGTGCTGGTCAGGCCCCGCAGGCAGGCCAGGATCGAGAGCGGCGTGATCTTGCCCGTGCGCGGATTCTCCTCCGACGGGACGTTCTCGATCGTCATGGTCAGGCGCGCGGCCGCGGCCTCGACCAGGATGGTGTGCTTGTTGCGCGTCTGCGCCGGGTCGGCCCAGATCTCGACCATGGTGCGCTCCGGCCCGATGCCGGCCAGCGCGAGCGCCGCCGCGACGTTCACGTTCGCCGGGAAGCCCTGCGCCGCGTCGAAGGCGTTGCCGGCGAAGACGCGCGTCGCCTCCGTGATGGCGCCCACATCGATGTCGTTCTTCACCAGGTAAGGCGCACCCTCCAGCCCCCGGGGCGGCTTGCGCGTCTGGATCGTGACGCTCTCGACCGGCCCCTCGGCCGCGGCGCGCACCGCATCGAGGCCGAGCAACGCACCCGTCGGCACCACGATGCGCGCGCCGGTCTGCCGCGCGCGCTCCACCAGATGCATCCGCGGCAGCAACGCCCCGACCGAGGACGGGACGAAGATGCGCCCCTTCCCGATCGCAGCGACGGCGATCTCCTCGAACACGGCCGCCGGCGCCGCCTCCACCACGATGTCGGCGTGATCGGCCAGCTCCGCGAGGCCCACGATGGGCGGCTTCACGCGGAAGCCCGCCAGGTTGGCCGCCGCCTTCGCGTGATCCCGCGCGGCCACGGCTGCGAGCCGAAGGCCCTCGACCCCCTGGTCGAGCGCCTTCGCCAGATGCAGACCGATCGCGCCGAGGCCTGCGATCCCGACCGTTAATTTTGCGGCGGCAGCAGGATTCTGTTCCGGCAAGACGCTCTCGCTCCGCGACACACCATCCTCCGTGCACAACAGCTTTCTCTGTCGTAGAGCCTTAGCATGGTTCAGGACACCCCAGGGTGCGGCGCCACCGAACGTGCATTTTCGGCATTGCACACGCCTGTTGTTCTCTATATGTTCCTACAACATTCTGACGTATGGACCTTCTCATGGTTGTCCTGACCACGCCTTCATGGTTGTATCCCGCGGAACGCGGGAGAGTGGAAATGACAACCAAGACGGTGCATTACCGTAAATTCGAGGCTGTAAACGGCGCGTGGCCCAACCAAACATTACATGGATTGCTCACCAACGCTTTGCAAACAGTAGGGGCAACAGGACAGCGTAGGATAGATGACTTCCAGGCTCGCACATTTCTGCACCCCAATGACGACGATCTCCATTGGCTCATTCACAATATTATCCAAACAGATGAAAGCCTGTTTGGCACTCTTTGTCTATTTTCGCCGGAATTTTGGGCAGCAGTACTGAAAAGAACAAAGACTGAAAATGACAATGAGACATTAACCGACGCACTCCGTCAAATTGAAATCGCGGAGCGGCCGCCTGAAGATGGCGAGGATTTTCTCCGAGGAATCGCCTATTGGTTAGTTGTAAAGAATCACTTTTTTGTTGTACAGCATGTTGCTCTTCAGACTAAGGCTTTTGAGGCCTATTTTGCGCAGCTATTTAATGCGGCGAATTTGAGCCCGACCAATGAGCGTTTTGGCCTGACATCAGTGTTTGATAAAGCAGTTGTTGGTGGTGACCTCGGCGATGTGAGTGCAGTCGAGATCGGCGGGATCGTGCCTCGGGCGTCCGTCGCAGCGGCGACAGCCGCACAAGCAGGTCCACGGGGTCCGGTTGTAGTTAGGGTCGCTGAGGAGCAGCGCGGTCTTGGCAGCGAGAAAGTTAGCACCTTCGAGCGTGCCAAGGATGTTCTTGTCGCGGTTTTGGGTTCTCCCAACGCGGAGAAGATCTTGTCCGCGGTTCCACCCGAGGCCGAACTTGAGGTCGATGTCCGCTTCGGCTACCGCACACGCAAGCGCCTTGTTTCGCGCGCTGCATTAGGCGAACTGGCGCAGGCGGCACGCAACCTTCCCGATGGCGAGGTCCGCGCTATAGGGCGCGATGGCAAGCAAGTCGGCAATGACCTTCGGCTGAGCGCATCAATGCCATTCAAGCCTGTCAGGGAGCGCAGTTCGCTTTTGGAACTCGACTCGACGCGGGAAGCGCTACTACGCACTTACCAACGGTTCGTTGAGGACGGCAAAATAGACCCATGAGACGCTGGAGCGACACGCTTCTGGGATTGGGTGCTCTCCTCATGTCGGCAGGAGTCGGTGTCGGTGCGTGGCTACGCGTACCGTTGAGCTCGTGGGAGCCTGCATATCCTGGGCTTCTCGTGGCGCTCTCGATGCTGGGCGCTGCCGTACTCGTTCGTCTCGCACGGAATGCTCCGATAACGAGCCCAAACGCTTTTGATTTAGAGGACCTAAATATATTTTTCACCGTGCTCGAGGAACTCGCTCAGCGCCTATTCTTTATTCTCGTTCAAGTAGTTGTTTCTATCGGAACCGTGATATTCGCCATAGTCGTCTCGTCGCATTCTAAAGGCGCAGTCCCAGAGTGGTGGCCATATCTCACGTCTGGAACTTCGACAGCGCTAGCAGTAATTTTGGCTTTCTTGCTTTTTCGGTTAATTCAAATGGCGTACGGAGATATCGGCTTTCTTAAGCTACAAAGGCGAATATTGTCAAATGCAGTAAATAGAGAAAGAAAAAAAGAGGCGACCAAGCGTGTCGAAGCAAGTGTTACTTACCGCACGCCTGGTGCTTTTGGTGAAGCCTTACAATCGAGAGCTAAAAATCAAGAATGATCATGCGCTGGAATCACTCCTCCTTGTAGCCGTAGGCCTGGATGCCCTGCTCCGCGCCGTAATACTTGTAGGGCAGGAACTTGCCCGACATGGTGATCTTCACCCGGTCGCCCTTCTCATGGGCCATGCGCTCGAACTCGAAGTCGAAGTCGATCGCCGACATGATGCCGTCGCCGAACTCCTCCTCGATCAGCGCCTTCCAGGCCGGACCATTGACCATCACCATCTCGTAGAAGCGATAGATCAGCGGGTCCGTCGGCGGCATCGCCGTGCCGCGATACGGCACCTCGTTCAGCATCCGCTCCTCGACCTCACTCAGGCCGAACAGCTTCGCAGCCTTGGCGGCCAGCGGCTTCACGAGCTTCATCTGGCCGAGCAGCGCACCCACGATCATCGTCGGCGCGACACCACCGATCTCCTCGCAGATGTGCTTCCAGGTCCAAGCCTTCTCCCGCTTGATGTCGAGAATCTTCTCAGTGAGCTGCGCGCGCGTCATGCGTCTCCCCTCGGGGCACCGGAACGACCCACAGGCAACGGCACCCCGGCGCGGCCTGCGGTGATGGCGGCGATGCGCACCCATGGTGGCGCCACGGGGGGCGCTGCCCCCCGCACCCCCCGCCGGGGACTTTGGGTCCCCGGGCCCCTTTGCCGTGGGCTTACGGAGGTTGAGGGAGGGGCTTCACGGGACCGCACGTGATCGAGGGCGGGCCATGCCCCTCCCTCAACCTCCGTCAAAGTTCGGGCAGGGGTCTGGGGAGACCCAGTCTCCCCAGCGGGGGCGCGGGGGCGGAGCCCCCGCCGGCGCCACCCATGGGCACGCATGGCCACCCTCACCCCGCGGGTCGCACCGTGGGTGGGTTGCGGGGGTCGTAGCCTGGGGGTGGGTTGCCCGCGAGGGTTCGGCTGCGCGTGATCAGGAAGTCCATGATGTGGTCGCGCAGCGGGTGGTAGCCTGTCATGTGGTGGAGGTTCGCGCGTTCGCGGGGCCGCGGGAGCGTGTTGACGACGACTTCGGCGATGCGGGCGCGCGGGCCGTTCGTCATCAGCAGGATGCGGTCGGCCAGCAGGATGGCTTCGTCCACGTCGTGGGTGATCATGAAGGCGGTCTGGCCGGCTTCGGTGACGAGGCGGGAGACCTCTTCCTGGAGGGAGCCGCGCGTCAGCGCGTCGAGCGCCGAGAAGGGCTCGTCCATCAGCATGAGTTTCGGCTCGATGGCGAGGGCGCGCGCGATGCCGACGCGTTGTTTCATGCCGCCGGAGAGTTGGGCGGGCTTGCGGTCGGCCGCGGCGTCGAGGCCGACGCGCTTGAGGGCGGCGCGGGCGGCGTCCTGGACGCGATGCTTCGGCCAGTCGCGGTGGCGGCAGGAGACGGCGAAGGCGACGTTCTCGGCGGCCGTCAGCCAGGGCATGAGGGCGTGGCCCTGGAAGATCACGGCGCGGTCGAGCGACGGGCCCTCGATCTCCCGCCCGCCGACGAGGACCGCGCCCTCGGAGGGCGTGTCGAGGCCCGCGAGGATGTTGAGGATCGTCGTCTTGCCGCAGCCGGAGTGGCCGACGAGGCAGACGAACTCGCCGGGGGCGACGTGGAACCAGACATCCTCGAAGACGGTGAGGCCCGGGAATTTGCGGGCGATGCCTTCGACGCTGACAAGCTTCGAGGAGGCCTGCACGAGGGAGGCGTCCATGCCGGGGGTGTCCCTCATGCTATTCGGCCCAGGCGACGGCGCGGGCGACGAGGCCGAGCAGCCGGTCGAGCGCGAGGCCGACGAGGCCGATCATCAGGATCGCGATGACGATGTCCGCGATGGAGAGGTTGTTCCACTGGTTCCAGACCCAGTAGCCGATGCCCGTCCCGCCCACGAGCATCTCGGCCGCGACGATGACGAGCCAGGCGATGCCGATGGAGATGCGCATGCCGGTCAGGATGGTGGGGGCCGCGGCCGGCAGGATGACGCGGAAGGCGGTGCGCCAGGTGCCCGCTTGCAGCGTGCGGGCGACGTTCAGCCATTCCTTGCGGACGGAGGCGACGCCGAAGGCCGTGTTCAGCAGCATCGGCCAGACCGAGCAGATGAAGATGACGAAGATCGAGGAGATCGAGCTGTCCTTGATCGTGTAGAGGGCGAGCGGCATCCAGGCGAGCGGCGAGACGGGGCGCAGCACCTGGATGAAGGGGTTGAGCGCCGCGTTCAGCAGCGGGCTCATGCCGATGACGAAGCCGAGCGGGATGGCGATCAGCATGGCGAGGCCGAAGCCCGCCGCGACGCGCCACAGGCTGTAGGCGATCTGGATGCCGATGCCCTGGTCGTTGGTGCCGCGCTGGTGGAAAGGGTCCGCCAGCAGCTCGACGAGCCGCGCGCCGATCTGCGACGGCGCGGGCATCGCCGTCTGCCCGCCGCGCGCGGCTTCGGGGCTGAGGAGCGCGGCGAGTTCCGGGTCCACCGTGGGGCCGGAGGAGGCGCCGGATTTCACCGCCATCTCCCAGCCCAGCAGCAGGGCGGCGAGGAGGGCGAGCGACAGCAGCGCCGCCCGCCAGAACGGAACGGGCGCCGACATCACGAGCGACGGACGCCCTGCGACGCCAGGTAGGCGTCGGGCTGCGTCGGGTCGAAGGTGCGGCCGAGGATGGTCTCGTTCCGCAGGGGCGAGCCCGGCACTGGCATGCCGAGGTCGCGCATGGCGCGGCCGGCATCGAGGGCGAGGAAGGTCTGCTCCGCGACCGCGCGCCAGTCCACCTCGCGCTGCAGCTGGTTCCAGCGGCGCATCTGGGTGAGGATCCAGATGGCCATGGAGTGCCAGGGGAAGGGATCGAAGCCGATGCGGTTCGGCACGCGCTGCACCTGGCCCAGCCCGTTCGCGAAGGTGCCGGTCAGCACCTGCTCGACCACGGTCTGCGGCTGGTTGAGGTAGTTCGGCCCGGCGATGGCGGCCGCGACCTCGCGCCGGTTCGCCGGGTTGTCGGAATAGGCCGTCGCCTCGACGATGGCGCGCAGGAGGGCCGCGTAGGTGTTGGGCGTGTCGGTGATCAGGCTGCGCGGCACGGCGAAGGCGCAGCACGGGTGCCCGTCCCAGAGTTCGCGCGTCAGCAGGTGGATGAAGCCGACGCCGTCGAAGACGGCGCGCTGGTTGAAGGGATCGGGGCCGAGGAAGCCGTCGATGTTGTCGGCGCGCAGGTTGGCGACCATCTCGGGCGGCGGCACCGCGCGGATCTGGATGTCGCGGTCGGGGTCGAGGCCGGCTTCGGCGACGTAGGCCCGCAGCAGGTAGTTGTGGATCGAGAAGTCGAAGGGCACGGCGAAGCGGAAGCCGCGCCAGTCGCGCGGGTTGCGGCGCTCGCGGTGCTTGTTGGCCAGCGTGATGGCCTGGCCGTTGATGTTCTCGATGGCGGCGACGGCGAAGGGGATGGGCTGCGCGACGCCGATGCCGAGGCTCATGGCGATGGGCATGGGCGCCAGCATGTGGGCGGCGTCGTATTCGCGGGCGATGGAGCGGTCGCGGATGACGGCCCAGCCGGCGGTGCGGATGACCTCCACGTTCAGGCCGTGCCGGCGGTAGAAGCCCATCGGGTCGGCCATGATGATGGGCGTGGCGCAGGTGATGGGGATGAAGCCGATCTTGAGGTTCGGCCGCTCCACCGGGCCGGCGGGCTGGGCCATCGCCTCGCGGGCGTTTCCGAGAGGCAGCACGCCTTCGAGGGCGGCGAGGACGGTGCCGGCTCCGAAGGCGGAGAGCAGGGCGCGGCGGGTGTTCGCTTCGGGGAAGGCGGCGCGCAGGGCCGCCTCGTTCACCGCGCGGCCGAGGTCGCCGGTGCCGTCGCGCGGCGCGGCATCCGTGCAGTCGAAGCCCTGGGCGTGGGGCACGCCGCAGGAGCAGGCGTCGAACATGCGGGCCATGGAAGCCTCCCTTTGCTGCCGCGAGTGAGGCGCGGCGTGCCATGGGAGGTGGCCCCCTGTCCCGGGGCCGAAAGGGCGCGATCTGCGTCAGTCGTGCCCCGGACTGAACGTTTCATGGGCAAAATCGCCCGATCCGCCCAAGGCGCGGGCAGGCCGCGGGGGGGCGGGCATCGTCCCGGCGTCAGACGACCGGGCTCCTCCCCCCGTCCACGTTGATCGCCGTCCCCGTGACGTAGCCGCCCTGCTCGCTCGCCAGCAGCAGGGCCAGGGCCGCGAACTCCTCCGCCTTGCCGATGCGGCCGAGCGGGACGCTGCGGCCCTGATCGGCCTTCCACTCCTCCCAGGAGATGTTGCGCATGTCGCTGGCGTGGCGGCGCACCCACTGGTCGCTCTCGATGATGCCGACGAGGAGCGCGTTGCAGAGCACGTTGAAGGGGGCGAACTCGTTCGCGATCGCCTTGGTCAGCGCCATGCCCGCGGCGCGGGAGACGCTGGTGGGCGTCGAGGTCGCGAGCGGCGCCTTCGCGCCGATGTTGAGCACGTTGATGATCCGGCCCCAGCGCCGCTCCTTCATGCCGGGCAAGGCGGCGCGGCAGAGGCGGACGGCGGCCATCAGCTTCAGGTCGAGATCGTCCTTCCAGAGCTCGTCGGTGATGTCGAGGAAGGGGCCCCGCTGGCTGGTGCCGGCGTTGTTGACGAGGATGTCCACCTGGCCGAGGGCGCGCTGCGCGGCGTCGAAGGCGCGGGCGCAGTCGGCGGCCTCCCGGATGTCGGCCGGGATGGCGACGACCTTGGCCGAGGACGCCAGCGCCTGCACCTCCGCCTTGGCCTTCTCGAGCGTTTCCGGATCCCGCGCGACGAGGGCGACATGGCCCCCCGCATTCGCGAAGGCCTTCGCCATGGCGAGGCCGAGGCCCTTGGAGCCCCCGGTGATGAGCGCCGCGCGCCCGCCGAGTGTGATGTGCATCAGGCCGTCTCCGTCAGGGTGGAGGGGTGGAAGAGTTCCTCGGGCTCCACGTCGCGCAGCGCGAGGCCGTCATGCCGGGCGAAGCGGATCATGGCCGCGATCTCGGCGCGGTTCCGGCCGAAGCCGTAGGGCCAGGGGTCGCCGCCCATCGCCTTGGTCTGGGCGCGGAAGGCATCGGCGATCCAGGGCATGGAGACGCGCAGCACGTTGTTCAGCGGCAGCTCGGCGACGGCGATGTTGCGCGCGCGGGTGAAGGCGCGGAACAGCTCGACCGGCAGCCAGGGATGCTCCTCCGCGAGTTCCCGCCGCAGCGTCAGGGCGTGCATGATGGGGAAGAAGCCGGTCTGGGCGAACCAGGCGCGCTCGGCCGCTTCGCTGTCCGGGAAGAGGGGCGCGATCTGCGGGTGGGGCGCCGGCGGGCGCGGGGTGAAGAGCGCGTCCACGGTTCCGGCGCGCAGCGCCTCCTCCGGCACGGCGCCGAGCGGGGCCACGTCGAAGCCCTCGGGCAGGGTGACGGCGATGCGCTCCGAGCCGATGCGCCAGCGGATGGCCCTGGTGTCCACGCCGTGGCTCTCGCGCAGGATGCCGCGCACCCAGAGCGCCGCGGTCTGCTGGTATTCGGGCAGCGCGATGGTGCGCCCGGCCAGATCCTCGGGCCTGGTGATGCCACGGTCGGTGCGGACATGGATCGCCGAATGGCGGAAGGCGCGGGAGAGGAAGGCGGGCACGCCGATATAGGCGGAGTCCCCGCGCGCGGTGGTGACGATGTGGCTCCCCATCGAGAGCTCGGCCACGTCGAAGGCCTTGTCCCGCAGGGTGCGGCGGAAGATGTCCTCGGGCTCGCCGGGGAGGAAGGTGAACTCCACGCCCGGCACGGTGACGCGGCCGTCGAGGACGGGCCGGGTGCGGTCGGTCGCGGTGCAGGCGAGGGTCAGGCGCAGCTTGGCCAAGTCAGGGATTCTCCCGTGCCAGGTTGTCAGGCGTGAAGGGCAGGCGCGTGGGCCGGATGCCGAGCGCCTGGTGGATGGCGGAGGCGATGGCGGCGATGCTGGGGGCCATGCTCGCCTCCCCCGCGCCGAGGGGCTTCTCGGTCGGGCGGGCGATGAGCTTGCCTTCGACGCGCGGCACGTCGCGGAAGCGCAGCACCGGGTACGACTCCCAGGCGTCGCTGATCACCCGCGCGCCGTCGGTCGCGGCCTGCTCGTGCAGGGCGACGGAGACGCCGTGGATCGCGCCGCCTTCGAGCTGATTCATCGCGCCGTCCGGGTTGATCACCTCGCCGAGATCGGCGGCGTACCAGAGCCGGGTGCAGCGGACGCGCTCCTCGGCGCGGATGCGCGCCGCGACGGCGCACCAGGCCCCCGTCCCCTTGTAGCGCGCGACGGCGAGGCCGAGCCCCTCGCCGTCCGGCAGGCTGGCGCGGTTCTCCCAACCCGCCATGCGGGCCGCTTCCAGCAGCACCTCGCGCGCGCGGGGATCGTCCAGATGCGCGAGGCGGAAGCCCAGCGGGTCGTCGCCCGCCAGCTCGTCCATGACGCTCTCGATCGCCCAGACGTGGATCAGCGCGCCGAGGCCGCGCAGGGCGGAGCTGCGCACCGGCATCTCGGTCAGCCGCGTCATCCGCGCCTCGAGATGCGGCACGGCGTAGAGCGGCACCTGGTTGCGCTGCGCGCCGCCGCCGCCCGCGGCCGGCGGGTTGATCGCGGGCGGGATGGGCTGCCCGCCCTCCACCAGCTCGGCGGCGAGCAGCACCGGCACGGCGCCGCGCCCGGGGCGGCCCGAATGCCCGTTGGAGCGCACATGGCTGCGCCAGGAGGCGAGGCGCCCGGCCTCATCCACGCCGGCCTCGATCTTGACCAGCATGGCGGGCGAGAGCGGGCCGTGCGCCAGCTCCTCGGCGCGCGACCACAGGGCGCGGACCCAGTGGCCCGGCACCGCGCGGGCGCAGAGCGCGGCGTCGAGCGCCACGTCGTCGGCGCCGTTGTGGCCGTAGCAGCCCGCGCCTTCCCGATGCTCCACCGTGATGTGGTCGGGCGGCAGGCCGAAGACCTTCGCGAGGTCGGCGCCGAGGTTGTAGGGCCCCTGGGTGTGGGAGAGCACGTGCAGCCGCCCATCCTGCCAGCGCGCGAGCGCGCAGCAGGTGCCGACGCTCGCATGGGCGAGGAAGGGCCGGGTGAAGCGGCGACGCAGCGTCCGCGCGAGGGCGGGCGCTTCGCCATGCCCGGCGACGACGCTCTCCTCGCCGGGCGCGGCGGCGAGCCAGGCCTCCCAGTCGGCGGGCACGCCCCTGCCCTCGCTCCAGCGCGCGCGGGCGGCCATGGCGGCGGCGGC
>JAIEOO010000158.1 GCA_019750475.1 Acetobacteraceae bacterium | reverse complement strand
GGCCGCCGCCGCGACGCTGCGCCGCGCGCCGCTCGCCGCCCTCACGCCGCCGGAGGTGCTGGCGGCGCTTCCAGCGCGCTGAACCGCGGGCGGATCAGCGCGAAGAGCAGCGCGATCACCGCGAGGACCGCCCCGGCGAGGGCCGGCGCGCGCCAATCCCCCGTCGCCACCCGGTTGACCAGCAGCGTGAGGCAGACGAGGGCGCCGAGCGCCGGGACGAAGGACGGCACCTCGAAGCCGCCGCGCGGCTCCCCCGGGCGTCGCTGCAGGACCAGCAGCGCCAGGTTCACGCAGGTGAAGACCGCGAGCAGCATCAGCACCGTGGCGGAGGCGAGCTGCGAGATGTCGCCCGCCAGCATCAGCGCCACGACGACGGCGAAGAGGATCCCCACCGCGACATGGGGGGTGCGGGTGCGCGGATGGACGCGGCCGATCACCGCCGGCAGCAGCCCCTGCCGCGCCATCCCGTAGGCGAGGCGCGAGGCGGTCACGTAGTTGAGGAGCGCCGTGTTGGCGACGGCGAAGACCGTCACCGCCACGTAGACCCAGCCCGGCAGCCAGGGCGCGGCGCGCCCCATCACCTCGGCGAGCGGCCCGGGCGCGGCCGCGAGTTCCCGCCAGGGCACGACCGAGACCGAGACGGCCGCGACCGCCATGTAGAGCAGCGTCGCCGCCAGCATGGCCGGGATGATGCCGAGCGGCAGGGTGCGCTGCGGGTCATGGCATTCCTCGGCCACGTTCAGCGTGTCCTCGAAGCCGATGAAGGCGAAGAAGGTCAGGATCGCGCCCTGGAGCAGCAGCGTCGCGGTGATGCCCTCGGGGCTCGGCGTCTCGAACAGGTCGGCCCCGCCCAGGAACCGCGCGCCCACCGCGATCAGCAGCAGGAGGCCCGCCGCCTCGATCAGGGTGCAGAGGATGTTCAGCCACATGCTCTCCCGGATGCCGCGGAACACCACGCCGGCGACGATCAGCAAGAAGCCGAGCGAGAGGGCGAGGGGCGGCAGGCCGGGCAGGTCGAACAGGCGCGAGAGATTCTCGGCCACCACGCGGGACTGGGTGGCGACGGAGGTGAGGCCGGAGGCCATGACGGCGAGGCCCACCATCCAGGTCAGCAGCGGCCGGTGGAAGCCGCGCTGCGTGACGTAGGCCGCCCCGCCCGCGCGCGGATAGCGCGAGCCGAGCGAGGCGTAGGAGAGGCCGGTCAGCAGCGCCGCCACCATGGCGACGGCGAAGCCGAGCCAGACCGCCGAGCCGAGCTGCCCGGCCGCCCGCCCGACCAGGCCGTAGATGCCGGCGCCCAGCATGCCGCCCAGCGTGTAGGCGAAGAGCTGCCAGGCATTGATGCTCCGGCGGAGGCTCGGTTCGGTCTCGGTCACGGCGCGTCTCCGGCGCGGGGATGCTATCCCAACGCCGCTTCCCGCGCCTCAGCTTTCGAGGCGCCGCACCCGGCCGCTGCGCGCCAGTTCCGCCCAACGGGCGACGCCCGCCCGGAAACAGGCGCCGAAGCCGGCGGCGCCTCGTGAAACCGCCCGATGACGCCCGGGCGGCGCCGCGGCAACGCCGAGAACGCAGCGGCGAACGGGGGGCTGCGGCGTTGCGCAGCGACGTGGTGGGGATTTCTAGAGGTTCACCTGGTCGGGCCGCTTCACCCAGCCGCCGCCCGGCCCTTCCTCCCGCAGCAGGCCGAGTGCGGCCAGCATGTCCTCCAGCGTGCCGTGGCCGCCGAACTCGCTGCCGCGCAGCGTCTGGCCCGTGCGGGCGCGCACCATCTGGCCGAGATGCGGCAGGTGCACCGGCCCCTGCGCCTCGGCCATGATGTCGCGCACCACCGCCAGCACGTCCTCCGCCTCGTCGTCGCCGAACGCGTCCTCGGCGTCCGGCCGGGCATCCGCCGCGCCGGGCACCCAGCCGAGCCAGTCGGCCACCGTGTCGAGGCCGATCACCTCGTCCGCCGCGCCGCGCACGATGCCGCCGAGCTTGGGATGGGCGACGAGGCGCGTCCGCCGGTCGAGCGCGCGGAGCCGCAGCAGGAGCGGCACGAAATCGGCGTCCGTCGAGAGCAGGATGAACTCGTCGTAGCGGACGGGCGCCGCCACCGCGTCCATGACGTCGAGCGTGATCCGGACGTCGGCGGCGTTCTTGAGGCGCGTGACGCGCGGGCAGTCCACCACCTCGAAGCCCGCGGCCAGCAGGGCGTGGCGGAATTCGCCGAAGCGGACGCGGTTGCCCGTGTGGTCCTCGAGGTAGCCGGCCGGGTTCATGTAGCAGCGGCGGAGCAGCGCCCGGCGCGGCTGGCCCGCGAGCAGCGGTTCCAGCCAGTCCGCCGGGTTCTCGGCGAAGCGGAGCGCGTATTCGGGCCCCGCCCCGTCCCGCAGGCCGGAGAGCAGGTTGTCGAGGTCGAGGAAGATGGCGCAGCGCAGCGCCGCCGGGTCGTTCGTCATCACGGATTGGTCCTGGCATGTTCGCGGCAAGGCCGATCCTGGCTTTGCGCCCCCATGCTGGCCCCGCCGGGCGCCGCGGTCCAGCCGCGGCCTTGACCCCGGCGCGGCCCCTGCCCATGGTCCGCCGCCCTTTTCCTGCCTTTGCCGAGAGACACGCGCGCCATGCCCGCCATCACCCTGCCCGACGGTTCCGTCCGCTCCTTCGAGGGCGCGGTGACGGGCACGATGGTGGCGGCCAGCATCGGTCCGGGCCTGGCCAAGGCGGCGCTCGCCATGGAGCTGGACGGCAAGCTCGTGGACCTCGCCACCGAGATCCGCGCGGACGCCAGGCTCCGCTTCGTCACCCGCAAGGACGCCGAGGCGCTGGAGCTGATCCGGCACGACTGCGCCCATGTGCTGGCCGAAGCCGTGCAGGAGCTGTTCCCCGGCACCCAGGTGACGATCGGCCCGCCGATCGAGAACGGCTTCTACTACGACTTTTCCCGCAATGAGCCCTTCACCCCCGACGACTTCGCCGCGATCGAGGCGAAGATGCGGGAGATCATCGCCCGCAACGCGCCCTTCGTCCGGACCGAGGTGGCGCGCGAGGACGCCATCAAGCTGTTCACCGACAAGGGCGAGCGCTTCAAGGTCGAGCTGATCCGCGACCTGCCGGCGAGCGAGACCATCAGCCTCTACGGCCAGGGCGACTGGGTGGATCTCTGCCGCGGGCCGCATATGCGCGGCACGGGCGATGTCGGCACGGCCTTCAAGCTGATGAAGGTCGCCGGCGCCTACTGGCGCGGCAAGAGCGACAACCCGGTGCTGTCGCGCATCTACGGCACCGCCTGGCGCGACCAGAAGGAGCTCGACGCCTACCTGCACATGCTGGAGGAGGCCGAGAAGCGGGACCACCGCAGGATCGGCCGCGAGATGCACCTGTTCCACCAGCAGGAGGAGGCGACGGGCAGCGTCTTCTGGCACCCCAAGGGCTGGAAGCTGTACCGCACCGTCGAGGACTACATGCGCCGGCGCCTGGACGACGCCGGCTACGTGGAGGTGAAGACGCCCCAGGTGCTCGACCGGAAGCTCTGGGAGGCGTCCGGCCACTGGGAAAACTATCGGAAAAACATGTTCATGGCGACGGTCGAGGACCGGGACGAGGCGCACAAGCTCCTCGCGCTGAAGCCGATGAACTGCCCCTGCCACGTGCTGGTCTTCAACCAGGGCATCCGCTCCTACCGCGAGCTGCCGCTGCGCATGGCGGAGTTCGGCGCCTGCCACCGCTACGAGCCCTCGGGCGCGCTGCACGGCATCATGCGCGTGCGCGCCTTCACCCAGGACGACGCGCACATCTTCTGTGAGGAGAGCCAGATCGCCGACGAGACGGTGCGCTTCGTGGCGCTGCTGTCCCGCGTCTACCGCGACCTCGGCTTCGACAGCTTCCAGGTGAAGTTCTCCGACCGGCCGGAGCAGCGGGCGGGCGACGACGGCATCTGGGACCGGGCGGAAGGCGCGCTCCAGGAAGCCTGCCGCATCGCCGGCGTCGCGTACGAGCTGAACCCGGGGGAGGGCGCCTTCTACGGGCCGAAGCTCGAATTCGTGCTGCGCGACGCCATCGGCCGCGACTGGCAATGCGGCACGCTGCAGGTGGATTTCGTCCTGCCGGAGCGCCTCGGCGCCGAATACGTGGCGGAGGACGGGACGCGGAAGCGGCCCGTCATGCTGCACCGGGCGATCCTCGGTTCCTTCGAGCGGTTCCTCGGCATCCTGATCGAGCAATATGCCGGGCGCTTCCCGCTCTGGCTCGCCCCGGTGCAGGTGGTGGTGGCGACGATCGTGGACGACGCGGCGGACTACGCGCGGCAGGTCGCGGCGCAGATGCAGGCCGCCGGCATCCGGGTCGAGCTCGACCTGCGGAACGAGAAGATCAACCGCAAGGTCGTGGACCACATCGAGCAGCGCGTGCCGGTGCTGGCCGTGCTGGGCCGCCGCGAGGCCGAGGACGGCAAGGTGGTGCTGCGCCGCCTGCCCGGCCGGGAGCAGGAAAACGTGAGCCTGGCCGAGGCGGTCGCGATGCTGAAGCGGGAGGCGGTCGCGCCCGATCTGCGCCCCTGACGGCCCGTCGCCAGGGCCGGCCTGCCCTCAACGGTTGCAGGCTGCGCGGCGGATCGCCATAAACACCCGGAAACTTGCCGAAACAGTCACAGGAGACCACCCATAGCTCGTCCTCCCATGGCCCCGCAGCCGCCCGCGCGCGGCGGGCCCCGCGTCAACGAAGAGATCCGCGTCCCCCAGGTCCGCCTGATTGACGAGAACGGCGAGATGGTGGGGGTCGTCACGATCCGCGACGCCCTGTACCGCGCCTACCAGGCGGGCCTCGACCTGCTGGAGATCAGCCCGGGCGCGGTGCCGCCCGTGTGCAAGATCACCGACTACGGCAAGTTCAAGTACGAGCAGCAGAAGAAGGCCAACGAGGCCCGCAAGAAGCAAAAGGTCGTCGAGATCAAGGAAGTCAAGGTTCGCCCGAACATTGACGACCATGACTACGACGTGAAGATGCGCATGATGAAGAACTTCATCGGCGAGGGCGACAAGGTGAAGGTCACGCTCCGCTTCCGCGGCCGCGAGATGGCGCACCAGGAACTCGGCGTGAAGCTGCTGGAGCGCGTCCGGACCGACCTCGGCGAACTGGTGAAGGTCGAGAGCATGCCGCGCCTCGAGAACCGGCAGATGATCATGGTGCTCGCGCCCAAGTGAGGGCGGCCGCGGCGCTGGCGGCGAAACCCGCCGGCGCCGATGACACGTTTGCAACCCGCCCGGACCGAAAACCCCTTCCGCCCTTCCCCCTTCGTTGTGTAAATCAAACTTGACGGGGAAGAAGGCCGCCGGACCCGCCCTTGACAGTTTGAGTTGACAACAGGGCCGACCGCCGGCGTCTCTGCGCCGCCGCGCGGCCCGCGCAGGAAGGGTCCGGCAATGTCCGAAAGGTTGGGCGCCGAGTTCATCGGCACATTCTGGTTGGTGCTGGGGGGATGCGGCAGCGCCGTGCTCGCCGCCACCTTCCCCGAGGTCGGCATCGGCCTCCTCGGCGTTTCCTTCGCCTTCGGCCTCACCGTCCTCACCGCCGCCTATGCCCTCGGGCCGATCTCGGGGGGGCATTTCAACCCCGCCGTCACCATGGGCCTGGTCGCCGCCGGCCGCTTCGACGCCGAGGACGCGATCCCGTACATGGTCGCCCAGGTGCTCGGCGCGATCTGCGGCGCGGGCATGCTCTACTTCATCGCCTCGGGCTCGCCCTCCTTCGACCTGGCGAAGGGCCTCGCCCAGAACGGCTACGGCGACGCGTCGCCCGGCAAGTTTCCGCTGGCCCAGGGCTTCCTGACCGAGATGGTCATGACCTTCATGTTCCTCATGGTCATCCTGGGCGCCACCGCGAAGAAGGCGCAGGCCAATTTCGCGCCCATCGCCATCGGCCTGGCGCTGACGCTCATCCACCTGATCTCCATCCCGGTCACCAACACCTCGGTGAACCCGGCGCGCAGCACCGGCCCCGCGGTGATCGTGGGCGGCGTCGCCATGCAGCAGCTCTGGATGTTCTGGGTGGCGCCGATGCTGGGCGCGATCCTGGCCGGTCTGGCCAATCGCTGGCGCGAGGGCGAGTGGGCGCCGCGCCCCGTCCGGCGCCTGGGACACGATTGACCCGGCCGGGGGGGCGGCCGCGGCCGCCCCCTACCGCTTCAGGCGCGCAGCACCGCGGGCGGCTCGGTCCGCTCGCGCTTCACCAGCAGCTTGTTGAGCGCGTGGACATAGGCCCGCGCGCTCGCCACGATGGTGTCGGTGTCGGCGCCCTGGCCGTCCACCAGCTTGCCCTTCTCCTCGAAGCGGACCGTCACGCGCGCCTGGGCGTCGGTGCCGCCGGTGACGCTCTGCACGGCGTAGAGCTTCAGGTTGATCTCGTGCGGGAAGGCGGCGCGCAGCGCGTTGAAGGTGGCGTCCACGGCCCCGTCGCCGGACGCGGTGCCGTCCCGCCGCTCGCCATCCACCTCGAGGGCGAGCGTCGCCATGGGCTTCACGCCGAGGCCGGTCGCGACCGTCAGCGCCACCAGCCGGATGCGCTCATGGGCGCGGTTGACCTCGTCGTCCACCAGCGCCGCGACGTCCTCGTCGTAGACGACCTTCTTGCGGTCGGCGAGGTCCTTGAAGCGCTTGAAGGCGTCGTTGAGCTGGTTGTCGCCGATCTCGTAGCCCAGCGCCTTCAGCCGGTCGCGGAAGGCGGCGCGGCCGGAATGCTTGCCGAGCACGAGGGAGTTCGTCGTCCACCCCACGCTCTCCGGCGTCATGATCTCGTAGGTGGAGGCGTCCTTCAGGACGCCGTCCTGGTGGATCCCCGATTCATGGGCGAAGGCGTTGCGGCCGACGATGGCCTTGTTGGGCTGCACGTCGAAGCCCGTGGTCGCCGCCAGCAGCTTCGAGACCTTCAGCAGCTTCGTCGTCTGGATGGCGTTCTCGGTCGGAATGGCGTCGTGGCGCGTGCGCAGCGCCATCACCGCTTCCTCGAGCGACGCGTTGCCCGCGCGCTCGCCGATGCCGTTGATCGTGCATTCCACCTGGCGGGCGCCGGCGCGGATGGCGGCCAGCGTGTTGGCGACGGCGAGGCCGAGATCGTTGTGGTTGTGCGTCGAGAAGATGACGCGGTCCGCACCCGGCACGCGCTCGCGCAGCATGGTGAAGATCGCGTGCATGTCCTCCGGCACGGCGTAGCCGACCGTGTCGGGGATGTTGATGGTGGTGGCCCCCGCCTTGATCGCGGCCTCGACGCAGCGGCAGAGGAAGTCGTGCTCGGTCCGCGTGCCGTCCTCCGCCGACCACTCGACGTCGTCGGTGTGGTTGCGCGCGAGGCTGACGGAGGCGGTGACCAGCTCCAGCACCTGCTCCGGCTCGAGGCGGAGCTTCACCCGCATGTGCAGCGGGGAGGTCGAGACGAAGGTGTGGATGCGCTTGCGGGCGGCGGGCTTGATCGCCTCGGCGGCGCGCAGGATGTCGGCCGGCGCCGTGCGGGAGAGGCCGCAGACCACCGGCCCGTCCTTGGCGAACCTCTTGGCGATCGCCTCGACGCTCTCGAAATCGCCGACGGAGGCGATGGGGAAGCCCGCCTCCATCACGTCCACGCCGAGCTCCGCCAGGGCCTCGGCCATGCGCAGCTTCTCCTCGAGGTTCATGGAGAAGCCGGGCGACTGCTCGCCGTCGCGCAGCGTCGTGTCGAAGATGATGATGCGGTCGTCGGCCAGCGTGCCGAAGGAAGGATGGGTGATGGGCATGGGTGCGCTCTCTGCGTCTGGGGGTTCTACCGCTCTGTCATCCCCCGGGTGGAGCAGGCCGCCGCATGCGGCCGCGCGTCACGCCCGGGGGCGGAGAAGTCGAAGCGGAAGAAGGGCGAGCGCGAGCACCCGGAGCGGAACCCCGGCGGAGAGGACGGAATGTCCGGACCGCATCGCCATGGCCGGACAGTAACCGCAACAGCTGGCGCCGGGCAAGACCGACGAAGCCCGGCCCTGGCCCGCCGCCATGGCGCGCCCCCTCACCGCGGAGCGGCCGGCCTCAGGCGCAGCTGAGCCGGATCTGCGCGGCGATCGCCTGGACGTTGGTCGGCCGCGCCAGCTGCCCGATGAGGATCCACCGCGTGGGCTCGTTGGCGAGCACCGTCTGGATGGCGTTGGCCGCCCCCGGGTCGGGGGTGAAGATCTCGGTCGTGGGCAACCCGATCCGGAACCGCACGTCGCCCCCGGTGGCCCGGGCGCTGGCGAACAGCCTGTACTGCGTGCTCGCGGTCCCGCCCTGGTAGGCGACGGTGAGCTGAGCCGCCCCGCAGGTGAGCACCTGGCGCGGCTGGGCCGATGCCGGCGCGACGCCGAAGGCCGAGAGGGCGAGGGCGAGGAGAAGTGCTTGCTTCTTCATGCCGTGAGCCTAGCCGCACGGCGCCGCGCGGCAAGGAGGCGCGACCGAAGCCGTGGATCGGCGCGGCCGATGATGGACAGGACCCGGCGCGCCCGGCAGGCTCCGGCGCAAGACACAGGAGGAAACGCAATGCGCCGCGCCCTGCTCGCGATGCTGGCCGTCACGCTCGCGCTGGCCCCGCATGCCCGCGCCCAGGACTGGCAGCCGGACCGCCCGGTCCGCATCGTCGTGCCCTTCCCGCCCGGGGGGGCCACCGACCTCATCGCCCGCATCTTCGCCGAACGCGCGAGCCGCGACCTGCCGCATCGCTGGCTGGTCGAGAACCGCTCGGGCGCCAACGGCAACATCGGGATGGATTACGTCTCGAAATCGGCGCCGGACGGTTACACCCTCGGCGCCTGCACCATCGGCAACTGCGCGATCAACGCGGCGATCTACGCCCGCATGCCCTTCGACATCGAGCGCGACTTGGCGCCCGTCTTCTGGTCGGGCAGCGTGATGAACGCGCTGGCCGTGCGGACCGACCATCCGGCGCGGGATTTTCGGGGCTTCGTGGACTGGGCGCGCGCGCAGGGGAACCGTGCCTCCTTCTCCTCCTCGGGCTTCGGGGCGTCCAACCACCTGCTGGGCGAGTTCCTGAACGGGCGCCTCGGCCTGCAGATGACGCACGTGCCCTTCCGCGGCGGGGCGCCGGGGATGCAGGCGGTGATGCAGGGCGCGACCTCCATGTTCTTCGAGAACACGCCGACGCTGATCGGCGCGATCCGCGGCGGGCAGCTCCGCGCGCTGGCGGTCTCGGGGAGGGAGCGCGACCCGGCGCTGCCCGACGTTCCCACCCTCGAGGAGGCGGGGATGCCGAACGCCGTGATCGAGCCCTGGTTCGGCTACATGGCGCCGCGCGCCACGCCGGCGCATGTCGTCGCCCGCATCAACGCCCTGCTGAACGAGGCGAACAACGACCCCGAGGTGCAGCGCCGCCTGCGCGACCTCGGCGCCCGGCCCGAGGGCGGCCCGCCCGAGCGCTTCGCCGCCCATGTCCGCAGCGAGGTCGCGCGCTGGCGCGAGGTGGTGGAGCAGAACCGCATCGAGCGGATCGCCGAATGACGCACCGAGTCCTGCTCTGCCGGAAGCTGCACCCGGCCGGAATGGCCCTGCTGGAAGCCCGGCGGGACCTCGAGATCGTGACGCTGCACGACCCGCCGGTGGAGCAGTTCCACCAGCACCTCTCCGGCGCCCACGCCGTGCTGTGCTGGCTGGAGCGCGTGGACCAGGCGGCGCTCGACGCCGCGCCGCATCTGCGCTGCGTCTCCCGCTACGGCGTCGGCTTCGACACGGTGGACATCCCGGCCTGCACGGCCCGCGGCATCCCGGTGATGGTGGCCAATGGCTCGAACGACCTCTCGGTGGCCGAGCACGCCATGATGCTCATGCTCGCCGTCGCGCGGCGCGCGGCCGACACCAGCGCCCATGTGAAGGCGGGCGGATGGTGGCCGAAGGACGGCCCGGGGATGGTGGATCTCGCGGGGCGCGCCGCGCTCGTCATCGGCTATGGCCGCATCGGCAGCCGCGTGGCGAATTACTGCCGCGCCTTCCACATGCGGGTGATGGTGATGGACCCGGGCTTCCACCCGGCGCGCATCGCGGCGGACGGGTTCATCCCCGCCCGCGACCTGCGCGCCGCGCTGGGCGAGGCCGATGTCGTCACCCTGCATTGCCCGCTGACGCCGGCCACGCGGCACCTGATGGGTCCGGTCGCCTTCGCGGCGATGAAGCCGGGCGCGATCCTGGTGAACACGGCGCGCGGCCCGGTGGTGGACGAGGCCGCCCTGCTCGACGCGTTGCGCGCCGGGCGCTTGCAGGGCTTCGGGACCGACGTGCTGGAGGTGGAGCCGTCCGATGCCGGGCACCCGCTCTGGCAGCTGCCCAACGTCATCGTCAGCCCGCACAGCGCCGCCAGCACCGAGGAGGGGCTCGCGCGCATGGCGCGGGCGGCGGCGCAGAACATCCTCGACGCGCTGGACGGCCGGCCGGACCCGGCCATGATGGTCAACCCCGAGCTCGTCGCGTAGCCTTCCCACGGCGCAGCGAACGCGGGGGAGCGGGATGAGCGAGACCGTCCGGGTGCGGGTGTGGGATCCGTGGGTGCGCCTCACGCACTGGTCTCTCGTGCTGCTGCTGGGGGCGGCCTATCTGACCGCGGAGATGCACTGGTTCCGGCTGCACACGCTGACCGGCTACGCCGTGCTGACGCTCGTCGTGTTCCGGCTGCTCTGGGGCGTGTTCGGCAGCGAGAGCGCGCGCTTCCGCTCCTTCCTGCGGCCGCCGGGGGAGGGGGTTCGGCACCTGCGGCACATCCACCGGCGCGAGGCGGACCGGGAGGTGACGCACAACGCCGCCGGCGGCTGGGTGGTCGTGGCCTTCCTGCTGCTGCTGGGCGCGCAGGCGACGCTCGGCCTGTTCTCGAACGATGACAGCTTCCAGTCGGGCCCGCTGCGGTTCCTCGTCTCCAAGGAGACGAGCGACTGGCTGACCGGCTGGCACGACGTCATCTTCGACGTTCTGGTGGCACTCGTCGTGCTGCACGTGGTGGCGCTGCTGCTCTACCGCGTGCTGAAGGGCCAGAACCTCGTCCACGCCATGGTGACCGGCCGGAAGACCCTGCCCGCCGGCACCGCCGAGCCCCGGATGGCCAACCCCATCCTCGGCGCCGCCCTGCTCGCCGCCAGCGCCGCCTTCGTCTGGTGGGTGAGCCATCTGGGCTGACGCGAGGCGCCGCCCCAGCCAGGTCCGCCCGCATTCGGTCGCGCGGGCACCCACAGCGCCCGCCATCCAGGGCCCGCCGCGATGCCCCGGGGCGGCCCCGCCGCGAGGGCGGAGCCACAGCGCAGAAGCGGGCTCCTCCCCGCATTCGGTGGCGCAGGCGCTGAGCGCGCCCGCCATCCAGGGCCCGCGGCGGTGCCCCGAAGCGGCTCCGCCGCGCCCGCCGCTGCGCGGCGGGACGGCGAAAACCTCGGCGGGGAAGCGCGTCAGCGCTCCAGGCACATGGCAACGCCCATGCCGCCGCCGATGCAGAGCGTGGCGAGGCCCTTCTTGGAACCGCGCTTCTGCATCTCGAACAGCAGCGTGGTCAGCACCCGCGCGCCCGAGGCGCCGATGGGATGGCCGAGCGCGATGGCCCCGCCATTCACGTTCACCTTGGAGGTGTCCCAGCCGAGATCCTTGTTCACGGCGCAGGCCTGGGCGGCGAAGGCCTCGTTCGCCTCGATGAGGTCGAGGTCCTGGATGTTCCAGCCGGCCTTCTGCAGCGCCCGGCGGGAGGCGGGGATCGGCCCCGTGCCCATGATCGCCGGATCGACGCCCGCCGTCGCCCAGGAGGCGATGCGCGCGAGCGGCGTCAGGCCGCGCTTCGCGGCTTCCGCCGCCGTCATGACGACGAGGGCGGCCGCGCCGTCATTGATGCCCGAGGCGTTGCCGGCCGTGACCGTGCCGTCCTTGGCGAAGGCGGGGCGCAGCTTCGCCAGCACCTCCATCGTGGTGTCGGGCTTCGGGTACTCGTCGTTCTCGACGACGACGTCGCCCTTGCGGCCCTTCACCGTGACCGGCGCGATCTCGTCCTTGAAGCGGCCGGCCTTCATCGCCTCGCCCGCCTTGCGCTGGGACGCGGCGGCGAACTCGTCCTGCTCCTGGCGGGTGAGCTGGTACTTCTGCGCGACGTTCTCGGCCGTGTTGCCCATGTGATAGCCGTGGAAGGCGTCCCACAGCCCGTCCTTGAGCATGGTGTCCACCAGCTCGAGCCCGCCCATCTTCTGCCCGGCGCGGAGGTTCGCGCAGTGCGGCGACTGGGTCATGCTCTCCTGCCCGCCGGCGACGACGATGGCGGCGTCGCCGGTCGCGATCTGCTGCGCCGCGAGGGCGACGGCGCGCAGGCCCGAGCCGCAGAGCTGGTTGATGCCGAAGGCGGTTCGCTCGGCCGGGATGCCGGCCATCATGGCGGCCTGGCGGGCCGGGTTCTGCCCGGCGCCGGCGGTCAGGATCTGGCCGAGGATGACCTCGTCCACCTGGCCGGGCTCGACGCCGGCACGGGCGAGGGCAGCCTGGATCGCGACCTTGCCGAGCTCATGCGCCGGCAGGCTGGCGAAGGCGCCGTTGAAGGACGCGACCGGCGTCCGGGCGGCGGAGGCGATGACGATGTCGGTCATGAGGGCTTCCTCGGTGTGACGGGCGTTGCGCCGCAGCATCGCGCGGGGTGGGCCCGGTGTCCACTTCGACAGGGCAGCCCCGCAGGTTTCACACGGCCTTCGTGAGCCACCCCAGCAGCGGCCGCCACAGCGCCGCCTCGGCCCCGCTGCCGGCCACCATGCCGATATGCCCGGCGCGGGCGATGTGCGTGACGGCCTGCGGGATCGCGGCCGCGAGCGGCAGGGCGGAGGCCGGCGGCACGATCCTGTCGCGCTCCGGCACCGCGACGAAGCAGGGGCCGCGCCAGGCGGACGGCTCGACCGGCCAGCCCGCCACGCGCCATTCGCCGCGCGCCGGCGCGTTCGCGCCGTACCAGTCCCGCAGCGTCTCCCGTGCCACGGGGGCGGCGAGGGGCACGCCGTCGTTCAGCCAGTCCTCCAGCGCGACGAACAGCCGCGCTCGGGCGCCCTCCTGCGGCAGGCGCCCGAAGGAGCGGAACTTGTCGGCCAAGGCCCATGGGTCGAGCATGGCGAACATCGCCTGCAGCCAATCCACCGGCAGCGTGCCCGTCGCGTCCATCACCGGCTCGAAACCAGGCATCAGCGCCGCGAGGGAGCGCGCCTGCCGCGCATCGCCCGCGTGGAAGTCCCAGGGCGTCGCCAGCAGGGCGAGGGCGCGGACGCGGTCCGGCCGGCGCAGCGCGGCGGCGAGCGCGAGCAGCCCGCCCATGCAGTAGCCCGCCAGCACGACCGGCTCCGGCACCGCCATGAGGGCGCGTTCCAGCCGCCCGGCGACGTGGTCCGTGAGCGTAAAGCGCCGCTCCGCCTCGCCGGGCCAGCCCCAGTCGAGCAGCAGCGGCCGCGCGCCATTCGCGGCGAGATGCCGCAGCAGGGACGACCCTTCGTCGAGGTCCAGCACATAGGCCCGGTTCACGAGGGAGGGGACGAAGAGCACGGGCGGCCCGTCGCCGCCGTAGTCGAGCAGCCGTGCCGAGCCCTCGCTCCAGATGGCGGGCGGGTCCTGGAGGCGCCGGATGTGCGGGTGCCGCCGGTAGGCCGCGAGGCCCTTCAGCAGCGCCGCGTCATCCCGCCAGAGACGGCGGAGGATCGCGGCGCGGAAGGCGTTCGGCGGCGCGCCGCTTGCGGCGAGCCGGCTTGCGATCCGCGCGGCTTCCGCCTGCCCCGCCTTCGACCTCGGCCAGGCGCCGTTCCAGCTCGGCGAGGCGTCGGGCGAGGGCAGCGGCATCGCCAGCGCCGCCCAGCCCCGCGCCGCCCCCAGCATCAGGTGGAGCGGCAGCGGGCGCGGGCCCCGGCGGCGGAGCGGGCCGGGCGGGCTCACGGAAGGGGCGGCCGCCCGGGGCGGCGAAGCCGCTCATCATCGCCCCCAGCCCGGCTCCAAGCCCCGCCCCCTGGGCACGCCAGAACGCCGCCCACAGCGCGACCGAGGCCGCCCAGCCTTCGGCCAGTTCCGGGTCGCCGGCCATCGCGGCCAGCTCGCTCTGCCAGAGGGTGATCCAGTCCTCGGCCAGTTGGTCGAGGTCCGGCGGGGTTTCGCCTGTCATCCATTCCGAACGCGTGGGTGTCGCGCAATCCTGACTGTATGTCTTGCCTGGAACCCGCCGCCAAGCACCGAAAAACGTCTGCAACGGAAGGGCTTCCGACCCGGCGGGGCCATGCTACGCTGCAACGCGAAACGATTGACCAGCGACGGATGCGCCATCAACGCACCGTGCCGACAACACATCGTCAGGGAGCGCCGGGACCCATGGCCGACCAGATCGCCGAGAGCAAGCCCGCCACGCCCCCCGTGGTGGTGAAGAAATACGCCAACCGCCGCCTCTACAACACCGAGAGCAGCAGCTACGTCACGCTCGAGGATCTGGCCGCGATGGTGCGCCAGGGCCGCGACTTCGTCGTCTACGACGCGAAGTCGGGCGACGACATCACCCGCGGCGTGCTGACGCAGATCATCGTCGAGGAGGAGGCGAAGGGCAGCCACCTGCTGCCCGAGAGCTTCCTGCGCCAGCTCATCGGCTTCTACGGCGACAACATGCAGAGCATGGTGCCGCGCTACCTCGAGGCGACCATGGCCGCCTTCGCCCGCCAGCAGGAACAGATGCGCACGGCGATGATGGGCAGCTTCGGCCGCTTCAACTTCGAGGAGGCGGCGAAGCAGAACATGGCGATGATGGAGCGCGCCATGGCCCTGTTCAATCCGTTCGGCCGCCCCGCCCAGGGCGGCGGCACCGTGGCCGGCGCGTCCGAGGTGGAGGCGCTCAAGGCCGAGGTCGCGCGCCTCAAGGCGGAGCTTGCGAAGAAGGGCTGACGCCCGCCCAACCCTTTCGCCCGCCGCCCGTTCACGCCCTGACCATCCGAAGGGGCATGGGCGCATGAAGGCGATCACCTGGCACGGCAAGGGCGACATGCGTTGCGAGCAGGTGCCCGACCCGCGCATCGAGCATCCGCGCGACTGCATCATCAAGGTCACGTCCTGCGCCATCTGCGGCAGCGACCTGCACATCTTCAACGGCGTGATCCCGACCATGAAGTCGGGCGACGTCGTCGGCCACGAATCGATGGGCGAGGTCGTCGAGGTCGGGCCCGAATGCCGCAACCTCAAGCCCGGCGACCGCGTCGTGGTGCCCTTCCCGATCGCCTGCGGCGAATGCTTCTTCTGCCAGAAAGGCTTTTTTTCGGGCTGCGAGCGGAGCAATCCGAACTTCGAGATGGCGCGCAAGCTCTGGGGCAACTCGCCCGCCGCGCTGTTCGGCTATTCGCATCTGTTGGGCGGCATCGCCGGCGGCCAGGCCGAATACCTGCGCGTGCCCTACGCCGATGTCGGGCCGGTGAAGGTGCCGTCCCACCTGACGGACGAGCAGGTGCTGTTCCTTTCGGACATCTTTCCGACCGGCTTCATGGCCGCGGATTTCTGCGACATCCAGCCAGGCGACACGGTGGCCATCTGGGGCTGCGGGCCGGTCGGGCAGTTCGCCATCCGCAGCGCATTCATCCTCGGCGCCGGCCGCGTCATCGCCATCGACACCGTGCCGGAGCGCCTGGCCATGGCGCGCGCGGCGGGTGCGGAGACCCTCGATCACCTCGAGGAGGATATCTACGACCGCATCATGGAGATGACGAAGGGCCGCGGCGCCGATTCCTGCATCGACGCCGTGGGAACCGAGCCCGACAACACCTCCTCCGTCATGGCGATGGTGGACCGCATCAAGGTCGCGACCTTCATGGGCACCGACAGGCCTCATGTGCTGCGCCAGGCGATCCATTGCTGCCGGAACTTCGGCACCGTCAGCGTCGTCGGCGTCTATGGCGGCTTCCTCGACAAGGTGCCCTTCGGTGCGGTGATCAACCGCGGCATCACCATCAAGGCCGCGCAGACGCCCGTGCACCGCTATCTGCCGCGCCTGCTGCAGATGGTGGAGGAGGGGAAGATCGACCCCTCCTTCGTGATCACGCACCGCGCCGGCCTGGAAGATGGCCCGGAGCTCTACAAGACCTTCCGGGACAAGCAAGACAACTGCATCAAGGTGGTCCTCAAGCCATGACCCATCACGAAACTCATCATGCCGGCGGCCGGCCGCTCGCCGTCGTCACCGGCGCCTCCACCGGCATCGGCTACGAGCTCGCGAAGCTCTGCGTCGAGCACGGGCACGACCTCGTCATCGCCGCGGACCAGCCGCAGATCCACGACGCCGCCTCCGAGTTCCGGGGCATGGGCGCCATGGTCGAGCCGGTGCAGGCCGACCTCGCGACCGACCGGGGGGTGGAGAGCCTGCTCGCCGCCATCGGGCGTCGCCCCGTCGCGGTGCTGATGGCCAATGCCGGCCACGGCCTCGGCGGCGCCTTCCTCGACCAGAACCCGGCCGAGTGGCGCCACGTGGTGGACACCAACATCACCGGCACGCTGCTGCTCATCCAGAAGGTCGCGCAGGAGATGCGCGGCCACGGCGAGGGCAAGATCCTCATCACCGGCTCCATCGCCGGCTTCACGCCGGGGACCTTCCAGGCCGTCTACAACGGCACCAAGGCCTTCATCGACAGCTTCTCCTGGGCGCTGCGCAACGAGCTGCAGGACACCGGCGTGACGGTCACCTGCCTGATGCCCGGCGCCACCGAGACGGAGTTCTTCGAGCGCGCCGGCATGGAGGACACCAAGGTCGGTGCCTCGAAGAAGGACGACCCGAAGATGGTGGCGGAGACCGGCTACGCCGCGATGGAGCGGGGCGACGGGGACATCGTCGCCGGCTGGCACAACAAGATCGCCACGGCCCTCGCCAGCATCACGCCCGCCGCGATCGGCGCGGCGGTGCACCGGCGCGGCGCGGAGCCTGGATCGGCCAAGAGCTAGGCTTCGCTCAGCCTTCCTTGAGCCAGAGCGGGTCCTTCAGCTTCTTGAGGAACTCCGCATGGGCGGCGAGCTGCGCCTCGCTCGGCCGGATCGGCCGCGGGGTGCGGGGCGCCGCCTCCTCCACGCGGAAGCTGGCGGACGCCATGGGCGTCGCGGCGAGCGTCAGCCCCGGCTGGCGGCCGCCGCGCAGCTCCAGATAGACCTCGGCCAGCAGCTTCACGTCGAGCAGCGCGTTGTGCGTCGTCCGCGCCGACAGATCGATGCCGAAGCGGCGGCACAGCGCGTCGAGGCTGTTGGGCAGGCCCGGGAACCTCGCGCGCGCGATCTGCACCGTGTCCACCATCCGCCCGCGGTCGAGCGGGGCATGGCCGGCGCGCTTGAGCTCGGCGTCGAGGAAGCCGAAATCGAAGGGCGCGTTGTGCGCGACGATCGGGCTGTCCTGCAGGAAGGCGAGCATCTGCTCCACCGTCTCGGCGAATTTCGGCTTGCCGATCAGGTGCTCGCGCGTGAAGCCGTGCACCTTCGTGGCCTCGGGCGGGACGTCGCGCTCCGGGTCGATCAGGGTGTGGAAATGCCGCCCCGTGGGGACGAGGTTCACGATCTCGATGGCCGCGACCTCGATGACGCGGTCGCCCTGGGCCGGATCGAAGCCGGTGGTTTCGGTGTCGAGGACCACTTCCCGGGTCATCTTGATGCCCTCAAGCGCCGGGCGCGCATGCGCGCGCTTGGCTGACGCGCCACAGGAAGGGCGCGCTCGTTGTGCGGTTGGTCGTGGCGCGGCGGCCGCGTTGCGGCCGCATGCGTCGCGATTGGCTCATGCCGATGCTTCACGTCCACCTCTCCCCGCGCGTCGCGTGGATCAGCCGCGCGATCGCCGCCTGGGTGTGGCGGCGGGAGAGGCCGGTGCGGATGACGTGATCGGCGCGGCGGCGCTTCTCGGCGTCGGGCGTCTGCCGGGCGCGGATCGCGGCCAGGCGCTCCTTCGTCATCCCGGGGCGGCGCAGCACGCGCCAGGCCTGCACGGCCGCGGGCGCCGACACCACCAGGATCGCGTCGAACTCCCGCCGGTCCCGGCGCGTTTCGAACAGCAGCGGGATGTCGAGCACCACCAGCCGCTCCCCCCGCCGCCGCGCCCCGGCCAGGAACCGCGCCTGCTCCTGCCGGACCATGGGATGGATGATGCCTTCGAGGCGCTTCAGCGCCGCGCCGTCGGCCAGCACGATGCGCCGCAGCGCCTCCCGGTCCAGCACGCGGCCCTGGACCGTGCCCGGGAAGGCGCGGGCGAGCGCCGGCAGCGCCCGCCCGCCCGGCGCCTGAAGCCCGTGCACGGTCGCGTCGGCGTCGAACACCGGCACGCGGGCGCGCCGGAAGATCCGCGCGGCGGTGGACTTGCCCATGCCGATCGAGCCGGTGAGGCCCCACACCTTCATCGCGGCGGGATGTCCCGCGCGATCACGTCGTGCAGCGCGTCGTCCACCTCGGGCAGCACGCCGAACCACGCCTGGAAGCCGGGCCGCGCCTGGTGCAGCAGCATCCCGAGGCCGCCCACCGCCCGCAGCCCGCGCGCCCGCGCCGCCGCCAGCAGCGGCGTCTCCAGCGGCACGTAGACGATGTCGGCGACCATGGCCCGGGCGGGCAGGGGCCCGAGGTCCAGCGCGAGCGGCGGCTGCCCCTGCATGCCGAGGGAGGTCGTGTTCACCAGCAACGCCGCATCGGCGAGCGGCGGCTCGGCCGCCACGGCCACGGGACCGCCCAGCGCCCGCGCCAAGGCTTCCGCCCGCGCCGGCGTGCGGTTGACCAGGGTCACGCGCGGGCACCCGGCGTCGAGCAGCGCGGCCGCGATGGCCCGCGCCGCGCCCCCGGCGCCGAGCAGCACGGCGGGACCGGAGCGCGGGTCGAAGTCCCCGAGCGAGGCCAGGAACCCCCAGCCATCGGTGCAGTCCCCGGTGATGCGCCCCTCCGCGAAGACGAGGGTGTTCACCGCCCCCGCGCGCTCGGCGCGTCCGGTCCGCGCGTCGCACAGCGCGTAGGCCGCTTCCTTGTGCGGGATCGTCACATTGGCGCCGCGGAAGCCGAGATCGGCGAGCGAGCGCACGGCGTCGGCGAAGCGCTCCGGCCGGACCGGCAGCGGCAGATAGGCCGCGTCCAGTCCGTGCGTCGCGATCCAGTGCCCATGCAGCAGCGGCGAGCGGGAGTGGGACACGGGCCAGCCGAGCACGCCGGCGAGCTTCGCCTTGCCCGTGATCATTCAGACCGCCGCCGACGGCACCAGGGTCGCCTGCATCGCCGCGCACAGGGTTTCCGCCCCGTCTTCGCCGCGCATCCACACCTCGGCACGGGCGACGGTGAGCGTCTTGCCGGGCTTCAGCACCTCGGCGCGGGCGATGGCGAGGACGCCGCGGGCCGGTCGGAGGAAGTTCACCTTCAGCTCCGCCGTCAGCACGTCCATCCCGTCGGGCATCAGGGTCATGGCGGCGTAGCCCACGGCGTTGTCGGCCAGCATGGTCAGCACGCCGGCGTGCAGGAAGCCGTGCTGCTGTGTCAGCGTCTTCCGGAACGGCGCCTCGATGGTGCAGCGCCCGGGCTGCACCTCGGCGACCCGCGCCTCGATCACGCGCATCAGGCCCTGCTTGGCGAAGCTCGCCTCGACCCGGCGCTGGATGTCGGAGACGGGCATCAGAGCCGCCAGCCCGTGTGAATGGCGACGATGCCGCCCGCCAGGTTGCGGTGCGCCACGCGTTCGAGGCCGGCCTTGCGCATCATGGCGGCGAGCGTCTCCTGGTTGGGGAAGGTGCGGATGCTCTCGGCGAGGTAGCGGTAGCTCTCGCTGTCCTTCGCCACGCGCTCCCCGATGGCGGGCAGGGCCTTGAAGGACCACGCGTCGTAGAGCGGCTCGAGCGCCGAGATCTCGAGCTTCGAGAATTCGAGGCAGTGGAACCGCCCGCCCGGCCGCAGCACGCGCCGCACCTCGCGCAGGACCGCGTCCTTGTCGGTGCAGTTGCGCAGCCCGAACGCCATGGAGACCTTGTCCACGCTGCGGTCGGGCAGCGGCAGGCGCTCGGCGTCGGCGCAGAGGAAGGACAGGCCCCGGACGATGCCCTTGTCGAGCGCCCGCGTCTGCGCGACCGCCAGCATCTCCCCGTTGATGTCGGAGCAGATGACGCGTCCCGCGCCGGCTTCCAGCGCGCGGAAGGAGATGTCGCCCGTCCCGCCGGCGAGGTCGAGCAGCGACTCCTGCGGCCGCGCGCCGATGGCGTTGACGAAGATGCGCTTCCAGGCCCGGTGCAGGCCGAGCGACATGAGGTCGTTCATCACGTCGTATTTCGGCGCGACGCTGTCGAAGACCTGGCGGACCATGCCCACCTTCTCCGTGGCGGGCACCTGGCGGTAGCCGAAATCCACGGTGGTGCCGGTCGGCGCTCGATCGGTCTTGCCCGGGGGACGGGGGGTGGTATCGCTCATCGCCGCGGAACATACCCGCAACCGCCGGAAGGGACCATGCCCGAACTCCCCGAGGTCGAGACGGTGATGCGCGGCCTCGCGGCCGTGATGGAAGGCCAACGGATCGTGGGGGTCGCGGTGAACCGCGACGGCCTGCGCTGGCCCTTCCCCGAGCGCATGGCGGCCCGCGTCGCGGGCAGCCGGGTGCTGGGGTTCCGGCGGCGCGCCAAATACATGCTGATGCGCCTCGACAGCGGGGAGAGCGTGCTGATCCACCTCGGCATGTCCGGGCGGATGGTGGCCCGCCGCCGCGACCAGCCGCCCGGCCCGCGCCTCGCGCCGCAGGGGGTGGCGAGCGACGCCCGCGGCCATAACCAGCCGCCCGAGGCCCATGAGCACCTGGTCTTCGAGACCGAGGATGGCTGGCGCATCGGCTTCGTGGATCCGCGGCGCTTCGGCAGCGTGGACCTCGTGCCGACCGAGGCGGAGGAGACGCATCGCTGCCTCGCGGGCCTCGGGCCCGAGCCGCTCGACGACGCCTTCACGCCGGCGGTGCTGGACGCCGCGCTCGAGCGCAAGCACACGCCGATCAAGGCGGCGCTGCTGGACCAGAAGGTGGTGGCCGGCCTCGGCAACATCTACGTGTGCGAGGCGCTGTACCGCGCCGGCATCTCGCCCCGGCGCCTCGCGCTGACGGTGCCGGGCGCGCGCTCGGCGCGCCTCGTCCCCGCCATCAAGGCCGTGCTGCGGGAGAGCATCGAAGCCGGCGGATCGAGCTTGCGAGACTATGTCCGCGCCGATGGCGAGGTGGGCTTCTTCCAGGAGCGCTTCGACGTCTACGACCGCGAGGGCGAGCCCTGCGCCGGCTGCCCGGGCCCGCCGGGCTGCCCGGGCATCGCCCGGCTTGTGCAATCCGGCCGCTCGACCTTCTATTGCCCGCGAAAGCAACGGTGAGGGCGCGAGCCATGTCCTACGAGATGATCCAGACCGAGGTGCAGGGCCGCGCCGGCATCGTCCGCCTCAACCGGCCGCAGGCGCTCAACGCCCTCTGCGACCAGCTGATGCGCGAACTGGGCGAGGCCGTCGCCGCCTTCGACCGGGACCCCGCGGTCGCCGCCATCATCGTGACCGGCAGCGAGAAGGCCTTCGCCGCCGGGGCCGACATCAAGGAGATGCTGCCGCGCAGCTATCCGGCCGTCTTCTTCGAGGACTTCATCGCCAAGTGGGAGACGATCACGCTCGCGAAGAAGCCGACCATCGCGGCGGTCTCGGGCTTCGCCCTCGGCGGCGGCTGCGAGCTGGCGATGATGTGCGACATGATCATCGCGGCGGAGACGGCGAAGTTCGGCCAGCCCGAGATCAAGCTCGGCATCATTCCGGGCGCGGGCGGGACGCAGCGCCTGACGCGCGCCGTCGGCAAGTCGAAGGCGATGGACCTCGTGCTGACGGGCCGCATGATGGACGCGCAGGAGGCCGAGCGCTGCGGCCTGGCCGCGCGCGTGGTGCCGGCCGACAGGCTGATGGAGACGGCGCTCGAGATCGCGCAGACCATCGGCTCCTACTCGGGGCCTTCGGTCGCCGTCGCGAAGGAAGCCGTGAACGTCGCCTTCGAGACGACGCTGACGGAGGGCGTCCGCTTCGAGCGCCGCACCTTCTACGCCCTGTTCGCGACGGCCGATCAGAAGGAGGGGATGGGCGCCTTCGCGGAGAAGCGGAAACCCAGCTTCTCCAACCGTTGAGCCGCCACGCTTGACGGCCGCGGCGGGCCGCGTCTAGAAGCCCGCTTCCGCGCAGGGGACCCTCCCTTGCTTCCTTTCCATTCGGTGGTTGAATTCGGCAGCTATGGCCAACAACGCTTCCGCGCGTAAGCGCATCCGGCAGACCGAGAAGCGCACGGAGCGCAACCGCATGCGGCGCTCTCGGGTGCGGACCTTCCTCCGCAAGGTCGAGCTGGCGATCGCCGGCGGCGACAAGGGGCAGGCCGAGGCCGCCTTCCGCGCCGCCCAGCCGGAGCTGCAACGGGCCGCCACCAAGGGCGTTCTCCATCGCAACACGGTGGCGCGGAAGCTCTCGCGCCTCTCCGCACGCATCAAGACAATCAGCGCAGCGGCGTAAGTATAGACTTACATTTGCTGTCTGGCTGGAAGTAAAGGCGCTGCGCTCGCCCTGAGCGTGGCGCTTTTTTGTGTCCTTCTTTGTGGTGTCATGCTTCGCGGCGGAAATGCAACGCCCGCGTATATTGTGGTGTTCGAGCTCTTGTGCGCTTCCAGCCCGGCAATCGTGTCTGTATGTTTCAAGCTCTTGGGTGGGGCGGTCGCGCTTCCACAGAAGGACCGGGTTCCACCGGCGGATGAGGGGGTATGAGCTGCATGGAGGACACGTCCGTCGAGCCGCCAGCCCCCCATGCCGGAAAGCTCGCCGCGGCCTGGTCCCGCGTCCGCTCCCGCCTCCGCCAGGATGTGGGCGACGTCGAATACCGCAACTGGCTCCGCCAGATGACGCTTGCCCCGATGGATGGCGATTGCGCGGTCATCACCCTGCCCACGCGCTTCATCCGCGACTGGGTCCGCGACCGCTACGGCGACCGCCTTCGCGCCCTGTGCCTCGCCGAGCTGCCGGGGACCCGGCGGATCGAGCTGCGCGTGAGCGCGCCCAGTGAGGCATCCACGGCCGACAGCGGCCTGGCCGAGCCCATCTCGCAGCCGGCACCGGCCGCCCCGGCCGTCGCCAGGCCGGTGCCCGCCGGCGCGCAGCAGGAGTGGCTCGCCCCGCTCGATCCGCGCTTCTCCTTCGACACCTTCGTCGTCGGCAAGCCGAACGAGTTCGCCCATGCCTGCGCGCGCCGCGTGGCCGAGAGCCCGGCGCAGCCCGGCTTCAACCCGCTCTTCCTCTATGGCGGCGTCGGCCTCGGCAAGACGCACCTCATGCACGCCATCGCCTGGGCGCTGCGCGAGCGCGACCCGACGCTGACCGTGGCCTACATGTCGGCCGAGACCTTCATGTACCGCTTCATCGAGGCGCTGCGGCGCCACAACACGATGGAGTTCAAGGCGCAGCTCCGCTCCGTCCACGTGCTGATGGTGGACGACCTGCAGTTCCTGATGGGCAAGGACAACACGCAGGAGGAGTTCTTCCACACCTTCAACGCCCTGGTGGAGGCCGGGAAGCAGATCGTCGTCTCGGCCGACACTCCGCCGACCGATCTCGCCGGCATCGAGGATCGCCTGCGGACCCGCCTCTCCTGCGGGATCGTCGCCGATCTCCACGCCACCACCTATGAGCTGCGCCTCTCCATCCTGCAGGCCAAGGCGTCGCAGGCGGGCGTGGACGTGCCGAAATCGGTGCTCGAGCTGCTGGCGCGCAAGATCGCGACGAACGTGCGGGAGCTGGACGGCGCGCTGAACCGCCTGCTGGCCCACGCCAAGCTGTTCAACCGGCCCATCACGCTCGACACCGTGCCGGAGGTGCTGTCCGACATCTTCCGCGCCCATGAGCGCCGGATCACCATCGACGAGATCCAGAAGAAGGTCTCGGAGCACTTCAAGATCCCGATGACCGGCATGGCCTCCGCCCGGCGCGAGCGCTCGGTCGCCCGGCCGCGGCAGGTCGCGATGTATCTCGCGAAGCAGCTCACCACGCGGTCGCTGCCGGAGATCGGCCGGAAGTTCGGCAACCGCGACCACACCACCGTGCTGCACGCCGTGAACCGCGTGCAGGAGCTGATGGCGGCCGACCCGGCCTTCGCCGAGGACGTCACCCTCATCCGCCGGATGCTGGAGGAGTAGCGTCCGCTACTCCGCGGCGACCTTCGCCTCTTCCGCCATCGCCAGCCGCAGGAAGCCGTCGCGCGTCTGCGGCAGCTTGCGGCCCAGGATCTGCTCGGCCACCTGGTTGCGCAGGATCTGCGCCGTCCCGCCGGCGATGGGGAACATCCGCGCGTCGCGCAGGGCCCGCTCCATCGGGTTCTCGCGGCTGTAGCCGGCGGCCCCCCAGACCTGCAGCGCCATGTTCGTCACCTCGACCGCGGTGTCGGCGGCCAGCACCTTGGCGCGCGCCGCCAGCAGCCGGTCGGGGAAGCCCGCCGGTCCGGCCGACTGCGCCGCCTGCCAGACCAGCGCCCGCGCGGCCTCGAGCTTGATGGACATGTCGGCGAGCATCCAGGCGATGCCCTGGAACTCGGCGATCGGGCGGCCGAACTGGCGGCGCCGCTGCGCGTAGCCGAGCGCGTGGTCATAGGCCCCGGCCGCGATGCCGAGCGCCGCCGTCGCGGCGCCGACGCGCTGGCCGTTGTAGGCGTCCATCAGCCGCCCGAAGCCGCGGGCGAACCCCCCGGGTGGCCGCAGCACCATGCTGTCCGGCACGTCCAGGCCTTCGAAGCGCAGCACCGCCTCGGGCATGCCGCAGAGGCCGAGCGTCGGGATGCGGCGCTCGACGATGAGGCCCTTCGGGTCGCCCTCTCCGTCGCGGACGACGAGGAAGCCGCCGATCCCCAGATCGCGGCCGTCCTCGAAGGCGCGGGCGAAGATCAGGTGGAAGCGCGAGACGCCGCCTCCCGTGATCCAGTGCTTCACGCCGTCGAGCACCCAGCTGTCGCCCCGGCGGACCGCGCGCGTCGTCATCTCGGTCGCGGCCGATCCGGCCTCGGGTTCGGTGATGCAGATGGCCGGCTTGTCGCCGGCCAGCACCAGCCCCGCCGCGATCCGCTTCTGCTCCGGCGTGCCATAGGCCATCACGGCGCCGATCGCGCCCATGTTCGCCTCGACCGCGATGCGGCCGCAGACGGCGCAGGCTTTGGCGAATTCCTCGATGACGAGGACGGCGTCGAAGTAAGAGAGGCCCCGGCCGCCCTCCGCCCGCGGGATGGTCATGCCCAGGAAGCCCGCCTCGGTCATGCGGCGGACCATGGGCCAGGGATACTGGCCGCTGCGATCCGTCTCGGCGGCCTGCGCGGCGGCCTCCCGCGCCAATTCGCGGGCGGCGTCGCGAAGCCGCGACTGCTCCGGCGTCAGCAGGCTGTCCACATCATCCTCCCAAGCGGCTCTCGATGGCCCTGCGTGCTGCTTGGTCGAGTTTCAATCCGGTGGCAAGACGATCGAGCCAGGCGCGTTCCCCTGCGCTGATCTCTCCCGCCGCCGCGACGGCGGCGGCGTAGAGCTGGGCGGCCAGCATCGGGTCGCGCGCCTCGCGGGCCAGCTCGTCCGGCGTGGCCGGGTTGTCGAAGTCGCGCAGCACCGCGTCGCGCTCGGCGGCGCTGAGCCCGGCCGCGTCGAGCTGCGCCGCGATGGCGCGGCGCTCGCCGGCGTCCACCTGACCGTCGGCCCGGGCCGCGGCGATCATGGCGCGCAGCAGCAGCCGCGCCT
>JAIEOO010000439.1 GCA_019750475.1 Acetobacteraceae bacterium | reverse complement strand
GGCCTCGCGCGGGCGCGGCGGCCGCCCCGCGAGGGCCGACAGCACGGCCTCCGCCTCCGGTCCGGAGACGCGCATCACCGCGACGGCGGCGCGCCCGGCGCCGCTCGCCAGGGCGAAGATGGTGCCCGCCATCCTCAGCCCTTCGGGGCCACGTCCTTCTCGGTGAGCATGAGGCGCGTCGCGCGGCCCCCGCCGGCGAGATGCGCCGCCAGGATCTCGTCCACGTCCTCGCGCGTGTCGAAGCGGTACCAGATGCCTTCGGGGTAGATGACCATGGTCGGCCCGAACTCGCAGCGGTCGAGGCAGCCGGCCATGTTCACCCGCACGCCCTTGAGGCCGAGCTCCTTCGCGCGGGCCTTCATGTAGTCGCGCAGGGGTTCGCTGCCGCGCGCGGCGCAGCTGCCGCGCTTGTGCCCGTCCGGCCGGCGGTTGCAGCAGACGAAGACATGGGCGGAGAAGTAGGGGGGCGGGTCGGCGTCCATGCCGTCCCCCTTACCAGATCGGGCCGCGCCCCGCGCCCCCGCGGGCTCGCCCGCCCGCGCGGAAGCTGCTGCGCGACCGATTCAGGCTTCCGGGCTGCGCCCTCCAGCCATCGGGCGCGGGCTGCGCGACCGATTCAGGCTTCCGGGCTGCGCCCTCCAGCCATCGGGCGCGGGCTGCGCGGTTGGCGCTGGCCGGTCGGGGGTCAGTCGACGCCCAGCAATTCCACGTCGAAAACGAGGGTGGCGTTGGGCGGAATCACCCCGCCGGCGCCGCGCGCGCCGTAGCCCATCTCGGGCGGGATGGTCAGGCGGCGATGCCCGCCGATGCGCATGCCGGCCACGCCCCGGTCCCAGCCCGCGATCACATGCCCCTGGCCGAGCGGGAAGGAGAAGGGCTCCCCCCGGTCGCGGGAGCTGTCGAACTTCCTGCCCTTGTTCTCGGGGGCGTTCGCGTCGAACAGCCAGCCCGTGTAGTGGACCGAGACGGTCTTCCCCGCGAGCGCCATGGTACCCGTGCCCTCGGTGATGTCGGTCATGCCCAGCGGCATCGCGTGTCTCCTCGATGATGCGCCGGTTATCGCCCCCCGGGGCAATGGCGGCAATCGCGCCACCTCACCCCATCAGGGCCAGCCCCTCGGCCACCGACACGAACTCGCCCCCGCCATCCAGCCGCTCCGCCCCGAACCGCGCCTCGAACAGCCGCCGCACCGCCGGCACCAGCGAGGTGCCGCCCGTCAGGAACACGCGGTCCACCGCGTCCGCGTCCAGCCCCGCATCGGCCAGCGCCGCGTCCACCGCCGCCGCGATGCGCCGCAGGTCCGGCGCGATCCAGCCCTCGAACTCGCTGCGCGCGATCCGCGCCTCGAGTGCGAAGTCGCGGTGGCGGAAGGACAGCACCGTCTCCTCCGCCCGCGACAGCGCCGCCTTCGCCTCGCTCACGGCGCGATACAGCGCGTAGCCCGCCTCGTCCTCGATCAGCTGCCGCAGCCGCAGCAGCCGTTCGGGATGCTCGGCCGTGCGCGTCACCTCGGCGATGTCGCGCAGCGTCTTCGGCGCCCGCATGAGGGAGAGCAGGTGCCAGCGCGCGAAGCTCGCGTACCAGGCGGGCGGCACGGGCAGCGGATTGCCCATGACGCGGTAGCTGTCCCCCTTGCCGAGGAGCGGCGCCACCACGCGGTCCATGATGCGCCGGTCGAAGGCATCGCCGGCCAGCCCCACGCCGGCATGCCCCAGCGCCTCGACATGCCCCGGCGGCACGAAGCGCAACACGGAGAAATCGCTCGTCCCGCCGCCGAAATCCGCGACCAGCACCACCGCCGGCCGGTCGAGCCCGCGCGCGAAGCGGTGCCCGGCCGCCGCCGGCTCCAGCGCCACCGCCACCTCCGGCAGGCCGGCCGCCGCGAAGCCCGCGCGCAGCCGCGCCTCCCCCAGCGCGTCGTCGGGCGCGTCACCCACGAAGCGCACCGGGCGTCCCACCGTGACGCGGGCCTCCGCCAGCGCCCCCTTCAGCGGCGCCAGCAGCTCCCGCAGGAAGAGCGCGACCAGCCCCTCCAGCGTCCAGGGCCGGCCATGGATGCGCGTCTCCGTGAAGGAGCGCTGCGCCAGGTGGCTCTTCAGCGAGAGCAGCAGCCGGCTGTCGAAGGGATCTTCCAGATAGGCCTCGACCGCCGCCGGCCCCGCCGCGTGGCAGGACCGGCCCGACGCCTCCTGCCAGAAGCAGAGGACGGAGCGGAACACCTCCTCCGTGCCGCGGCGATAGGCTTCCACGCGGCCATCGCCGTGCCGCAGCGCGACGACGGAATTCGTCGTGCCGAAATCAATGCCGATCTGCATGGGGAACCCGTTCCGGTGGGACAGCGGGAACCCGCGCCCCGGCGGCCGCGCGAAGCCCGGCGGCCGCCTTCACGTCCAGCCTCGCCCGGCGCTGCCCGCCGGGCGCGAAACCCTACTCGGCCGCCTGGGCCGCCGTCTCGACCACGCGCGGCTGCGAGCGCATCCAGTCGAAATAGAGGTCCCGCGCCTTGGTCGCGACCGGGCCCACCGGCACGTCGCGCCCGTTGATCCGGGTGCAGGGCTGCACCTTGGCGTAGTTGCCCGTCGAGAAGACCTCGTCCGCCGTGTCCAGCTCCTCCGGGCGGATCGTCCGCTCCTCCACCGGCACGCCGGCGGCGCGCAGCAGCCCGATCACGCGCTGCCGCGTGATGCCGTTGAGGAAGGTGTGGTTCACCGCCGGCGTGATCGCCACGCCATCCTTCGCGATCCACAGGTTGGAGGACGCGAACTCCGCCACGTTGCCCGCCGCGTCGCACAGCACGGCCATGTCGTGCCCGCGCTCCACCGCCCAGGCCGTCGCCCGCGCGCCGTTGGGATAGAGGCAGGCGGCCTTCGCATCCGTCGGCGCCATGTCCGTCGCTGGGCGGCGGAACGGCACCACCATCGCCGAGAACCCGACCCAGCCCGGCAGCGGCGCGTCGTAGAGCGACAGGCAGAAATCCGTGCTGTCGGGATCCGGCCGCGATGCCCCCAGCCCCTTGCGGATGAAGAACATGGGCCGGATGTAGAGCGTCGCCTCCGGCCCCATGCGGCGGATGCCCTCGCGGCACAGCGCCTCGATCTCGGCGGCCGTCTTCGTGGGCTTCATGCCCATGGTCAGCGCCGAACGCACCGCGCGGGCGCAGTGGCGGTCGAGGTCGGGCGCCCAGCCCGTGATCGAGCGCGACCCGTCGAAGATCACGCTGCCCAGCCAGAAGCAGTGATCCATCGGGCCGATCATCTTCGGCTCCTCGCTGGACCACACCCCATCGTACCAATAGACGCCCGCCATCGGTCCCAACCCCATGACACGAGAAGCCGTGATTACTCGCACGCGGCGCGGCGCACGGGAAGCGCGGCCGTGGCCCGTGGCGGGCGTTCCGCCCCGGCCGGGGCCGACGGGCGCTGCGGGAGGGTCCGGCCCGGTGCGCCGCTACGCGGAGGCGGCCGTGGCGCGGGTCCAGTCGAGGACGCGGAGCCGCGCGAGCGTCGCCGGCAGGTCGGCCGCGGTGACGGGCCGGCTGAACAGGTAGCCCTGCGCCTCCAGGCAGCCGGCGCTCTGCGCGAGGTCGAGCTGGCTCTCGGTCTCCACGCCCTCGACCACGGCCTTCATGTCCAGCTCGCGGCAGAGCTGGGCGATCGCCCGCAGGATCGAGAGATCGCCCGGCTTGCTGTCGATGTCCTGGATGAAGGAGCGGTCGATCTTCACGCGCTCGAACGGGAAGGCCCGCAGATAGGAGAGCGAGGAGTAGCCCGTCCCGAAATCATCCATGGCGAAGCCGACGCCGAGCCTGCCGATGTCGCGCATCGTGGCCAGCACGCCGTCGGTCTGCTGCATCAGCACGCTCTCCGTGATCTCGAGCTCGAGGCGCGCCGGCTCCAGGCCCGAGCAGCGCAGGGCGTCCTGCACCACCTCGACGAAGCCCGGCATGCGGAGCTGCGCCGGGGAGACGTTCACGGCGATGCGCAGCGAGCGGTCGGCCCAGCTCGCCGCCTCGCTGCAGGCGCGGCGCAGCACCACCTCGCCCAGCCGCCCGATCAGCCCCGTCTCTTCGGCGACCGCGATGAACGACGCCGGGCTGACGAGACCGTGGAGCCCGGGCCGGCGCCAGCGCACCAGCGCCTCGCAACCCGTGGGCGCGAGCCTCGCGATGTCCACGAAGGGCTGGAAGTGCAGATCGAAGTCGCGGCCGTCGTCCTCCAGCAGCGAGCAGCGGAGGTCGCTCTCGAGCGCCCGGCGCGCCTGCGCCTCGGTCTCCATCGCCGGTTCGAAGAAGCGGTGCCGGCCGCGGCCCTCGTCCTTGGCGCGGTACAGGGCGAGGTCCGCCGCCCGCAGCAGGTCGTCAGCCGCCGCGCCGTCCTCCGGATGGAGGGCCACGCCCACCGTCGTGCCCACCACCACGCGGTGGCCGTCGATGAGGAAGGGCTGCGACAGGCACTCCACCAACCGCGAGGCGACGGCCTCGACATCGGCCCGCGCCTCCTCCACCTCCCGTCCGGTGACGGTCAGCACCACGGCGAACTCGTCGCCGCCGAGCCGCGCCACCAGGTCGCCGCCGTTCCGTTCGGTGCGCACGTTGCTCGTGATGCGGTCGGCGACAGCGGCCAGCAGCAGATCGCCCGCCTTGTGCCCGAGCGTGTCGTTGACGCCCTTGAACCGGTCGAGGTCGAGGTAGAGCACCGCGAGGCGTCCCGCGCCGCTGCCGCCCGGCGGGTGCTCCGCGACGGCCTGCGACAGGTCGGCGATCAGCTTGGCGCGGTTCGCCAGGCCGGTGAGCGGGTCGTGCTGCGAGAGGTAGCGCGCCTTGGCCTCGGCGGCGTGGCGCTCGCTGATGTCCTCGAAGGTGACGAGCCAGCGGCCATCCACCAGCGGCTGACCCTTGATCATGGCGACGCGGCCAGCCGGCAGGGCCTGCACGAACTCCGCCGCCGCGCGTGTGACGGAGAGGTTCTGCAGGCGCAGCATCACGTCCCGTGCCTCGGACCGTCCCCAGGCCAGGCAGGCCCGGCCCAGCTCCTCGATCGTCGCGCCGCGGCGCAGGGCGTGCGCCGGCACGCCGGGAATCGTGGCACCCGGGCCGTTCGCCAGCACGAGCCCGCCGCAGGCGTCGAACATCCACACGCCGAGCGACATGCCCTCGACGATGACGCGGAACTCGGCGTCCTTGTTCGCCAGCGCCTGCTGGTGCCGCAGCCGCGCGGCCGTGGCCTCGCGCTCGAACCGCAGCTCGCTCGTCGCCACATGCGCCTCGGCGCGCAGGGCGCGCAGCGCGGCGATCGCCGCCGTCGTGAGCAGCAGCAGCAGCAGCAGCGCGCCGCCCGCGATGCGAAGCGCGACGTTGCGCCACGCGTCGAGCACCGCCGCGAGCCGGACGCCGACGTGGAGACGCAGCGGATAGTCGGTCAGCTGGCGCGGCGAGATGAGGCGCTGCTCTCCATCCACGCCCATGGCCTGCAAGACGGCGCTGGCGGGCGCGTCCACCGGCAGCTGGAACTGCGTCAGGTCCGCCGGGATGGTGCCCGGGCCCGTGATCGGCTGCGGGTGGCGGACCATGAGGATGCCGTCGGTCCGGAACAGGCTGATGCTGCTGCTCGGGTTGAGGGCCAGCTCGGTGTAGAGGCGCTCGAAATAGGCGAGTTCGATGACGCCGACGGCCGCGCCCAGGAACGTGCCGTCGCTGCGCTCGATGCGCCGGGCGAAGTGGAAGGCCCAGGTGCCGCTGCCCCGGTTCTGGACCGGCCTGCCGATGACGCGCGGCTCCCCGTCGCGCAGCGCGAGGAAATACTCGCGGTCGGAGAGATCGTTGGGCGGCGGCGGGAAGGAGCGCGAGGAGCCGGTCAGGCGTCCGTCGGCATCCACCAGGATCAGGGAGCTGACCTGCGGCATGACGCGCGACCGGTTCCGCAGCGCCTCATGCACCGCCTCGCTCCGCGCCCAGTGACGCAACGCATCCTCGGAGTCGAAGGCGCCGTCGTGGCTCGTGCGCTCGGTGACCGCCGCCAGGGCGAACTCCACGGCCTGCAGGGCGCGCTCCGTGTGGTCGGCCAGCACGAAGGACATGTTGCGGAGTTCGCGCGAGGCCTCGGAGAGGGCGCTCTGGCGCGCCTGCCAGCTCAAGACCACGGCGCTCGCGACGATGGCGATGCCCAGCAGCAGGGCCCCACCGATGAGGCGCACCCGGGCGCGGGACCTGGGGGGGCGCGGCGCCGGCGATGCGGGCGGCGGGGCGGCGTCCCTCACGCTGTTGTCCGCGGATCTGGCTGACGATCCACCACTATCCTGGTTCCGCTCACGCACGGGGGCATAGCGTCCCCGCATTGTTGCGGAAGTCGTAACCGCCTGCCAGTCTGGATGCCATGGCGTCAGGCCCGCGGCCGGCCCCGGCCGGCCAATGAATGCCGTGGCATGTCGTCCGGGCGTGCGGCCGCGGCGGGGGCTCTGTCCCGGCACCCCCGCCGGGGAGCCAGTGGCTCCCCAAACCCCTGCCCGGACTGAGAGAGGCGCCGGAGCGAGCGTCGGGCCAGACGCTCCGTCCGTGCCCCGCTCTCAACACCCCTCGCCAAGTCCGCCACGGGGGGCAGCGCCCCTCGCCGCCACCCGTTGTGACCCTGCCCGTGCGGGGCTAGCCTGCGCCAGTCTTGTACAACACTTGCAGGGAGGCAGCGCCGGTGACGATCCATTTCGTCGTTCATGACGAGGGGGACTCGGTCGGGGTCGTGGTGGTGGAGGGGCTCAAGGCCTCCAACCGCATCAACGGCTGGATCATGGACCAGGACAAGATGATCGAGTTCGACGCGAAGTCGGACATCCCGATCGGGCACAAGCTCGCCATCAAGCCGATCAAGGCCGGCGAGGCCATCATCAAGTACGGCGTGGACATCGGGAAGGCGGTCGCCGACATCGCGCCCGGCGAGCATCTCCACGTCCACAACGTCAAGACGAAGCGGTGGTAAGCGCATGGGCATGAACCTGAAGGGCGCCGCCTTCGAAGGCTGGCGCCGCGAGAACGGCCGGATGGGCGTGCGCAACCACGTCATCATCCTTCCGGTGGACGACCTCTCCAACGCCGCCGCCGAGGCCGTCGCCAACAACATCAAGGGCGCGATGGCGATCCCGCACGCCTATGGCCGGCTGCAGTTCGGCGCCGACCTCGAGCTGCATTTCCGCACGCTGATCGGCACCGGCGCCAACCCGAACGTCGCGGGCGTCGTGGTCATCGGGATCGAGCCGGGCTGGACCGGCCGCATCGTCGAGGGCATCGCGAAGAGCGGCAAGCCGGTCGAGGGTTTCGCGATCGAGCAGAATGGCGACATCAACACCATCGCGAACGCCTCGCGCGCCGCCTACAAGATGGTGAAGCACGCCTCCCGCCTGAAGAAAACCAAGGCCGACCTCGTCGAGCTGTGGGTCTCCACCAAGTGCGGCGAGAGCGACACGACCTCCGGCCTCGCATCCTGCCCGACCGTCGGCAACGCCTTCGACAAGCTCTGGGAGAACGGCAACACGCTGGTCTTCGGCGAGACGAGCGAGATCACGGGCGGTGAGCACCTGGTCGCCGCGCGCTGCCGCACGCCCGAGATCGCCAGGCAGTTCATGGCGATGTTCGACCGCTACCAGCGCGTGATCGAGGCGAACAAGACGAACGACCTGAGCGAGAGCCAGCCGACCAAGGGCAACATCGAGGGTGGCCTCACCACCATCGAGGAGAAGGCCCTCGGCAACATCCAGAAGATCGGGAAGAAGTGCCTGGTCGATGGCGTGCTGGACAAGGCCGAGGCGCCGACGGGCCCGGGCCTGTGGTTCATGGACAGCAGCTCGGCCGCGGCGGAGATGGTCACGCTCTGCGCCGCCTCGGGCTACGCGGTGCATTTCTTCCCGACCGGCCAGGGCAACGTGATCGGCAACCCGATCCTGCCCGTCATCAAGCTGACGGCGAACCCGCGCACCCAGCGCACCATGAGCGAGCACATCGACGTGGACGTGACCGGGCTGCTCCAGAAGCAGATGAACATGGACGAGGCCGGCGAGGCGCTGCTCGACTGCATGCTGCGCACCGCCGACGGCGAGCTGACGGCGGCCGAGCTGCTCGGCCACCGCGAGTTCTCGCTCACGCGCCTGTACGAGAGCGCATAACTCAACCGGCCGGGAGGGTCACCAATCCTTCCCGGCCGTCTTCGTGAACTGGATCGACGTTGCTGACCGGTGCGTTCTTCCGTGCGACGGAGGCGCCTACATCGAAACACAGACCCGACTCGGCGCTGGACACAGTGTAGCTTGGCAGCATAACAATCGCATTCCGAGATCTGGAATGTATGCCAGTGCCCAAGAAGCAGCTTGAGCCTGCGGCGGCCGGGTCGCTGCCAGTCGAGTTTCTGCAAGGACCCGCATTGAGCAAGGCGATCCACGCGATGATCGCAAGCGACGCTGGACATCTCGATTGCGCAGTAGCTTATTGGGGAGGGGGGCTTCCGCCTTTCGCAGCTCCCAAAAACGGACACAAAGTTCGCGTGATCTGCAACCTGAGTTCGGGCGGAACAAATCCCGATGTTATCCGCCGCTTGCTCAAAACAGATCGTGTGGAAGTGCGGCAACTTGATACCTTGCACGCCAAGGTGTTCGTCTCGCCTGATGCAGCAATTGTTGGTTCAGCCAACGCTTCAGTCAACGCCATAGGTCGTGTGGGCGATAGCGAGAAGCTGATAGAAGCTGGATGCCGATTGGCAAATCCAAGCGTAGTGCAAGCTTGGTTCGATGATCTTTGGAGCCAGTGCAAAAAGAAGATCACCGAAACCGATTTGCAGAAGGCACCGCGAGTTCCCGCGTTCAAGCCGCCTGCGGTCTCGATACTTGACATAGAGCCACCAGAAGAAGGCTACTTGGTTTGCTGGTGGTCCCATGAGGGCGCTCCGCACAAACTACACAAGCGCCCCGATATTGACGTTAAAGATCTCATGATAAAGGTTGGGAGATATACGGAAAAAGAGTTAGTGGGGGAAATAGAGCCGGTTCACGGCCGGGATCGAGAGCTTTTGTTGGAAGGAAAGTACCTTCTTTGGATAACCCCGAAGCGGAAATCACGAAAAGCTAAGCTTCACGGATGGGTGCGACTGGGTGGAATTATCCCAAATATTCTTGAGCAGAACGGTAAGATAAAAGACGGTGTGCTCCAGCACGGTGCCGAAGCACCGCCCTTTGATATCAAGTTACCTCCGTTTCCCGAGGCTTTTGACAAGGTTATCGCCGAAAAGCGCTTTCGAAACATCGCTGGGGCAGATCCCACTCCGGACGAATGGTATACGGAATACCAAGATCAAACCAAGGAGTTCTGGCGCGCGATTGTTGAAGAAGCTCGGCGGATTGCTGCCCGTGACGCTCAACCCCAACGGCAAAAACCAAAAACCGGTCGAGCAAAAGGATAGACTGGCAGTTCGGTTGACGAAGTCGGATTTCCCTTCCGCCCGGCCCCCCTTCTGCCGCTAGGCTTTCCTCCAACAAACTTGGAGGAAACCCGCATGCATCGCCGCGCGCTGCTCGCGACACCCGCGCTCGCCCTGCTGCCGCTCGAGACCCGCGCCCAGGGCGCCTGGCCCGCCCGGCCCGTGCGCGTCTTCGTCGGCTTCCCGCCCGGCGGATCGCTCGACGTGATGACGCGCCTCGCCTGCGAGGTGCTGTCGCAGCGACTGGGCCAGCCCTTCGTCGTCGAGACGCGCAGCGGCGCCTCCGGCAACATCGGCGTGGAGGCGATCGCCCGCGCCGCGCCCGATGGCTACACGCTGGGCACGGTGAGCATGCACAACCTGCTCATCAACCCGCACCTCTTCCGCAGCCTGCCCTTCGACCCGGACCGCGACTTCAGCTGGATCTCCGCCATGTGGGACCTGCCGAACGTCGCGGTGGTGCCGGCCCAGCACGTGCCCGGGCGCACCCTGCGTGAGTTCATCGCCTGGGCGCGCGAACGGCCGGGCGGCGTGGCCTTCGGTTCCTCCGGCGTCGGCACCACCATCCATCTCTCGGGCGCGTTCCTGGCAGGGCGCGGCGGCTTCCAGGCGCAGCACGTCGCCTATCGCGGCGCGGCGCAGACCATCCCGGCCCTGCTGGCGAACGACATCCAGTACGCCGTGGACAACCTCGCGAGCTATGTGGGCGTGATCCAGCAGGGCTCGATCCGGGCGCTCGGCGTCGCGCTGACCGAGCGCTGGCCGGCCCTGCCCGAGGTGCCTACCATGGCCGAGGCCGGGGTGCCGGGCTTCGAGGTCTCGCCCTGGCACCTCTGGGCCGGCCCGCGCGGCATGCCGGGCGCGGTGGTGGAGCGCCTGGCCGCCGAGATCCGCGCCGCCTTCGCCGACCCCGCCCTCCAGGCCCGCGCCATCCAGATGGGCACGCGCCTGACCGGCACGGGTCCCGAGGCGCTGGCCGCGCGCCTCGCCCGGGAAAAGCCCATCTGGGGCGAGATGGTGCGGGTGAGCGGGGCGCAGCCGGAGTAGCCCTTGCGAAGCAGCGGCCAAATCGGCCATCTGTGCCGGATGCGCCGCCCCGTCACCCTCGCCGCCGCCCTGATGGCCCTGGCCGTCGCCGGCGCCCAGGCCCAGAACTGGCCGAACGAGACCGGCGTGCAGCGCGACGTGTTCCGGGGCGACATCTCCCGCCTCGAAGGCTTCGGCACCAACCCGAACCTCCGCACCTTCGGGGAGGAGAACCGGGAAACGGTCGGGGGTTGGATCGGCGCCGTGCGCGGCTGGTTCGACCGCCAGGCCGAGAAGATCGGCCAGAACGACAGCGACTCCTCCCGCTTCTTCGACCGCCAGCGCTCGCTGGAGCGCGAGTGGGACGCCCGCCGGCGGTAAGCCGCGGCTCGCTACACCAGCCCCCCGTTCACATGGATCACCTGCCCCGTGACGTAGCCCGCCCCGGGTGAGGCCAGCCAGGCCACCGCATGGGCCACGTCGTCCGGCTTGCCCAGGCGGTCCATCGGGATGCGGGCCGTGATCTCGGCCCATTGCGCGGCGCTCAGCGCGGCGTGCGCGCCCTGGTCCTTCTCGGTGAAGCCGGGGGCGACGGCGTTCACCGTCACGCGCGGCGCCCATTCCACCGCCATGGCGCGCACCAGCGCCTCCATCGCCGCCTTGGCGGCCGCGGTCGCCGGGAAAGTGAAGGTGCCGCGCCGATAGACATGCGCCACGAAGGAGGAGATGGCGACCAGCCGGGGGTCGGTCCCCGCCTCCAGCAGCGGCTTCGCCGCGCGGGCCAGGCGCAGGAAGGCCCAGGCGATCGTGTCCATCGAGGCCGCGAAGACCGCGTCCGTCAGCTCCGCCGCCGGGGTGCGGTTGGCGAAGCCGGCGTTGGAGACCAGCACGTCGAGGCCGCCCAGCGCGTCGCCGGCCCGCCGCACCAGCGCCTCGGCCGCCCCCGGCTCCGCCAGGTCGCACAGCGCCACATGCGCCGCGCCGCCGCGCTCGCGCACGAAGCCGGCCACGCGCTCCGCGCCTTCGGCGTTCCTGCGCGCATGGACCATCACGGCGACGCCCGGCCCCGCCAGCGCCCGCACCACCGCCGCCCCGATGCCGGAGGACCCGCCGGTGACGAGGATGCGCCGCGTCACAGCTTCGCCCGCGTGATGGAGGACAGGGCTGTGTTCACGTCCCACAGCTGGGCGCGGATGTCGGTCGCGCCGCGCGCCACCACGCGCTGCGTGTGCATCTCGCGATAGGCCTCGGCCTCGGCGCGGGTGGCGAAGGCGTAGATGCCGCCCGCGCGCCCCGCCGCCGCGTCCTCGGTCCAGATCTTCCACAGCAGCCCGGGCGTCTCGGCGGCGATGGCGTCCGCGAGCGCGCGCAGCTTCTCGACCCGCGCGGCCCCCCAGGGGGGCGCCGCGCGAAAATTCATCTCGAGAACGACCGGGCCGTCAGCCGCCATAGGCAATTGTGCGCTGCCGCTGCTCGCCGAGGCCGGCGATGCCGAGGCGCATGACCTGCCCGGGCTTGAGGAACACCGGCTCCGGCTTGACGCCGAGGCCAACGCCCGGCGGCGTGCCGGTGAAGATCACGTCGCCCGGATGCAGCGTGATGAAGTGGCTGACGTAGCTGACCAGCGTCTTCACGCCGAAGATCATCGTCTTCGTGTTGCCGTTCTGGCGCATCACGCCATCCACCTCGCAGAACATGTCGAGGTTCTGCGGGTCCGGCACCTCGTCCTTGGTGACGAGCCAAGGGCCGACGGGGCCGAAGGTGTCGGCGCCCTTGCCTTTGTCCCAGGCGCCGCCGCGCTCGATCTGCCATTCGCGCTCGCTCACGTCGTTGCCGACGGCGTAGCCCGCGACGTGGTCCAGCGCCTGCTCCTCGCTGACGCAGGTCGCCTTCGTCCCGATGATGATGCAGAGCTCGACCTCCCAGTCGGTCTTCACGCTGTTCTTCGGGATGATGACGTCGTCATTCGGCCCGGACAGCGCGCCATTCGCCTTGAGGAACACGATCGGCTCCTTCGGGATGGCGGCACCCGTCTCGGCCGCGTGGTCGGCGTAGTTCAGGCCGATGCAGATCAGCTGGCTCATCCCCGTGACCGGGCAGCCGAGGCGCGGATTGCCCGCGACGGCCGGCAGCGAGGCCGGGTCCACGGAAGCGAGCTTGCGCAGCCCGTTCTCGGACAGGACGTCGCCCTTGATGTCGTCCACCAGGGCGGAGAGGTCGCGGATGGTGCCGGACGCGTCCAGCAGGCCGGGCTTTTCCTGCCCCTTGGGTCCGTAGCGCAGCAGCTTCATGGCGTCCTCTCCCTCATGCGGTTCCCGCCTTTGAAGAGCATGCGCCGCCTGCCGGCAATGCCCCGCATACGGGCGGCCCCCTTCGTCGACCGATGCATCAAGGTGGGGCCGCCCGCATGGGTCGTTGCTGGCGCGCAGCCGCCACACCAACCCTGCGCGCTTGATACGAACGGCCCAGGCACCCTGACGCGTGCCTTTTCTGGGCCGTTCGTATCAATCCGAAGGCGGGACGAACATGTAGCCCACGCCGCGGACGGACTTGATCGCCTCCGGCTTGGAGGGGTCGGCCTCCACCTTCCGGCGCAGCCGCATGATGCGGTTGTCGATGGCGCGGTCGAAGGCCTCGGCCTCGCGATGGGCGGCCTGCTCCAGCAGCCATTCGCGCGTCAGCGGCCGGTTCGGGTGCTTCACCAGGATCTGCAGCAGGTCGAACTCGCTCGCGCTCAGCTGGTCCTCCCGCCCGTCGGACAGCACGAGGATGCGGCGCTCGAGGTTGAGGCGCGCCGTGCCCACGCGGATCTCGGTCAGCAGCGGCGGCGGGGGCGGCGCGTCGGCGGCGCGGCGCAGCAGCGCCTTGATTCGCGCCAGCAGCTCCCGCGGCTCGAAGGGCTTGGTGACGTAGTCGTCGGCCCCCGATTCCAGCCCGACCACGCGGTCCACCGTGTCGCCCGCCGCCGTCAGCATGATGATCCCGATGCGGGAGGAGCGGGACCGCGCCCAGCGCGCGAGCGCGAAGCCGTCCTCCACCTCGTTCAGGTGGACGTCGAACAGGCAGAGGTCGGGCAGGGCCTGGCCATGGGCGCGCTTGAACTCGGCGCCCGAGGCATAGGGGGTGGGGCGCAACCCGTGCTGCGCCAGGTATTCGGTCACGATCCGGCGCTGGACCGGATCATCCTCGACCAACGCGATCCGCACCGGACCGGCCATCCCCCGACGCCCCCTTCTTCCCCTGGCGGAACCTTCCGCCGGAGGATTGCCCCTTGCGGAGGGGTGTGTCCAGTCAGGTTGAAGCGGCCCCGGTCGTGCGGCCCCCGCTCAGAACACCACGACGGAGCGGATGGATTCGCCCTTCTCCATCAGGTCGAACGCGTCGTTGATGCGGTCGAGCGGCATGGTGTGGGTGATCAGGTCGTCGATGTTGATCTTCCCCTCCATGTACCAGTCCACGATCTTCGGCACGTCCGAGCGTCCCCGCGCGCCGCCGAAGGCCGAGCCCTTCCAGACGCGCCCGGTGACGAGCTGGAAGGGCCGCGTCGCGATCTCGGCGCCGGCGGGGGCCACGCCGATCACGACGCTCTCGCCCCAGCCGCGATGGCAGGCTTCGAGGGCCTGCCGCATCACGTTCACGTTGCCGGTGCAGTCGAAGGTGAAGTCGGCGCCGCCATCGGTCAGGTCCTGCACGGCCTGCACCACCTTGTCCCGGCCGACCTCCTCGGGGTTGATGAAATGCGTCATGCCGAACTTCTCGGCCATGGCGCGCTTCGCCGGGTTGATGTCCACGCCGATGATGCGGTCCGCCCCCACCATGCGCGCCGCCTGCACGACGTTGAGGCCGATGCCGCCCAGCCCGAACACCGCGACATTGGCGCCGGGCCAGACCTTCGCCGTCCAGATCACGGCGCCGATGCCCGTCGTCACGCCGCAGCCGATGTAGCAGATCTTGTCGAAGGGCGCGTCCGGCCGGACCTTGGCGACCGCGATCTCCGGCAGGACCGTGAAGTTCGAGAAGGTCGAGCAGCCCATGTAGTGGAAGACGGGCTTGTTCGGATCGGCGCAGGAAAAGCGGGAGGTCCCGTCCGGCATCACCCCCTTGCCCTGCGTGGCGCGGATGGCGGTGCAGAGGTTGCTGCGGCGGCTGAGGCAGGTTTTGCACTGCCGGCATTCCGGCGTGTAGAGCGGGATCACGTGGTCGCCCGGCTTCACGCTGGTGACGCCGGCGCCCACCTCCCGCACCACGCCCGCGCCCTCATGCCCGAGGATGGCGGGGAACAGCCCTTCGCTGTCGAGGCCCGAGAGGGTGTAGGCGTCGGTGTGGCAGACGCCCGTCGCCATCACCTCCACCAGGACCTCCCCGGGCTTCGGCCCTTCGAGGTCCACCGTCTCGATCATCAGGGGCTGGTTGGCGGCCCAGGCCACCGCGGCACGTGTCTTCATAGGGCTTCGCCTTCACTCGCTACAGCCGCTGTGGGGAGGGCGCTTCCCGCCCTGACCGATTCCGGTCAAGGCGATCGCGCCCCATCGGCCGCGAGTGAAGGCCCCGGGCCGCGGCTTGAGAAGCCCCTTCAGGCGCGCTCCAGCTCCCGCGCGCGGACCTTGGCGTGGGGGCAGTCGCCGTGCACCTTCGGGCATTGCCGCGCACCGGCGAAGGAGCACAGCGCGCGCTCCGTCCCGCGCACCTTGCGCACCAGCGCCGCCAGCGCGCCGATGAAGCCGGGGTCGGAGTTCTGGGCGGGCACGCGGAAATAGCCCGGCACCCCCTCCTCCTCCGCGATCTCCCGGTACTCGACGTCGAGCTCGACGAGCGTTTCCGAATGCTCGGACACGAAGGCGATGGGGCAGACGAGGATCGCGACCTTGTCATGCGCCGCGCGCTCGATCTCCTCCTCGGTGGAGGGGCCGATCCATTTCTGCGGCGTGACGCGCGACTGGTAGCACACGGTGAAGTCGAGGCCCGGCATGTCCAGCGCCTCCACCACCGCGGCGACCGTCTGCTCCACCTGCCACTGGTAGGGGTCGCCCTGCTTCACGATGCTCTCCGGCAGCCCGTGGGCGGAGAACAGGATGCGCAGCCCGGTCGCTTTCGGCAGCTCGGCGCGGGCCTTGTCGTAGGCCTCCCGCACCATCCGCGCCGTCGCCGTGGCGAAGCCGGGGTCGGAGTGGAAGCAGCACAGCGTCTGCGTCGGCACCGAAAGCCCGGCCCGCCGCGCCGCCGCCTCCCAGTCCAGGATGGAGGAGCCGGTCGTGGTGGTAGAGAACTGCGGGTAGAGCGGCACCAGCAGCACCTCGTCCGGCGCCCAGGCCTTCACGGCGCGGGCGGCCTCGTCGCTCATCGGGTGCCAGTAGCGCATGCAGACGAAGGACCGGTAGGTCGCGTCGCCGTCCTGGTTCAGCACGGCGGCCAGCGCCTCGCCCTGGGCCTCCGTCAGCTCCAGCAGGGAGGAGCGGCCGCCGAGGACGGCGTAGTTCTCCATCGCCGGCTTGGTCCGGCGCCAGGCGATCAGCCGGCCGAGCCAGGGGCGCACGAAGCCGGGCACCCGCAGGATGGCGGGGTCGGTGAAGAGGTTGACCAGGAAGGGACGCACGCTTTCGGGCGCGTCCGGACCGCCGAGGTTGAACAGCACCACGGCCACGCGTTTCGTCATTGCAACGGATTCCGGCTCACGTCCCCCCAGATGCACACGCGCGGCCACGGTTCAACCCATGGCGGCCGCGATCGGTCATCATCGCCCGTGCCCCGACACCGCCGCCCCGACATCCCGCGGCAGGCGCGCGGCGAAGGGGGCGGCGCTGGCCGTCACCAGGGCGGCCACCAGGAAGCCGGCCGTGAAGTCGGACACGGCCAGGTGCTCATGGGCGGAGACGTGGCGGCTCGCCTCCAGCGTCCCGCTGGCGAGGACCACGCCGAGCGCCGGGGAGAGCTGCTGGGCCGTCCCGTAGAAGCTGGTCGCGGCCGAGAGCCGCTCCTGCGGGACGTCGGCGAAGGCGATGGTGTTCAGCGCGGTGAAATGCAGCGACCGGAACAATCCCCCGAGCGCCAGCGCCGCGAACAGCGCCGCCACCGGCCAAGCGGGGGAGAAGGCGGCCCCCAGCGCCACGCCCCCGGCCGCCAGCAGGGCGTTGCCCACCAGCACCGTGCGGAAGCCGAAGCGCCGCAGGATCGGCCGGGCCAGCGGCTTCATGGCGAAGGCGCCGATCGCGGTGGCGAAGCTGACGAAGCCCGCCTGGGTCGCGCTCCACCCGAAGCCGAGCTGCAGCAGCAGCGGCACCAGGAAGGGCATCGCCCCCGCCCCCGTCCGGTAGATGCTGCCCGCCAGCGTCGCGTGGTTGAAGGAGGGCAGGCGGAGCAGCGTCAGGTCCAGCGCCGGGCGTTTCACCCGCCGGCAATGCCGGATCGCGAGCCAGCCGACCGCCCCGCCCGTGACCAGCAGCGCCTCCGGCACCCCGGGCGGGAAGACGCCGCGGCCCACCGTCTCGATCCCCGACATCAGCAGCGCCAGCGCGCCGCCCACCAGCAGCAGCCCGGGGATGTCCGGCGGGCCGGGCTTGCCGCGCGGCAGCTCCTCGATCTTCCAGGCCACGAGCACGAGGCCCAGCACCGCGACCGGCAGGTTGAGCCAGAAGACGCTGCGCCAGCCGAACAGGTCGGTCATCAGCCCGCCGAGCGGCGGCCCGCTGATCGGGCCCAGCATGCCCGGCATGGTCAGCCAGGCCATGGCGGTCAGCATCTCCTCCTTCCGGATACGCGAGAGCAGCAGCAGGCGCCCGACGGGCACCATCATCGCCCCCCCGAAGCCCTGGAGGATGCGGGCCAGCACCAGCTCCGTCAGGGAACCCGCCAGCCCGCACAGGGCCGAGGCGCCGCCGAACAGCGCGATCGCCAGCATGAAGACGCGCTTCGCCCCGAAGCGGTCGGCGATCCAGCCGGAGAGCGGGATGAAGACCGTGAGCGCCACCAGGTAGGAGGTGATGGCGACGCCGAGCCGCGCCGGATCCTCGTTCAGGTCGCGCGCCATCGAGGGCAGGGCCGTGACCACCGCCGCGCTGTCCAGGTTCTGCATGAACAGGGCCGAGGCGACGATAACGGCGGTGACGCGGGGGTCGGCGGGCATCGCGGCCCAGCCTAGGGGCCGCCGCCGCCGGAAGGTAGCCGCGCGCGGATGACCTTTGGCCCATCCTCGGAGCCTGTCGGGAAGCGCCCTGACGCGGTCCGGCGGTGCTGTTCCGCGCCGGGAGCGTGGCGCGGCTGGCCGGTGCCACCCGGTATCGGCGGCGCCCCGCGCCTCCCCGGCCCGAAAGATCCCTCGCCGCCTCATCGCCGGGGGCGTTTCCCGGCAGGCTTTCAGCTTGCCCCCGCCCAAACGCCCAGGCAGAAGCCGCGCCCATGATCCTGCTCACGCCCGGCCCCGTGCAGACCCGCCCCGAGGTGAAGGCCGCCATGGCCTGCGACGTGGCGCCCTGGGATGAGACCTTCCGGCCCTTCTACGCCGGGCTGCGGGACCGCCTGCTGCGCATCGCCGGCGGCATCCCCGGCACCCATGCGGTCCTGCCGCTCCAGGCCTCGGGCCACATGATCGTCGAGGCCGCGATCCGCACCTTCGTGCCGGAAGGGGGCGCCGTGCTGGCGCCGAAGGGCGGCGAATACGCCAACCGCCTGGCGCGCCTCGCCCGCGACGCCGGGCGGCGCGTCGTCGAGATGCCGGTGCCCGACAGCCGCGCCATCCGCCCCGAGGAACTGGCGGCCGCGCTCGCCGCCCACCCCGAATGCGGCCATGTCGCGCTCGTCCATTCCGAGACCGGCAGCGGCACCGTCAACGACCCCGCCCGGCTCGGCCCGGTCATCGCCGCGGCGGGGCGGCGGATGATCCTCGACAGCGTCTCGGGCTTCGGGGCGCTGCCCTTCGACATGGCGGCGCATCCGGAATGCGACGCGGTCGTCTTCACCTCGAACAAGTGCCTCGAAGGCCTGCCGGGCTTCGCCTTCGCCGTCTCCCCCATCGCGCGGCTCGAAGCCTGCCGCGGCCAGGCCAAGTCCTGGAGCCTCGATCTCGGCGATGTCTGGGAGAACACCGTCACCAACGGCCCGGGCTCGCTGCGCTTCACCGGGCCGGTGCAGGTGCTGCGCGCGCTCGACGTCGCGCTCGGCTTCCACGAGGCCGAGGGCCAGGCCGCGCGCCTCGCGCGCTACGCCGCCAATGCCCGCCTGTTGCGGGACGGGCTGATCGCCCTCGGCCTGCGCCCCTATCTCGCCGAGGAAGAGCAAGGGCCGATCATCGTCACGATGCATCAGCCGGAGGGCGGGTTCGACCTGCCCGGCTTCGTGCGCGCCCTGCGCGGCCGCGGCGTGACGATCAGCAGCTACTTCACGACCGAGGCGCCGACGATCCGCATCGGCGCGATCGGCGCCGTCGGCGAGGCGGAGATCCGCTTCGCCCTGGCCGCCATCGGCGACACGCTGGCCGAAATGGGGCTGCGCCGGGCGGCCTGACTCGCGCGGCGAAGGCAGCTACCCTCCCGCCCATGAACGTGACCGGCCTGCCCCCCTACGACCCGCAGAACATCTTCGCCCGCATCCTGCGCGGCGAGATCCCCTGCAAGAAGGTCCATGAGGATGAGTTCGCCCTCGCCTTCCACGACATCAACCCGCTGACGCCCACCCATGTCCTGGTGATCCCCAAGGGCCCCTATGTCAGCGCGGCGGATTTCCACGCCTCCGCCTCCGACGCCGAGATCTCCGGGCTGTGGCGCGCGGTCGGGCTGGTGGCGAAACGGCTCGGCCTCGAAGCCTCGGGCTATCGCATCCTCTCCAACATGGGACCGGATGCGGGACAGGAGGTGCCGCATTTCCACGTCCACATCTTCGGCGGCCGCCCCGTGGGCCGCATGGTGCCCAAGGCCTGAGAGCCCCCGCTTCCACGCCGGACCGCCCCTGGTAAACCCCCCGCCATGACCCCCCAGGACGAGGCGCGGCAGGCCATCTCCGCCGCGGGCCAGCTCCCCGACGCCGAGCTCGACATCGCCGCCGTCGCGCTCCAGTTCGCGCGCGTGGACGCGCCCGAGGCCGATTGGCGCTCGGCCGCCGCCCTGCTCTCCGACATCGCCCGCCGCGCGGTCGAGGCCGCGGCCGCCGACCCGGCCGCCGACAGCAACCAGGACCCGCTGCGCCGGCGCGTCGTGCTCGCCCGCGTCCTGCACGAGGAGTTCGGCTTCCAGGGCGACACCGAGACCTATGACGACCCGGCCAACGCCAACCTCCTCCAGGTGCTGGAGCGACGGCGCGGCCTGCCCGTGGCGCTCGGCGTGCTCTGGCTGCACGCGGCGGATGCCGCCGGCTGGGGCGCCCATGGCGTGGACTTCCCGGGCCACTTCCTCCTCGCGCTCGAGAACCCCAAGGGCCAAGTGGTGGTGGACGTGTTCGGCGGCGGCCAGGCCCTCGCGGCGCCCGAGCTGCGCGCCCTCATCAAGCGCGTCGAAGGCCCCAAGGCCGAGCTGCGGCCGGGCCTGCTCGCGCCCATGGACAAGCGCGCGGTGCTGCTGCGGCTCCAGAACAACATCAAGCTGCGCCGCCTGCGCGCCAACGATGTCGAGGGCGCGCTTTCCTGCACGGAGGACATGCTGCGCCTCGCCCCGCGCCACGCCGCGCTGTGGCGCGAAGCAGGACTGATGCAGCACCGCCTCGAACGCATCGGCGCCGCGCTGACCTCGCTCGACCGCTCCCTCATCCTCGAGCCCGAGGGCGAGGCCGCGAACCGCATCCGCGGCCTCGTCGAGGAGCTGCGGAACCGGCTGAACTGATGAAGATCCCCACGCTCCCCTTCACCGTCACCGACTGGGACGCGGTGCCCGCCACCACCCATCCGGGCCAGACCGGCCAGGCGCTGTGGCGCACCCTCCAGATCGGGGACCTGCGGGTGCGGATGGTCGAATACTCCCCCGGCTACCTCGCCGATCACTGGTGCGACCGCGGCCATGTGCTGCTGGTCCTGGACGGCGAGCTGGAAACCGAGCTGCGCGACGGCCGCCGCTTCACCCTGAAGCCGGGCCACAGCTACCAGGTCTCCGATTTCGGCGACGCCGCCCACCGCTCCTCCACGCGCACCGGCGCGCGGCTCTTCATCGTGGATTAACGGCGCCGCCCCTACGCCAGGGGCGCGGAACGCGTTACGCAGGGCGCATGGAAACGTCCCGCCGAAACCTCCTCGCCCTCGCGGCCGCGACGCTGGCCGCCCCCCGCCTCTCGCGTGCCCAAGCCGGCGCGCCGACGCCCATCCTCTTCATCCACGGCAACGGCGACCACGCCGCGCTGTGGCTGACGACGCTCTGGCGCTTCGAGAGCAATGGCTGGCCGCGCGACCGGCTGCTGGCCGTCAACATGCCGGACCCCGTTGCCCGGCTGAACGACGAAACCCCGCAGGACCACCGCTCCGGCAGCGCGGAGCAGACCGACCGCCTCGCCGCCATGATCGAGGCCTTCCGCGCCCGCACCGGGGCCGACCGCATCGCCCTCGTCGGCAATTCGCGCGGCGGCAACCCCATCCGCGACTTCGTCGTCCATCGCGGCGGCAACCGCGTCGTGTCCCACGCCATCCTGTGCGGCACGCCCAACCGCGGCGTCTCCAACTGGGACGGCCCGCAGATCAGCGAGTTCAACGCGCGCTCGGCCTTCCTGCGGCGCCTGAACGGCGGCGAGACCGACGTGATCGAGGGCACGGCCTTCCTCACCATCCGCTCCGACAACGACCTCTTCGCCCAGACCGACGGCCGCTTCCTCGGGCGGCCCGGCGTGCCGACCGGCACCGACATGGACGGGCCGGCGCTGCGCGGCGCCACCAACATCCTCATCCCCGGCCTCGACCACCGGGAGGTCGCCTATCACTGGCGCGCCTTCCGCGAGCAGTTCCGCTTCATCGCCGACCGCGAGCCGGAGCGCCTGACCGTCACGCCCGAGGCGCGGCCGGTGCTGAACGGCCAGGTCACCGGCATCGCCGGCGGCGTCGCCACGAACCGCCCCGTCCCCGGCGCCACGGTCGAGATCTTCCGGGTGGACCCCACCACCGGCGCCCGCCTGGGCGAGGCGATCCACCGCCGCGAAACCGGCCCCGACGGCATCTGGGGCCCGGTCACCGTGGCGAATGACGGGTGCCTGGAATTCGTGATGGCCGCGCCTGGCCACCCGATCGTCCACACCTTCCGCTCGCCCTTCCCGCGCTCGACCGACGTGCTCCACCTGCGCCCGCCTGCCGCCCTCACCGACGCCGACCGCGCCGCCGGCTGCCTGGTGCGGATGACGCGCCCGCGCGGCTACTACTCCTGGCCGCGGGACGTGGTCGTCCTCGACGGGCGCGAAGCCGCCGAACGCCGCGACGGCGTCGCCAGCATCGCCACCGTGAGCGCGCGCCTGCCGGCCGACCGCGCCGGCACGGCCGTGCCCGGCCTCTTCAACGAGGAACGCATCGTCGCCCGCGCCGTGCCGCTGGCGGAGAACCGGATCGCGATCGCCGAGATGACGTGGTGACGGGGGCCGTTGGGAGGGGCGCTGCCCCTCCCAAACCCTCCCCGCCAGGGGACACGGTCCCCTGGACCCACGGATCGTTTGTTGGGGATTGGGGAGGGGCACTTCGGCCCCTCCCCAATCCCCAAAGGGTTCGCAGGGGTCCGGGGAGCCCGTGGCTCCCCGGCGGAGGGGGTATGGGGGAGGCAGCGCCTCCCCCATATGGGCCCCGTGACCGAGCCCATCGCCCTTTACGTCCACTGGCCCTTCTGCGCGTCGAAGTGCCCGTATTGCGACTTCAACAGCCATGTGCGGGACCGCGTGGACCATCTGCGCCACCGCGAGGCCCTGCGGCGGGAATTGGCGCGGGAGGCCGCACGGGCCGGAGAGCGGCCGCTGGCCAGCATCTTCTTCGGCGGCGGCACGCCGAGTTTGATGGAGCCGGAGACGGTCGCGGCGCTCATCGCCGACGCGACGCGGCTCTTCGCGCCGCGGCCCGACATGGAGGTCACGCTGGAGGCCAACCCGACCAGCGTGGAGCGCGGCAAGCTGCGGGCCTTCCGCGAGGCGGGGGTGAACCGTTGCTCCCTCGGGGTGCAGGCGCTGGAGGAGGCGTCGCTGCGCTTCCTGGGGCGGCAGCACGATGCGGGGGAGGCGGTGGCGGCGCTGGAGCATGCGCGGGCGACGTTCCCGCGGCTGTCCTTCGACCTGATCTATGCCCGGCCCGGCCAGGCGGAGGAGGCCTGGCGGGCGGAGCTGCGGCGGGCGCTCTCGCTCGCGGCCGATCACCTCTCGCTCTATCAGCTGACGATCGAGCCGGGGACGCAGTTCGCCACGCTGCATGGCCGCGGGGATTTCGCCTTGCCCGAGGGCGACGATGCCGCGCGGCTCTACTTCGTGACGATGGAGGAGGCGGCGCGGTTCGGCCTGCGTCCCTATGAGGTGTCGAACTACGCCAGGCCGGGGGCGGAGAGCCGGCACAACCTCGCCTATTGGCGGTATGGCGACTATCTCGGCATCGGCGCCGGCGCGCATCAGCGGTTGCGCGTCGAGGGCCGGGTCCTCGCGGCCCGCCGGCACCGGGCGCCGGAGGAATGGCTCGACCGCGTCGAGCGCGACGGCCACGCCGTGACGGAGGAGACGGCGCTTTCCCCGCGGGAGGCCGCGCGGGAAGCCTGGCTGATGGGGCTGCGTCTGACGGAGGGGGTGGACCCGCGCCGCATCGCCGCGCGCACCGGCTTGCCCTTCGAGGCCGCCGTGGATCTCGCCATGCTCGAAGCCCTGGCCGAGGAGGGCTATCTGGAATGGCGCGGGGACCATCTGGCGGCGACGGATGAGGGCCGGCTGCGCCTGGATGCGCTGTTGCCCGTGCTGCTGCGCTGAGACGGTTGCCCGATCGGGCCGCGGCGCCTATCTTCCCCCCATGTTCCTCACGCGGACCTTCACGCGAATTACCCGCCCGGCCGGCTGACCCGCGCCGCATGCGGTGGCGCGGGCGCCCGTCCGGGTCCCGCCCCGCCCCAGAGGAACTTCCACCGATGTCCGACACCGTTGCCGTCCGCTACGTCCTGCGCGCCCTGGCCGAGCCCGGCCTGCTGCCGCGCCTGCTGCAACCCTTCGCCAAGCGGGACCTGGTGCCCGACCGCGTCGCCGCCCAGCGCGAGGGCGAGGAGCTGCGCGTCGAGCTCGCCATGGAGGCGATGCCGGCGGAGATGGTCCATCTCGTCGCCGGGAACCTCGGCCAGGTGGTGGGGGTGGTGTCGCTCCAGACCCTGCGGCGGAACGAGGTCCGCGCCGCCGCCTGATCGCGCGGCGACGGGCCCCCTCTACTGTCCCTTGTGCCAGGCGCCGATCAGCACGAGCACGACGCCGCCCACCACCAGCAGCGCGCCCAGCACGTCGCGCGGCTTGGTGCGCTCGCCCAGGAAGAAGCGGCTGAACAGCAGGGTGAAGAGGATCTCCACCTGGCCCACGGCGCGCACCAGCGCGACGGGCGCGAGGGCGAAGGCCACGAACCACCCGGTGGAGCCGCAGGCCGACAGCGCGCCCACCGGCGCCGAGACGCGCCAGGAGCGGAACACGGCCATCACCGACGCGGGCTCCCGCAGCAGCAGCCAGCTTCCCTGCATGAGGGTCTGCAGGATGTTGGTGATGACGAGCGTCGCCATCGCCTTGAGGATCGGGTCCGGCCCGTCGATGGCGGTGTTGGCGCTGCGGATGAAGATGGCCGTGAAGGCGAAGCACAGCCCCGCGCCCATGCCGCGCAGCGCCGCGGGCTGAAGCGTCGCGGCCAGGAATTCGCGCGGCGTGATGTCGCGCCCCGCGAGGGAGAGGTACATCACCCCGAAGACGCTGACGCCGATGCCGAGCCAGGCGAGCGGCGGCAGCATCTCCCCCAGCAGGATGACCGCGATGATGGAGGCCTGCACGGCTTCCGTCTTGGAATAGGCCGTGCCGACGGCGAAGCCGCGCGGCCCGAAGGAGGAGATGAGCAGGTTCGTGCCGAGGATCTGCCCGATGCCGGCGCCGACGCTGAGCAGCAGGAACCAGAGCGTCGGGCTGCCGATCCAGCCGCCGAAGATCAGCCAGTAGGTCAGCAGGATCGCCGCCCCCACCGGCACGCCGTAGAGGTAGCGCACCACCGCCGCGGCATTGAGCGAGAGCTGGCCGCGGAGCTTCTGCTGCAGCGCCGTCCGCCAGGTCTGGAACAGCGCGGCGATGCAGGTGACGGCGATCCAGAGCGGCATGGACGGAAGCCTAGACGTTTCGCCCGAGCCCTGGGAATGCGGCGCGGGCCGTCGGCTCGCGCCGGGCTGGTTTAACCCTCGCTTAGGTCGGTCCCGTCAGGTTCTTCCTCCGTCGGGTCGCGGCCGGCCTGGGGGACCATCCCGCCCGGGCCTTGCGCCGCACGGGAAGCGCGGATGGCCAAGGGCAAGGGCGGCGGGGGCGGCACGATCGTCCTCAAGCGGATCGAGGAAGGCGGGCACGGCCATCACGGCGGCGCGTGGAAGGTGGCCTACGCCGATTTCGTGACGGCGATGATGGCCTTCTTCCTGCTGATGTGGCTGCTCAACGCCACCTCGGAGGAGCAGCGCCGCGGCATCGCCGATTTCTTCAACCCGACGAATGTGCTGGCCCAGGCGTCCTCGGGATCGGGCCAGCCCTTCGGGGGCCGCACGCCCCACTCCCCCTCCCCGATGACGAGCGACACGGGCGCGATGCGGCTGGAACGAGGGCCCCGGCCCGTCCTCCTCGACATCGAGGAGGAGGACGACAGCCGCACCCCGGCGGAGCCCGTGCCGCACCGCGAGGCCCCGCCCGGCGAGGCCGAGGACCGGACCGGCGCGCCGCGGCCC
>JAIEOO010000082.1 GCA_019750475.1 Acetobacteraceae bacterium | reverse complement strand
CCCGCAGGGCGGTGGTGACGGCCGCGTGCTCGCCGAGGCTCGCCGAGGGCGCGGGGCGCAGGGCGACGGTCATCATCCGGGCCCGGTGCGCCTGATCGGCGAGGCCCGCCGCCAGCCGCGCCAGGTGGGGATTGCCCGACGCCGCGAGCAGCGCGTCGTGGAAGCGCCCATCGGCCTCGGCCCAGCCGGCGAGGTCCGAACCCGCCAGCGCCGCGCGCATCGCCTCCGTCTCGGCCTCCATCCGCTCGGCCGCGGCACCCCGGTCCGGCCGGCGGGCGGCCGCCTGGGCCGCGGCGCCTTCGAGGGCGATCAGCGCCGCGTAGATGTCGCGCATGTCGTCGGGCGAGACGGGCCGGATGCGGATGCCGCGCTTCGGCCGGATCTCCACCCAGCCCTCGTCCTGCAGGCGCAGCAGCGCCTCCCGCACCGGCGTGCGGGAAACCCCCAGCCGATCCGCCAGCTCCTGCTCCGTCACGAAGGCGCCCGGCGCCAGCACGGCCGCGATGACCTGCGCGCGCAGCGCGCGGTGCACCCCCTCGGCCCGGCTCTTCCCCGTCATGCGCGGCACCATAGAGGCCGGCGTTCGCAGTTCCACCCCTGAACGAGGAGACACCCATGCGCACCCACCGGATCGCCGCCATCGGCGGTGACGGCATCGGCAACGAGGTCATTCCCGCCGGCCTCGAGGTGCTGCGCGCGCTCGAGGCGCGGTGCGGCGACTTCCGCCTCGACGTCCAGGAATTCCCCTGGGGCAGCGACTTCTACCGCCGGACCGGCCGCATGATGCCGGAGGACGGGCTGGAGACGCTGAAGGGCTTCGACGCCATCTACTTCGGCGCCGTGGGCGACCCGCACCTGCCCGACGACCTCACGCTCTGGGGCCTGCGCCTCAACATCTGCCAGGGGTTCGACCAGTACGCGAACATCCGCCCGACCCGCGTGCTGCCGGGCCTCGAGAGCCCGCTGCGCGGGCTGGAGGCGGGCGCGATCGACTGGGTGATCGTGCGCGAGAACTCCGAGGGCGAATATGCCGGTCATGGCGGCCGCGCCCATCGCGGGCACGACATCGAGATCGCGACCGAGACCTCCATCTTCACCCGCGTCGGCGTCGAGCGGATCATGCGCACGGCCTTCCGCATCGCGCAGTCGCGCCCGCGCAGGAAGCTGACCGTCGTGACGAAGTCCAACGCCCAGCGCCACGGCATGGTGTTCTGGGACGAGTGCGCGGCGAAGGTCGCGAAGGAGTTCCCGGACGTCGCCTGGGAGAAGGAGCTGGTGGACGCCATGGCGGCCCGCATGGTCCGCAGGCCCGCGAGCATCGACACCGTCGTCGCCACCAACCTGCACGCCGACATCCTGAGCGACCTGGCGGGCGCGCTGGCCGGCTCGCTCGGCGTCGCGCCCACCGCCAATCTCGATCCGGAGCGGCGGCACCCGTCCATGTTCGAGCCGATCCATGGTTCCGCCTTCGACATCACCGGCAAGGGTGTGGCGAACCCCATCGCCACCTTCTGGACCGCCTGCATGATGCTGGAGCATCTGGGCGAGGCGCCGGCGGCCGCGCGCCTCATGCGCGGGATCGAGGCCGCGACGGCCTCGGGCGTGCTGACGCCCGATCTCGGCGGCACGGCGCGCACGGCCGATGTGACGCGCGCCGTCTGCGATGCTATCAGGGCGAGCAACACCTGAGGCCGTCGGGCGCCCCTGTCCCTGCACACGGGCGCCCGCACCCGACGGCGGCAAACCGCCGCGGGTTCGACCGACACCAGCGGAGGAACACCCCCGATGACCCAGCTTTCCCGCCGTGCCGCGCTTGCCCTGCCGGGGGCGCTCCTCGCCACGCCTGCCATCGCGCAGCAAGGGTTCCCCAACCGCCCGATCTCGCTGCTGATCCCCTTCGCCGCCGGCGGCCCCACCGACATGATCGCGCGCCTGCTGGCCGAAGGCATGTCGCGCGACCTCGGCCAGCCGGTGGCGGCCGAGAACGTGACCGGCGCCGGCGGCACCATCGCGGCGGCGCGGGTGGCGCAGTCCCGCCCGGACGGGCACACGCTGCTGATCCACCACATCGGCCTCGCGGCGGCGGCGACGCTCTACCGGCAGCTTCCGTTCTCGATCGAGCGCGGCCTCGCGCCGCTGGGCATCGTGTCGCACACCGGCATGACGCTCGTCGCCCGGCCCGATTTTCCGGCGCGCGACCTGCCCGGCTACATCGCCGTGCTGCGCGAGCGGGGCGACGCGCTGAACCTCGGCCATAGCGGGCTCGGCGGTTCGAACCAGCTCTGCGGCATGCTGCTGCAGCACCTCGCGGGGCGCAGCGCGACCACCGTCGTGTTCCGCGGCAGCGCCCCCGCCATGACCGAGATGATGGCCGGGCGCCTCGACATCTCCTGCGAGCAGGCGACGGTCGCTGCACCCTTCGTGCGCGAGAACCGCATCCGCGGCTTCGCCGTGACGCTGCCGGCGCGCATCCCCGGCTTCGACCTGCCGACGGCGCGGGAGCAGGGCGTGGACCTCATCATGTCCACCTGGCACGGCCTCTACGCCGCGGCGAACACGCCGCCCGAGGTGCAGCAGCGCCTGGCCCAGGCGATGCGGGTCGCGCTGCGGGACGAGCGGCTGCGCACGCGCTTCGCCGAGACGCTGACGACCGTCCCTGGCGAGGAGGAGGTGACGCCCCTCCACCACGTGCGCTTCCTGGCGGAGGAGATCGGGCGGCTGCGCCCGCTCATCATCGCCGCCGGGCAATACGCCGACTGACGGCGGGGGCGCGCCGGGCGAGTCAAGTCCTTGCGCCCGGCGCCGCGCGGGCGCATCTCCCTGGCACGAAGGGAGAACACACCCATGCCCACGCCCCAGCCCGAGGCCGACCTGGCCCTCGGCGCGGCCGCCGGCCTCGACGCCGCGACGCGCGAGCGCATCGAGGCCGCGGCCTTCCGCAAGCTCGTCGCCCATCTGCGCGAGCGCACCGATGTCCAGAACATCGACATGATGAACCTCGCCGGCTTCTGCCGGAACTGCCTCAGCCGCTGGTACCAGGAGGCGGCGGGCGACGCCGGCCTCGCGCTGGAGACGCCGGCCGCGCGCGAGGTGGTGTACGGGATGGACTACAAGGCCTGGCAGGCCGCTCATCAGACCGAGGCGAACGCGGCCCAGAAGGCCGCCTTCCAGGAGGCGATGGCCAAGCATGGCTAAGCCCGCTAAGGCCCGCGCCCTGGAGACGAAGGGGACCAGCGTGGCAGACAAGCCCAAGGACGACAGCGCCGAGGTCGGCGGCATCGCGGCCGACCGGCTGCGCAGCATCGTCGAGCGCGTGGAGCGCCTGGAGCAGGAACGGAAGGCTCTGGGCGACGACATCAAGGACATCTTCGCCGAGGCGAAGAGCGCCGGTTTCGACGTGAAGGTGCTGCGCCAGATCATCCGGCTGCGGAAGCAGGAGCCGGCCGAGGTCGAGGAGCAGGAGACGCTGCTCGATCTCTACCGCCGCGCGCTGGGGATGTGACGCGCTTCGGCGCTTGTCAGGACCAGGGACCCCTGACGTTCCAGGCCTAGCCCGAGCGTCACGCTCAAGAAACGATTTCGCGGTTTGTAAGTAAAACCACTCGGGCTTTGCGCGCGGCGGAGACGCAACGATGCGCCCCCGCTGCGCGCTTCCGGCCGATGGCTCGGCAACGGCCAGGACGTGATCTGGTGCAGGGCGTCTCGGCTGGCCTCGTCTCGCTCGTGCAGGCCAGCCCGCTTCGCTCGTCCCGTGCGGCCAGGAAACCGCGGCGCCGCATTTCGACGCTGGCCTGCCCGAGCGGAGCTGGCCCCTGTCACTCGGCTGGCCAAACGGACGTGGCCGCCATCGCCCCGGTCGAGCCGCAGGCCTCGAGCCGCGCGATGGATGGTGGTGTCGGGAATCGGATGGTGCTCGCTCGCGAACGCGTTGTGCGCGGGCCTTGGTGGGACCGCGGCGCGCGAAGCAGCGGCGTGGCGCCAGGGATTGGCGGTGGGCACGATGGCAAGCGCGAAGAGGGGCGAGCGCTCCAGCGGCGAGCCGATCGGCGAAGGCGACCGCCCGCCGCGGCTCGACGTGCGGGAGGCCGCGCGCCTGGCGGCCTCGGCCATGCCGCGTCGGCGACCGCCATGCCGGGCCGTCGCGCCTGGGTTCGAAGCGTCGTGCCGGCAGGTTCGTCCGCATGCCGGCGCGCCGCGCGCAGCAAAGCCAACGCCCACCCACGCCGATCAGGTCGAAGCGTCCGACGACGCGGCCCGGGAACGGAGCCCTTCATGCATCCACTTCTCGCGGACTGTCGCCTGCGACATCCGACCTCCGCGATCGAATGAAACGACGGCGCAACGGCAAGACGGGGCGTTGCACTGTGAAGAATGGTCTGGAAGAGTTCGGGCGCGTTTCACACGAAAAAACACGCCGACGCGTGTCATCCTATGACAATTCAGCTCATTGCAATTTCTTGAGGTCTTGTCGCGTATTTGTGGCAATATCTTGCTAACGGGTTTTGGAGAAGTGAAGGCACGGGCGGCACAGGTAGGACCGCCCCAACAGGAGCCCGTGCCCATGATCCGACGTCTGCTCGAACTATCGATCCTCGCGAAGACGATCCTCGCCATTGCGCTGATGGCCGTGGCATCGGCCGGTGTGTCGCTCTACACGCTCAGCCGCCTGACCGCGACGGACACGCTCTACTCGCGCCTCATCGACGTCGAGGCACGTGCCACCACTTACCTCGTGCAGGCCAACGTCGCCATCCTCGACGAGGGGCGCGTCCTGAACCGGAAGATCGCTGAGATCGGCTTCACCCCTCCGGCCGTGCGCGAGGGACGCGAGCGCGAACTGGCGGAGATCCGGCGCCGGATCGCCGATCGCCTGGACGCCGCGCGGCGTCTTGATCCGACGCTGGAGGGTGTCGTGGCCGACCTCGGAACGCGGTTCGCGCGGGTTGCCGAGGTGACGTCGGAGATCGAGCGCGCCGTCGTGGCCGGGAATCGCGACCTCGCGCTGCGGCTGCTGGAGGAGCGGCGGACCCCGGCCTACAGCGAGCTCCGGGCGCGGTTCGTGCAGGCCGTGGCGCGCCGGATGGATGCGGCCGAACAGGCTTCGAATGACGCGACAGCGGCGGTCAACCAGGATGTCCTGGTGTCGCTCGGCGTCATGGCGGCGGGTGGCATCCTGTCCGCCGCCATCGCGCTGTGGCTGATGCTGGTGGGCGTGGCGCGGCCGGTGACCGGGATCACGAACCGGATGACCGCGCTCGAGAGCGGCGACAAGGTGACGCCGGTGCCCTTCGCCGGGCGTCGGGACGAGGTGGGCCGGATGGCCTCCGCCCTGGAGAGCTTCCGCCGCGTCGCCCTCGAGCAGGACCGCGCCACGGCCGAGCGGGAACGCGAGGAGGCGGCGAAGCGCGAGCGCGCCGAGCGGATCGAGACCCTGGTGCGGGACTTCGAGGTGCGGTCGTCGGATGTGCTCCGCTTCGTCACCTCGGCGGCGACGGAACTCGACGCGACGGCGGCGTCCATGCAGGCGACGGCCGAGGGCGGCACGCGCCAGGCGGCGGCGCTCGCCTCCGCGGCCTCGCAGGCGGCGGCCAATGTCCAGACGGTCGCGGCCTCGGCCGAGGAGATGTCGGCGAGCATCGCCGAGGTGGCGCGGCAGATCGCCGACGGCGCGCGGATCGCCTCGCGGGCGGCGGAAGAGGCGCGGGCCACGGACACCGCGGTGGGCTCGCTCGCCAACGCGGCGCGCGAGATCGGCGACGCGGTCCGGCTGATCTCGGACATCGCGGGACAGACCAACCTGCTGGCCCTCAACGCCACCATCGAGGCGGCGCGGGCGGGCGACGCCGGCAAGGGCTTCGCGGTGGTCGCCTCGGAGGTGAAGGCGCTGGCGAGCCAGACGGCCAAGGCGACCGAGGAGATCGGCGCGCGCATCGCGGCGATCCAGGCCGGCACGGACCAGGCGGTGCTGGCGATCCGGGCGATCGCGCGGACCGTGGGCGAGATGGACGGGACCATGGCGCAGGTGGCGGCGGCGACCGAGCAACAGACGGCGGCGACGCGGGAGATCGGCCGCGCCGCGGGGGAAGCGGCGACCGGGACGGACGTGGTGACCAGCAACGCCGCGGGCGCCGCCGAAGGCGCGGCGGAGACCGGGGTGGCGTCGTCCCAGGTGCGCGCCGCGTCGGCCGAGCTCGCGCGCCGCTCGGAACAGCTGAGCGTCGAGGTGGACGGCTTCCTGCAGGGGATCCGCGCGGCCTGACGCGCGCCTTCCCCTCCCAGGCACATCGCGACATCTGATCGGGAACCGCTCGGCCGCCGGCACTGCCGGCGGTTCGGCCGTTCCGGGTCCCCGGGGTGGCGCCGCGAGGCCCGGGTCACGGAAGGCGCCGCGGGCGGCGCCCGACCGCCCCGCCGGCCGCATCCCGTCCCGGGCGGCCGGAACCCCTGCTACGCCGCGGCCTTGCGGACGCGGCGCTTGGCCTCCTCCGTCGCGGCGCGCAGCCGCTCCAGCTCTCCCTGCAGGCCGAGGCGGAGCAGCGCCGGGCGGAGCTGAAGGGCGGCGGTGACGGCGCTGCCATAGGCGTCGCTGTCATGCACCTCCTCCAGCCGCTCGAGCAGCTTGTACGCGTTGTCCCGCGCCTCCTGCGCGTCGGCGAGGCGGGCGGCGCCGTCGGTCGCGCCCTGCTCGGCCTCGGCGTCGCGGGTGCGGTCGTTGACGTACTTGCTGTCGTCGAAGAGGCCGAGATGGACGTCGGCGCCGATGCCCACCTCGGACGCGGCCTTGGTCAGCGCGTCGGTCAGCGACTTCTTCCAGGCCTCCTCGTCGGTGTCGAAGCGCCCGGCCTCCCCGTTCTTGCCGCGGCGCCAGGTGACGTAGGTGGTCTGGCCGACCTGCTCGGTGACGGCGCGGGGCCCGCGCGGCGCCAGCACGCCGTCGTCATTCGCGGCGCAGCCGGCCGGGTGGTACCAGAAGCGGATGCGCGTGCGCTGGACGCTCTCGTTGCCGACGAGGCGGCCCTGGCCGTCATGCACCGGCGCGCCCGGCACCACGTCATCGGCCAGCACCTCCACGCCCCAGCCGAGGCCCACCGGGCCGAAGGCGTGGGTCAGGCGCTTGCGGACGTAGGTCGGGTTGATGGCCGTGCCGCGGAAGCCGCCGCCCCGGGTGAAGGCCTTGGTGAATTTCGGGTCGGTCGGCTCCTCGCGCGACCAGAGGGCCATCGTGTCGGCCTTGGGATCTATCGGCATGGTCGTGTCTCGCGGTTCGGTTCGGACGGGGCGATTGGGCCGGGCTGCAAGTTCGCGTTTTGTTCCTGAAGCCGCCGCGCTTAAGGCCGAGTTGACGCCGCGCTCCAATGGCAACCGGAACCTCACGCCGAGGCTTGCGGACCCGGCGCGCCAGACCTCGTCGAGGCCGCCCACCGGCTCCCGGAAGATGGGGATTTCGCGAGCGAAAACAAGCGGATCCTCGGCCTTGCCGGGTGCGTGTCCCGCGGCTCGGGAAGGTGCGGCGGCCGGCGCGCGCGACCGCCGCGCGGGCGGTCAGAAGCCCGCCATCTCCCGCCACTCGCCCTCGGTCACGGTGCGGATGCCGAGTTCGGCGGCCTTGGCCGCCTTGCTGCCGGCATCGGCGCCAACGATGACGAGGTCGGTCTTCTTCGAGACGCTCTTCGTCACCTTGGCGCCGAGCGCCTCGGCCCGCGCCTCGGCCTCCTGCCGGGTCATGGTGGTGAGCGTGCCCGTGAAGACGAGGACCTTGCCGGCGACGGGGCTGTCCGTCGCGGCGGCCTCGGGCACGTCCTCGGGCGTCACCTCGCGCAGCAGGTCATCCAGCGCCTCGGTGTTGTGCGGCTCGCCGAAGAACTGCACCAGCTCCTCCGCGATGGCGGGGCCGATGCCCTGGATGTCGCCCAGCTCCTGCCGGGCCTCGCTGCCGATGACGCGCGCCTCCTCCATCCGCGCGCGCCAGACGGGGCAGGAATGGTAGTGGCGCGCGAGCAGCTTGGCGTTCTGCTCGCCGATGCGGCGGATGCCGAGGGCGAAGATGAAGCGCTCCAGCGGCACGCGGCGCCGTCCTTCGAGCGCGTTGAGCAGGTTGCGCACGCTCGTTTCGCCCCAGCCTTCCAGCGCCTCCAGCTCGGCGCGGCGGGCGTGCAGGCGGAACAGGTCGGCGGGCGATGTCACCCAGCCGCGGTCGTGCAGCAGTTCGAGGCGCTCGTAGCCCAGCCCCTCGATGTCCATGGCGCGGCGGCTGACGAAGTGGAACAGGCGCTCGACGGTCTGCGCGCGGCAGGTGAGACCGCCGGTGCAGCGCCGCACCACCTCGCCTTCGGGGCGGATGGCGTGGCTGCCGCAGACCGGGCAGGTCTCGGGGAAGCGGTATTCGGGAAGGCCTTCCGCCGGGCGGCGGTCCTTCAGCACCTCGACCACCTGCGGGATGACGTCGCCGGCGCGCTGGATGACGACGAGGTCGCCCTCCCGCGCGTCGAGGCGGCGGATCTCGTCCTCGTTGTGCAGCGTCGCGTGGGTGACGACGACGCCGCCGACGGTCACGGGCGTCATCTTGGCGCGCGGCGTCAGCGCCCCGGTGCGGCCGACCTGGATCTCGATCTTCTCGAGCGTGGTCGTCGCGCGCTCGGCCGGGAATTTCCAGGCGATGGCCCAGCGCGGCGCGCGGCCGACGAAGCCGAGGCGCGCCTGCCAGTCGAGCCGGTCGAGCTTGTAGACGACGCCGTCGATGTCGTAGCGGAGCTGCGGCCGTTCCTCGGCCATGCGGGCCTGGAAGGGCGCGCAATCCCTCTCATCGAGCGGCGTCGAGAGCGGGTTCACCTGGAAGCCCCAGCGCTTCAGCGCCTCCAGCCATCCGGAGTGGGTTTCGGCGACCGGTGCCGAGGACGCGCCCATGGCGTAGGCGAAGAGCTTGAGCGGGCGCCTCGCCGTCACCTGGCTGTCGAGCTGACGCAGCGAGCCGGCGGCGGCGTTGCGCGGATTGGCGGGAACGAGGATCGCGGGTCCGACGCGCTCGCCGCGCGTGCGGCGCGCCTCGCGCTCTTCGGCGGCGTGTTTCTGCGCCGCCTGGAAGGCGAAGAAATCGGGGCGGTCCATGAAGACCTCGCCGCGGATCTCGATGCGGTCGGGGAAGGGGGCGGGCAGGGTGCGCGGCAGATCCGCCAGGGTGAGAAGGTTCTGCGTCACGTCCTCGCCCACGGAACCATCGCCGCGCGTGCCGCCCTTCACGAAGCGGCCATGCTCGTAGAGGAGGTTGATGGAGAGGCCGTCGATCTTCGGCTCGGCGACGAAGCGCAGCGCCTCCTCCGCAGACAGGCCCAGGAAGCGGCGGATCCGGGCGCAGAACTCGGCGAAGTCGTCGTCGCCGAAGGCGTTGTCGAGCGACAGCATCGGGACGAGGTGCGGGAACTCGGAGAAGCCCTCGGCCGCTTTCGCGCCCACCCGCTTCGACGGGCTGTCCTCCCGCACGAGGTTCGGGAAGCGGGCCTCGATGGCGCGGTTGCGGCGCACCAGCGCGTCATACTCCGCGTCCGGGATCTCGGGCGCGTCCTGCTCGTGGTAGAGGCGGTCGTGATGGGCGATCTCGGCGGCCAGGCGGGCGAGTTCCTCCATGGCCTGCTGTTCGGTGAGCGTCTCGATGGCAGAGGCGTGGCTCATGTCCGCTCCAGGATGAAGTCCACGGTCGGCGCCTCGCCGGCGCCCAAGGAGCGGTGGAAGGCAAGCGCGAGGTCATCGCCCGCATCGGCGTTCCACCACAGGAAGTCGTAGCCGGGCTCGGCACGGAGCGCGGCGAGCAGGGCGCGGGCGATGCCCTGGCGGCGATGCGCGGGCTCGACCCAGAGGTCGGAGAGGAAAAGGCCCCAGCGCGAGGTGGCGGTGTCGAAGGTGGGATGCGCGGTGGCGAGCGCGATAGGCGCACCGTCCCGCTCCGCCACCCAGGCGAGGCTGCGCGGGTCCGCGAGGAGGTTGGCGCGCACGATGTCGGGCGTCAGGCGCTCCGGGTGGCAGCCGGGCTCGGCGTTGAGCGCGCGCAGCATGGCGGCGATGGCGGCGGCGTCGGATAGCGCGGCGCGGCGGATGCGGGGCGTCACGGCGTCTGCCGCGCGAGGCGCGTGAAGGCCTCGCCCTCGAGGGTGTGGGCGTGCAGCACGTCCTCCTCCGCGCCGAGGGCGGCGTAGAAGGCATGCGCTTCGGTGTTCCGGGGCAGACTCGTCCACCAGAGGGCGGCAAAGCCGGTGTCCTCCCGGTCGAGCCACCGGATCGGCCCGACCGACTCCTCGCGGGCGCGAAGCTCCGCGCCAATCCTGCGCTGCGCCAGGTCCATCGCCTGGAAGCCGTCCACCCCCACGGCATGGGCGTGCCAGGATCCGGCGGCGCCGTCCACGACGTATTCGCAGCGCATGTCTTCGCCATCGGCCACCGGTGCGAAGAGCGTCACCGTGACGTCGCCCTGCGCTGAGGCCAGCACGCGGCGGGCGATGATCACAGCAGGCTTCCGGCGAGCAGGTCGTCGGCGGCGGCACGGGCGGCGGCCGTGACGCGCTCGCCGGAGAGCATGCGGGCGATCTCCTCGCGGCGTTCCTCGGCGTCGAGCGATTCCACGCGCGTCTCGGCGCGGCCGCCCTTCACCGCCTTGGCGACGCGGAGGTGCTGCGCGCCGCGCGCCGCGACCTGGGGCGAGTGGGTGACGACGAGGACCTGGAGCTTGTCGGCGACGCGCGTCAGGCGCTCCCCCACGGCGGCGGCCGTCGCGCCGCCGATGCCGCTGTCCACCTCGTCGAAGACGAGGCTCGGCACGACGGAGCCCTGCGCCAGCACGACCTTGAGCGCGAGCATCATGCGCGACAGCTCGCCGCCGGAGGCGATGCGGCCGAGCGCACCGGGCGCCTGGCCGGGATTGGTCGAGACGAGGAGGGCCACGCGGTCCATCCCCTCCGGCCCCCAGCCGGCCTCGTCGCGCGACGCGACCTCGACCGCGATGCGGGCGCGTTCGAGCTTGAGGGGCGGGAGTTCGGCGCCGAGCGCCTTCTCGAGCTTCGCGGCGGCGCGCCTGCGGGCTTCCGAGAGCCTTTGGCCGGCCTCCAGATAGGCGCGGCGGGCGGCGTCGCGCTGGGCTTCGAGGGCGGCGACGCGGCCCGTGCCGGCATCGAGCGCGGCGAGGCGCGCCTTCAGCGTCTCCAGCAGGCCGGGGAGTTCCACGACGGTGACGCCGTGCTTGCGGGCGGCGGCGCGCAGGGTGAACAGCCGGTCCTCCACCTGCTCCATCCGGCGCGGGTCGGGCACGGCCTCGTGGGCCAAGCGTTCGAGCAAGGATTCGGCCTCGGACAGCGCGTCCTGCGCCGAACCGAGGGCCGCCAGCACGGCGGAGGCGTCGAGGCCCGCATTGGCGGGCAGGCGTTCGAGGGCGCGGGCGGCGTTGCGCAGGGCGGCGGCGGGCGGGGTGCCGCCGCGGCGGTCGCGTGGCTGGAGTTCCGACAGGGCGGAGGCGACGGCCTCCATGCGGCGTTCGCCCTGCTGCAGCGTCTGCCGTTCCTGGGCGAGCGTGTCTTCCTCCCCCTCCTCCGGGGCGAGCTGGTCCAGTTCGGCGACGGCGTGGCGCAGCCATTCCTCGTCGCGCAGGGCGGCCGCGACGGCTTCGCGAGCTTCCTCCAGCGCGTCCTCGGCGCCGCGCCAGGCGCGCCAGGCGCGTGCGACCTCCCCCCGCAGCGGGTCGAGGCCGCCATGGCCATCCAGCACGCCGGCATGGGTGGCCGGATCGGCCAGGCCCATCTGGTCGTGCTGGCCCTGCACCTCGACGAGGAGGGAGCCGATGCGGCGCAGCAGGGCGACGCCGGCGGGCTGGTCGTTGACGAAGGCGCGGGAGCGGCCATCGGCCTGCACCACGCGGCGCAGCACGATCTCGCCCTCGGCCTCCATCCCCTGTTCCTCGAGGATGGCGAAGGCGGGGTGGTCGGGCGGGGGCTGGAAGACGGCGGCGACGCTGGCCTGGGACTGGCCGCTGCGGACGAGGCCCGCTTCCGCCCGCATGCCGAGGGCGAGGCCGAGGCTGTCGAGCAGGATGGATTTCCCGGCGCCGGTCTCGCCGGTGAGGACCGAGAGCCCGGGCCCGAAGGCGAGGTCGAGCCGCTCGATCAGCACCACGTCACGGATGGAGAGGGAAACGAGCATGGGCGCCCCTCAGCGATGCGCGGCGCCGCGAAGCACCCGCCGCGCAGCCAGGACCAGGTTCACCCGAAGCATCCGCCCCCCGATGCCCAGGCAGCGTTTGCCCGGGATGCGCCGCGTCCGGCGCCCTGCCGGGCCACGCCTCCGCGACACCCCGCATGTAATGCGCCGGGCGCGACCTTGGTAGCGGGCAGGGCGGCCATGGCGCCGGACCGGGTGGCGGGTGCCGTCGCATCGGCCGACCGCCTCGGTCACCGGAGGGGCGGGGCGGAGGCGGGCCGAGCCCGGGACCCGCGAGGCCGGCCCTCGGATCGTGGGCGACTCGGCGCCGGGAGCGCTGGGTTGCGGCGGGCCGGGGTGGCGGCCGAGGTTGTCCGCGCCCCGCCACTGCGCGGCGGGACGCGGAAAACTCCGGCGGGGAAAGGCTAGAACACCCAGTTCCAGGCGCGGCGGACGAAGCCGGGCCGGTCCTCGGGGGCCGGCAGGGCGCCGGGGGTGAGGAGGGCGTAGCTGTCCTGGTACCAGGAGCTGCCCGGGAAGTTGTGGCCGAGCACGCTGGCCGTACGCGTGGCCTCCTGGGTGAGGCCGAGCGCCGTGTAGATCTCGGTCAGCCGGTGCAGCGCCTCGGGCACGTGGTTCGTGGTCTGGAAGTCCTCCACGACCCGGCGGAAGCGGCCGATGGCGGCGTTGTAGAGGCGCTGGCGCTGGTAGAAGCGGCCGATGTTCATCTCGCGCCCCGCGAGGTGGTCGCGCGCGAGGTCGATCTTGAGGCGCGCGTCGCGGGCATAGGCCGTGTCGGGGAAGCGGTTGGTGACGTCCTGCAGCGCCGTGAGCGCCTGTTCCGTCCCGCGCTGGTCGCGCTGCGCGTCGGCGATCTGCTCGTAGTAGGAGAGCGCGCGCAGGTAGTAGGCGTAGGCGATGTCCCGGTGCGAGGGGTGGAGCTGGATGAAGCGGTCCAGCGCGCCGATGGCCTCGGTGTAGCGGTTGCGCATGTACTCGCTGTAGGCGGCCATGATCTTGGCGTTGGTCGCCCAGGTGGAGAAGGGATGCTCCCGCTCCAGCGAGTCGAAGATCTCGCCGGCCACCTGGAAGCGCCGCTGCTGCAGCGCCTCGATCCCCGCGGCGTACATGCCCTCGGGCGACCGGTCCGTGAGGCCGGGCGTCTGGCGGGACGCGAAGAGGGCGCCGAAGCTGCCATCCCATTGCGTGACGCCGCAGCCCGACAGCGAGGCGAGCAGGGCGGGCAGGATCAGCAGGCGGCGCATGGCAGTCGAGTCAGGCAAAGGCGGCTCTCCCCGGGGCGCCCTATATCACGCGGGGCGGCGGCCGGGACAAGCGTCGGGCCCGGCTCAGGCGGCCCTGGCCAGGATTCCCGCCGCCCGGCGGAAGGCGTCGGCCATCCGGTCCTCCGGCATGGCCCCGCTGAACAGGACATGGCCCTCCAGGGCGAAGCTCGGCACGCCGTCGATGCCGACCCGGCGGAACTCGGCCTCCTCGGCCCGCACCTCGGCCTCGCCTTCGGTCCCGGCGAGCATGGACGCGGCCGCGGCGGGGTCGAGGCCGGCCTCCCCGGCGATGGCGGCCAGGGTCTCGGCGTCGCCGATGTCGCGGCCCGCGTGGAAGTAGGCGTGGAACAGGGGCTCGACCACGGCGTTGCCGCCCCAGCGGATCAGCCGGTGGGCGGCGATGGTGTTCGGCGTGCGGGCCATGAGGTCGTGCCGGAACTGCAGCCCGACCTCCCGCCCGGCGGCCGCCACCTGCGCGTCGAGCTGGCGGGAGCGTTCGAGGCTGCCGAACTTGGCGGCGCGGTAGGCCGCGCGCGCGACCCCCTCGGGCGGCATGTCGGGGTTGAGCTGGTAGGGCCGCCAATGCACCTCGAAGCGGAAGCCTTCGGGCTCGAGCAGGGCGATGGCGCGTTCCATCCGGTGCTTGCCGATCCAGCACCAGGGGCAGATCGCGTCCGAGATCACGTCGAGGCGCCAGGTGCGGTCCATCGCAGGGTCTTCCATTGCCGGTGCGGGCAATCTGCGGCATTGCGGCCGCGTCACGAAGCGGTTTCAGGGGCGGGCAGGCATGCGGACGCAGGTGGGCATCGTGGGGGCCGGGCCGGCCGGGCTGTTGCTCGCGCATCTCCTGCATCTCCGGGGCATCGAGAGCGTGGTGATCGAGAGCCGCTCCCGCCCCTACATCGAGAACCGCATCCGCGCCGGCCTGCTGGAGCAGGGGACGGTGGACACGCTGACCGAGTCGGGGGTCGCCGACCGGCTGCACCGCGAGGGCCTGGCCCATGACGGGATGGAGCTGCGCTTCGACGGGCGGTCGCACCGCATCGACCTGCACGGCCTGACCGGCAAGCGCGTGACGATCTACGGCCAGCAGGAGGTGGTGAAGGATCTGGTCGCCGCGCGCCTCGGCTACGGGGCGCCGCTCCATTTCGAGGTCGAGGACACGCAGGTCCACGATCCGGAGAGCGACCGGCCGCGCATCTCCTGGACGAAGGACGGGCAGCGGCACGAGCTGCTCTGCGACGTCATCGCCGGTTGCGACGGCTTCCACGGCGTGTGCCGCGCGGCGATCCCCGAGGGGAAGCTCAAGGTCTATGAGCGCGTCTACCCCTTCGCCTGGCTCGGCATCCTGGCCGAGACGCCGCCGCCCAGCCACGAGCTGATCTACGCGCGGCACGCGGACGGCTTCGCGCTGGCGACGATGCGCAGCCCCACCCTCTCGCGGCTCTACGTGCAATGCCCGGTGGAAGACGCGGCGGAGAACTGGTCCGACGACCGGATCTGGGACGCGCTGCACAAGCGCCTCGCCCGCGCCGACGGCCTCGACCAGGTCAAGGAAGGCCCGATCCTCCAGAAGGGCGTGACCGCCATGCGCTCCTTCGTGGTGGAGCCGATGCGTTTCGGGCGGATGTTCCTGTGCGGGGACGCCGCCCACATCGTGCCGCCCACCGGTGCCAAGGGCATGAACCTCGCCGTCGCCGATGTGCGGACATTGTGCCGCGCGCTGGTGGCGTTCTACCGGGGCCAGGGAACGGCGCTGATGGACAGCTACAGCGCCACCTGCCTCCGGCGGATCTGGAAGAAGCAGCGCTTCTCCTGGTGGATGACCTCGATGCTGCACCGCTTCGACGGCGACGACCCGTTCGAGCACCGCATCCAGGTGGCGGAGCTCGACTACGTCTGCGGGTCGCAGGCGGCACAGCGGACGCTCGCCGAGAACTATGTCGGCCTGCCCTATGAAGACGGAGTGGCGGCGTGAAGCTCGGAATCATCGGCCTCGGCATCATGGGGGAGCGGCTGCTGCGCGTGGCCGTCCCGCACGGCACGCCCATCGCGGCGCTGTGGGACCCGTCGTCGGCGGCCATGGCGCGCCTCGCGGGGCTGGGGCCGGCGGCGGGCTCGGCGGCGGAGGTGATCGCGGCGTCCGACGCGGTCTATGTCGCGTCCCCGCCCTCGTCGCACATCGAGCACGGGCGAGCGGCGCTCGCGGCCGGCAAGGCGCTGCTGCTGGAGAAGCCGCTCGCCTCGGACACGGAGGCCGCGCGGGGCTTCGTCGCCTGGGCGGCGGGCAAGCCGGCGGCGGTGAACTTCCCCATGGCGTCGTCCCCGGCCGTCGCGCGCCTGCGGGAATGGCTGTCGGGCATCGGTGCCGTGCAGCGCTGCGACATCGCCGTCGCCTTCCGGGAATGGCCGCGGGAGTGGCAGAAGGCGGCCGCCTCCTGGCTGTCGCTGCGGGCGGAGGGCGGCTTCACGCGGGAGGTGGTGTCGCACTTCCTGTTCCTCGCGGGACGCGTGTTGGGGCCACTCGAGATCGTGGAGGCGCAGGCCGGGTTCCCCGACGCCGCGCGGGCCGAGACGTCGCTGCGCGCGAGCCTGCGGGCGGGCGCCGTGCCCGTCTCGCTGACGGGGGATGTCGGCACGACGGATCGCGAGGACACGAACCTCTTCACCCTGGTGGGGGAGCGCGGTTCGATCCGCCTGCGCGACTGGTCCATCGCCGAGCGCCAGCGCGCCGATGGCGGCTGGGAGCCCGATCCGGACGCCGTGCCCAACCCGCAGATGCGCCCGGTGACCCTGGGCGGGCAGCTCGACAAGCTCGCGCGTCTCGCGGCCGGCGAGCGGGATACCGGCCTCGCGACGCTGGAAGAGGCTTTGGCTGTGCAGGAGCTGGTGGAAGCGATGCTCGCCGGCTGACACCGGGTTGGCAGGGGCGCCCGCGGTGCCATCTCGGCACCGATGCCGCTTCGCCGCTCCCTCATCCTCGCCGCGCCCGCGCTCGGCATGGCCTGTACCGCACCGGATGCGGAGCTTCCCGCAGGACCCGCCGCCGCCCCGCGGCCTGTGACCGCCCTCACGCCCGGCGGGTTGCGCGTCCACGCGATCCAGACCGGCTGGGTCCGCGTCAAGCGCCGCCATCGCAGCTACGCCGGGCCCGACGCGCTGCGCCTCCCGGCCATCCTGCTCGATCGCGCCTGGACGGAATGGCTGCCCATCCTCTGCTACGCCATCGAGCACCCCGAGGGGCTGTTCCTGCTCGACACCGGCGAGACGGCGGCGGCGATGGATCCCGCGCATTTCGCATGCACCCGCGGCGACGCCGTCTTCTACGGCCGCAACCTGCGCTTCCAGGTCCGCCCGGAGGAGGAAGCCGCCGCGCAGCTTCGCGCCCTCGGCCTCGATCCCGGGGCGGTGCGGACGGTCGTGATGACGCATCTCCACTCCGACCACGCGGGCGGCATGGGCGGCTTTCCCCGTGCCGAATTCCTGGTCTCGCGCGCCGACGCCGGCGGCCATCTCGGCACGCTGACCTGCCGCCTGCCGGCGGCGTCGCGGCTCCGCCCCGTGGAGCATGACGGGCCGCCGGACGGCGCCTTCGCCGCCTCCCACCCGATCACGCGGGACCGGCGGCTGCGCCTCGTGCCGACGCCGGGACATTCGCCCGCCCACCAGTCGCTGCTCATCGTCGAGGGCGACCGGCGCTGGCTTCTGGCCGGCGACGCGGCCTTCGACCAGGGCCAGGTCGCGCGCGGCGAGATGGCGGGGATCGTGGCCGATCCGGGATCGGCACGCGGGACGCTTGAGGTGCTGCGGCGCGAGATCGAGGAGCAGGGCACGGTCCTCCTGCCGGCGCACGACGCCGAGGCGCCGTCGCGTCTCCGGCGCGCCATGGCCTGACGCCCGATGGGCTGAGGCCGGGGGCTTCACGCCGCGGCGCGTGCCGCCTCCAATGCGCGTTGGAGGAACGACGCCATGAGCCGACCGGTCATCATCACCTGCGCCCTGACGGGCGGCGCGGACAGCGCCGGGGCCTCGCCCCACATCCCCGTCACGCCGGAACAGATCGCCCGCGAGGCGTTGGCGGCGCGGCAGGCGGGGGCGGCCATCGTGCACATCCATGTGCGCCACCCCGAGACGGGCAAGCCCTCCCGCGATCCGGCGCTCTACCGTGAGGTGGTGCGGCTGATCCGCGCGGCGAATTCCGACGTGCTGATCAACCTGACGACCGGCCCCGGCGCCGGCTTCCACCCGGGCGAGGACCCCAACGTCAACGCAGTCAGCCGCGGCATGGCGACGCCCGAGGAGCGCGTGGCCCACGTGCTGGAGCTGAAGCCCGACATCTGCTCCCTCGACGTGGCGACGATGAATTTCGGCCCGCGCGCCTTCGTCAACGTGCCCGCCCATCTGGAGCGCATGGCGGAGATGATCCGGGCGTCGGGTTCGAAGCCCGAGCTCGAGGTGTTCGACCTCGGCCATGCGCGCCTCGCGGCCGACATGGCGAAGCGCGGGCTGTTCGAGGCGCCGCCCTGGTTCCAGCTCTGCCTCGGCATTCCCTGGGGCGCGCCCGCCACGCCGGAGGCGATGCTGGCGCTGAAGGCGCTGGTTCCCGAGGGGGCGGTGTGGTCGGGCTTCGGCATCAGCCGGATGCAGTTCCCGATGGTGGCGCAGGCGGTGATCCTGGGCGGGCATGTGCGCGTCGGGCTCGAGGACAATCTCTACATCGCCCGCGGGCAGCTGAGCCCGGGCAACGCGCCGCTGGTGGAGCGCGCGGTCACCATCGTCGAGGCGCTGGGCGAACGCGTCGCGACGCCCGCCGAGGCGCGGGAGCTGCTACGGCTTCGGCCGCAATAGGGCGAGGAGCCCCACACCCGCCATCAGCCCCCAGAAGGCCGCGCCGATCCCCGCCACCGAGAGGCCCGAGGCGGTGACGACGAAGGTCAGCACGGCGGGCAGCCGCGTCTCCTCCACCGCCAGCGCCGCCGAGAGCGCGCCCGCGAGCGAGGTGAGCAGCGCCAGCCCCGCGACCGCCTGGATCAGCACGGGGGGCGCGGCCGCCACGAAGGCCGCCGCCGCCCCGGCGATGAGGGCGAAGCCGAGATAGCCGAGGCCGGTCACCACCGCCGCCACCCAGCGCCGCGCGGGATCGGGGTGCGCCTCCGGCCCCGCGCAGAGGGCGGCCGTGATCGCGGCGAGGTTCACCGCCTGCCCGCCGAAGGCCGCCGTGACCACGCTGCCCGCCCCGGTGCCGACGAAGATCGGCGCGATGGGTGGGCCATAGCCGTTGGCGCGCAGCACCGCGTAGCCGGGCAGGTTCTGCGACGCCATGGTGACCAGGAACAGCGGCAGCCCGATGCCGATCAGCGCCTGCACCTCGAAGGCCGGCCACACCCATTCGAGGCGCGGCGCCGAGAGGGAGACGCCCGCCGGCCATCCGACCCCGAAGGCGATGCCGAGCATGGCGACGAGCACCGCGACCGGCACGGCCCAGAGCCGGTTCAGGCGCAGCATGACCGCCCAGGCCAGCACCACCGGCAGGGCGAGCCAGGGGATCTCGGCCACGGCGCGCACCGGCGCGAGGCAGAGGTCGAGCAGCACGCCCGCCAGCATCGCGCCGGCGATGGGCGCCGGAATGCGCTCGACGGCGCGGGCGACCGGGCGGGAGAGGCCGGCGAGGACGATCAGCGCGGCGCAGAACAGGAAGGCGCCCACCGCCGCCGCGAACCCGCCCGCCGGCACCCCGCTCGTCACCAGCAGCGCCGCGCCCGGCGTGGACCAGGCGACCGAGACCGGCATCCGCCAGCGGAGCGAGAACAGCAGGCCCAGCAGACCCATCACCGCGGAGAGGATGACGAGGCCCGACGCCGCCTGGGCCGGCGAGGCGCCGACCGCCGCCAACCCCGCCAGCACCACCGCGAAGGAGGAGGCGAAGCCGACGAAGGCCGCGAGCAGGCCGATGGTGACGGGTTGCAGCATCGGCCGCGCTTACAGCCCGCCGCCGATCAGGGCGAGAGCCGCACCGCCACCGGGCCGGCCTGCCGGTCGAGCCGCCGGACCCGCCCGGCCTGCCAGTCGGCCAGCAGGTCGCCCCAGTGGCGCGACATGAAGTGGCCCGACTGGCCCGTCGCGATGATGGCGTGGCCGCCATCGGGCGAGGACAGGTCCGCCACGAAGCGCAGCCCCGCCCCGTGCACCGAGTTCCAGGTCCCGGCCGGGCCGCGGATGCCGCCGCGATGCACCGTCTCGCCGTCGCCGCCGGTGGGCGCCTCCAGCCGGATCAGCCGGTTGAGCCCGGGGACGAAGCGCAGCAGCGGGTGCTCGAAGCGCGCGGCGTGCAGCGGGCCCCAGCGCCAGGCGGCGGGGTCGGCGCCGTGGCGCTGCACCAGCTCCTGCACGGATTCGGTCAGCGCGAGCGTCGCCATGGCGCGGCAATCGCCGTTGCACCAGGCGGCGGCGCGCGGATCGGTCAGCAGGAAGCGCAGGAACTCGGGGCCGGCGGGCGCGTCCGTCACGCCAGCCTGACGCAGCGCGAGCAGTGGCATCCGGCGGGCGAAAGCGGCCCAGATCAGCGGCTGTGGCGCATCCGCCGCCATGGTCCCGTCCCAGTCGGCGAGCAGCGCCTGCGCCGCGGCGACGGGCCCGCTGCCGCGCGGGAGAGAGCGCAGCAGCGGCAGCGCCTCCCGCGCCAGCAGCGAGACCTCGTCCATCTGGATCGCGGCGAAGCCTGGCACGTCGTGGCGCGGGCGGGCCCGCAGCCGCTCCTGGATGCGGCGGAAGCGCCAGTCGCCATGGAAGTCGCGCCCGAGGAACGCCGGGTGGCCCTCAGGGCTCACGCGGTTGTTCGCGTTGACGATCTGCGCGCTCGCCGGGTTCTCGACATGCGGCAGGTCGTCGAAGGGGATGAAGCCGGCCCAGGGAGCGGTGCCGGGCGTCGGCAGGCTGCCGTCACCCTGGCGGCGGATGGGCGTCCGGCCGGTCAGGTACAGGGCGATCCCGCCCTCGGCGTCGGCGACCATCAGGTTCTGCGGCGGGGAGGTGATGAGCGACGCGGCGCGCCGCGCCTCGGCGAGGTTGGCGGCGCGGGTGAGCGCCAGCAGCCCCTGCGCCGCCGTGTCCCGAGGCTCGAGATTGGCCATCCGCACCGCAAGGACGGTCCCGTCCGTCCGCGGGCCGTCGAGGTCGGAGATGACGGGGCCGTTCCGCGTCTCGCGCACCAGCATCTCGACGGGCTCGCCGCCGCGGACGCGGATCGTCTCGCGCCGGGTCGTGAAGGGGCGGGGGCCGTCCTCGGTCTCGTAGGCGTCGGGCCCGGCCAGGCGCTCGACGAAGACGTCCTGCGTGTCGCTGTGGGTGGTGGTGAAGCCCCAGGCCAGGCGGGCGTTGCGCCCGATCACGACGAGCGGCACGCCGGGCGAGGTCGCGCCCGCCAGCATCCGCCCGTCCGGGAAGTCGACCCGCGCGAGATACCAGAGGACGGGCGCCGAGAAGCCGAGATGCGGGTCGGCCGCCAGCAGCGCGCCGCCCGTGGCCGAGCGCGAAGGCCCGACCGCCCAGGCGTTGGAAGCCATCGGCGGCAGCGGCGCGTCCACCGGGAAGACAGGAACGCGCGCCAGCAGTCCGCCGGGATCGGGAAGCGATGCGAGGTCCGCGCGCCCCGCCGTGCGGTCCTGCGGCCAGAGATCCCACATCCGCTCGCCCAGCACGCGGGCGAGGCCGGCGCGCTCCAGCTCGGCGCGGTAATTCCCGGAGAGCCACAGGCCCATCACCTTGGCCCAGAGCAGCGAATGGGTGGGCTCCCACGGCTCGGGCGCGCCGAGGGCGAGGAACTCGGGCGCGATCCAGCGGCCGCGTTCGGCGATCCGGGCGTTCACCCCCGCCGCGTAGGCTCCGAGCAGCCCGCGCGTCTCTTCGTCGAGGGCGGCGAGGTCCGCCTCCGCCCGTTGCCGCAGCCCGAGCAGGCGGGAGAAGCGATCGAGCCGCAGCGCCCCCGTCCCCGCGATCTCGGCGAGGCGCCCCTGCGCGCCGCGGCGCATCGCGTCCATCTGGAACATGCGGTCCCGCGCATGCAGCCAGCCGAGCGCCATGGCGAAGTCGCGCTCATTGGCCGCGGTGATGCGGGGGATGCCGGCCGCGTCGAAGGCGATGGCGACGGGCGCGGACAGCCCCGCGATCCGCGGCTCCTCCCGGGCGGCGGGGAGGGTCCACCACACGGCGCCCGCCAGCAGCAGCGGGACGGCCAGCGCCGCCACGAAAAGGCCGCCCAGAAGGCGGCCCCAGACGCTTCGGCGGCGCCGGCGCGGCATCACTCGGGTTCGATCCGCGCGGCGCGGATCATCGCCCCCCAGGAGGCGATCTGCTCCGCCACGAAGACCCGCAGCTCATCGGGGGTGGAGACCGTCGCCTCGAAGGACACGTCGCGCATGCGCGCCGCATACTCCGGCCCGTTGCCGATGCGAAGCAGGGCCGCCGACAGCGTGTTCAGGATCTCGGGCGGCAGCCGGGCCGGGCCGAACAGCGCCGCCCAGGAGAGCATGGAGAACCCGGTCAGCCCCGCCTCGTCCAGCGTCGGGGTCTCGGGCGCCAGGGCCGAGCGCCGGGCCGAGGTGATGCCGAGCGGCCGCAGCCGCCCATCCCGCACGAAGCCCATCGAGGCCGAGAGGTCCACGACGATGGAATGGACCCGCCCCGCGACCACGTCCGTCAGCGCCGGCGGCGTGGAACGGTAGGGGACGTGCAGCATCTCCACGCCGGCGGCGTGGGCGATGGCCCCGCCCGCGACGATGCCGGTGCCGTTGCCGCTGGCGTAGCTGATCTGGCCCGGCCGGGCGCGGGCGAGGGCCAGGAATTCCCGCAGGTTGCGCGCCGGCACCTCCGGCCCGACCAGCAGCCAGAAGATGTACTGGCCGAGGCGCGAGATCGGCGTGAAGTCGTTCACCGGATCGTACTCGATCCGCCGCAGCAGATGCGGGTTGGCGGCGTGGGTGGTGTTGGTGGTCACGAACAGCGTGTGCCCGTCCGGCGCCGCGCGGGCGGCGGCCACCGCCGCGATGGTGCCGTTGGCGCCGGTGCGGTTCTCCACCACCACCGGCTGGCCCAGCTCGTTCGAGAGCAGGTTGCCGAGGATCCGGGCGACGATGTCCGTGCCCGACCCGGCGGCGAAGGGCACGAGGAAGGTGATCGGCCGGCTCGGCCGCCATTCCTGGGCGAGCGCCAGGCGGGGTGCGGCCAGCAGCGGGGCCGCGGCGAGAAGGTGGCGACGGTTCATGGGCGGTTCCTCCGATGCGGCGCCTTGTCAGCTGCGCTTGATGACCTTGGCCGGGTCCTCGCCATAGGGCGGCGTGTAGATGACGAGGACGCGCACCGGCTGGTCCCCGACGACGTGGAAGGAATGCTCCTCATCGGCCGGGAAGAAGCAGGCATCGCCCGGCCCCATCTCCTCGGTCACGCCCCGGCAGGAGACGCGGGCGCGGCCTTCCAGCAGGTAGCAGATCTGGGCGATGCCCGGATGCGCGTGAGGCTGGGCGAGGCCGCCCGGCTCCAGGCTGCCATGCAGCAGCTCGATCGGCGTCGGCCCCACGGTCTCGGGGGCGATCAGCCGGTGGTTGACGGTCCCGTGATGGTTCGCGGGCGAATAGCCCTTCACGTCCCCCATCCGCACGACGAGCTTCTGCATCCGCTTCCTCCGGTGATTCCTGGCGGTCGTTCTTGGTGTCGGCGCCCGGCGGTCAGGCGGTCTCCATCTCCGCCACGGCGAGGATCGTCGCGAGGCTCGCGCGCATGCCGCGCAGGCTCTCCTCGATCTCGACGTCGATCCATTCCTCGAGGCTGTGGGCGCGTCCGCCCCGCCCGCCCGAGCCGATGCGCAGCGCCGGGATGCCGAGGCTCATCGGCACGTTCGCGTCGGTCGAGGACCATTCGAAGGAAGGCACGTAACCCTCCGCCGCGACGGCGGCGGCGGCGAGCTTCGCGATCGGCGCGCCATTGGGGGTGTGGCCGGCGGGGCGGTCGCCGACGAGCTTCACGTCGGCCGTGATCGTCCCCTCCCGCGCGCCGTTCTCGGCCGCCACGGCGTCCTTCACGATGCGCAGGAAGGCGTCGTCGAGGCGCTTCAGCTCCGCCTCGGAGGCGGATCGCAGGTCCACCTCCATCACGGCCGTCTCGGGGATGGCGTTGATCGAGGTGCCGCCCGCGATCACGCTGACGCAATGGGTCGTCACCGGCTCCCGCGGGACCTTCACGGCGGCGAGGCCGCGCGCCGCCTCGGCCATGGCGTAGACGGGGTTCACGAGGCCGAAGGCGGCGAAGCTGTGCCCGCCCGGCCCCCGGAAGGTCACGCGGTAGCGGCGCGAGCCGATGCCCCCCGTGACGATCCGGTCCACATCGGGGCTGTCCACGGTCAGGAAGCCGCGGATGCGCTCCCGCTTCGGATGATGCGCGAAGAGGTGGCGGATGCCGCGGAGGTCGCCCAGGCCCTCTTCGCCGACATCGCCCACGAAGAGGATGTCATGCCGCGTGCGGATGCCGGCCGCGTCCATCGCCCGCAGGAAGGCGAGGTTGACGGCGAGGCTGCGCGTGTCGTCGCCGACGCCGGGGGCGAAGAGCTTCGTCCCCTCCCGCCGGACGGTCACGTCGGTGCCGGCGGGGAAGACCGTGTCGAGATGCGCCGCGACGACCAGGACGTCGCCGTTGCCGAAGCCGCGGCGCAGCCCCATCACGTTGCCGACCTCGTCCTGCGCGACCTCCTCGAGGCCGTGGTCGCGCAGCATCTCCAGATAGGCGGCGGCGCGGCGCTCCTCCTGGAAGGGGGGCGCGGGGATCTCGGTCAGCCGGATGATGTCGGCGACGGTCCGCTCATGCTCCTCGCGCAGCACGGCGGCGGCGCGCAGGAAGCGCGGATCGAGGCGGATCTGGGCGATGGTGGCGTGTTCGGCGGTCAATGCACCCGGGCTCCCGACAGGCGGACGAGTTCGCGCCAGCGCGGCGCCTCCTCGGTGACGAAGCGCGCGGCGGCCTCCGCGCTGTCGCTCGTCACCGCGTCGTAGGACAGCGGCGCGAGCGCCTGGCGGAAGGAGGCCTCGCCCGCCACGCGGCGGATCGCGCCGAAGAGGCGCGCGACCTCGGCGGGCGGGGTGCCGGCCGCGACCATCAGCATGTTCCAGGAGCGGATGTCGAGGCCGCGCGTCGCCTCCGCCTCGCCCATGGCAGGAACGTCCGGCAGGAATTGCAGGCGCCGCGCGCTGGAGACGGCCATGGCCTGCAGCCGGCCGGCCGCCACCTGCGGCGACAGCAGGGGCGGCAGGTCGCAGACCCCATCCACTTCACCGGACAGCACGGCCTGCACCGCCTCCGTCCCGCCGCGATAGGGCACGTGCAGCACCTCGACGCCGGCGCGCGCCGTGATCGCCGCGAGCGCGAGGTGGGAGACGGTGGCGACGCCCGTCGTGCCCATCCGCAGCCGGCCGGGGCTGGCCCGCGCGTAAGCCAGCAGCGAAGGCAGGTCACGCCAGCCTTCGCGCCGCGCGGCATCGGCATTGGTCACGCACAGCACGGCCGCGTCGGTGATCTGCGTCACGGCCAGCAGGTCGCGCGCCGCGTCGAAGGGCATGGACGGTTGCAGCAGCGGTGCGGCCAGGATGGAGGCCGCACCGATGATGCCGAGCGTGGTGCCGTCGGGCGCCGACTTCGCCACCGTGTCGGCGCCCACGATGCCGCCGCCGCCCACCCGGTTCTCCACGACGACGACCTGATCCAGCACCGGCGCCAGCCGGTCGGCCAGGATGCGCGCGAGGCTGTCCACCGCGCCGCCGGGCGGGAAGGGCGCGATGACGCGCAGCGGCCGGCGCGCCGGTTGCGCGAGCGCCGGCGCCGGCA